>WGAM01000081.1 GCA_015494795.1 Campylobacterota bacterium
AATTTTACTTCTATATTCTCTATTTCTACAGATGGGTATTAACATACCATTTAAAAAGAGAATAGATAAATCAGATAAAAAAGATAGTGATGATATTATAGATGTAGAGATTATTGATTATAGGAAGTAATTTCTATATCTCTTCAGATAATAAATTATGATTAATCCTCTAAAAAAAGATTTTTTTAGTCTGAGTCAGATAAAAGTAAAGAGTTACCCCCCTTAATTTTAATTTAATAAAAAAATTGTAAAATATTAATATTAATTATTGGAGATGTTTATGGTAGGGTATACCTGACTTTAAATACTTCACTTAAAATAGTTTTTTAGGCTATGGATGAAGAATCCACCTCATTCATAGGGTGGACTATCAAAGATAGATAAGAGAGAGGTTATGAGATGAGAGTAACTTATCCCCTCTTTTTTTATATACTCTTGATGTATTTAATAGTAATATTTAGGAAAGAAATGAATAATATTTTAAATCTAATAGGACGCGATGAAGAACTCTTTTCACAAGATATTGAAAATTATAATAAAAAATTAAAAGAGATAGTATCTTCTTCCTCATTTCTTGTAATTGGTGGAGCAGGGTCTATTGGTCAAGCTGTAACAAAAGAGATATTTAAAAGAAATCCAAAAAAACTTCATGTTGTAGATATTAGTGAAAACAATATGGTAGAGTTGGTTCGAGATATTCGCTCCTCTTTTGGTTATATAGATGGAGATTTTAAAACATTTGCTTTAGATATTGGTTCGTTTGAGTATGATGCTTTTATTAAGAGTGATAGCAAGTATGACTATGTATTAAATCTCTCTGCCTTAAAACATGTACGAAGCGAAAAAGACCCCTATACACTTATGAGAATGATTGAAACCAATATCTTTAATACTGATAAAACACTTAAGCAGTCAATAGATAATGGTACAAAAAAATATTTTTGTGTCTCTACCGATAAAGCTGCTAACCCTGTAAATATGATGGGGGCAAGTAAGAGAATTATGGAAATGTTTGTTCATAGAAAATCAAAAGATATTAATGTCTCTATGGCTAGATTTGCTAATGTTGCTTTTTCTGATGGTTCACTGCTTCATGGCTTTAATCAACGCATACAAAAACAGCAACCTATTGTTGCACCAAATGATATTAAGAGATACTTTGTAACACCACAAGAGAGTGGAGAGCTTTGTTTGATGTCGTGTATCTTTGGAGAAAATAGAGATATATTTTTCCCAAAACTAAGTAAGCAGCTTAATCTAATCTCTTTTGCTGATATTGCTATAAAATATCTTGAAAATTTAGGCTATGAACCTTATCTATGTAAAGATGAAGATGAGGCTAGAGCATTAGCTAAAACATTGCCAAAAGAGGGAAAATACCCTTGTCTATTTACATCTAGTGATACAACAGGAGAGAAAGACTTTGAGGAGTTTTTTACAGATAACGAAACTTTAGATATGGAGCATTTTATAAATCTTGGTGTAATTAAAAATAAGATTAATTTTGATGAAGAGAAGTTAAAGAGTTTTGAAAATAGTATAAAGAGTTATAAACAAAATCTCTCTTGGACTAAAGAAGATATTGTTAAAGAATTTTTTAAACTTATTCCTGATTTTGGGCATAAAGAGACAGGTAAATATTTAGATGGGAAGATGTAGTAATGTATAAAAGTACTGTAGAATTTATTCAAAATATTTATAATACAAAAGAGTTTTTACCTCTTCATGAACCAAAATTTCTTGGCAATGAAAAAAAGTATGTTAATGAAGCTATAGACTCTACCTTTGTCTCTAGTGTCGGAAAGTATGTAACACAATTTGAAGAGATGTTAGCAGAGTTTGTAGGGGCTAAATATGCAGTAGCAACCTCTAATGGAACTTCGGCTTTACATATTGGACTGAAACTTGTTGGAGTAGATGAAGAGTGTGAAGTGATTACGCAACCACTTACTTTTATAGCTACTGCAAATGCTATTGCTTACTGTAATGCTACACCAATATTTATTGATGTAGATAGAGATACTCTTGGACTATCTGCTTCTAAATTGGAGGAATTTTTAGAAGAGTTTACTTTTGTAAATGAAGATAATGAGTGTATCAATAGAAGTACGAATAGAGTTATAAAAGCTTGTGTTCCCATGCACACTTTTGGACATGCTTGTAAGATAGATGAGATAGTAGCCATTTGTGACAAATATAATATTGCAGTAGTAGAAGATTCAGCAGAGAGTTTAGGTTCTTACTATAAAAATCAGCATACAGGAACTTTTGGAAAAGTAGGAGTCTTCTCTTTTAATGGAAATAAGATTATAACCACAGGTGGTGGGGGTATGATAGTAACTGATGATGAAGCGTTAGCAAAGAGAGCTAAACATATTACCACTACAGCAAAAGTTCCTCACCCTTATGAGTATATTCATGATGAGGTAGGATATAACTATCGTTTGACTAATCTTGCTGCGGCTATAGGTGTGGCACAGATGGAGAGTTTAGAGCTTTTTATAGAAAAACAACGAGAGTTAGCTCATAAGTATCAAGCGTTTTTTAAAGATTTAGAGATAGAGTTTATAACTGAACCAAAAGAGGTGAAGTCAAACTATTGGCTCAATGCAGTTATATTAAAAGATAGAGAGCAAAGAGATGAATTTTTAAAATATACTAATGATAATGGAGTTATGACCCGTTCTATTTGGAGACTTATGAATAAGTTAGAGATGTTTAAAGATGCACAATGTGGAGACTTGTCTAATGCTGAGTGGTTGGCAGATAGAGTTGTAAATATTTCTAGTTCGGTGGTATTATAATGAATGAAATTCTTTTAATCGGTGGTGGGGGTCATTGTAAAGCTGTAATAGATGTTATAGAACAAGAGGGTAAATATACTATAGCAGGTATTGTAGATAAAAAAAAGTTAATAGGTAAAAAAGTTTTAGGCTATGAGGTCATAGGCTGTGATGATGATTTAGAAGAGCTATTTTTAAAATATAAATATGCTCTTGTGACAGTAGGACAAATAAAGTCAAATAGTTTAAGAGTAAAACTTTTTACTATTCTAAAAGAAATCGGTTATGAATTACCTGTAATAGTCTCCCCTTTGGCTTATGTTTCAAAACATGCAATAGTAAAAGAGGGAACAGTTGTTCATCACTATGCTTTAGTCAATGCAGATGCCACTGTTGGAGTAAATTGTATAATTAATACTAAAGCTTTAATTGAACATGATGTAACTATTGAGGAGCATTGTCATATATCTACGGCTACGGTTATTAATGGTGGGGGTACGGTAAAAGCTAACAGTTTTGTAGGTAGTAATGCAACAACTAAAGAGTATATTATAGTCAATGGATTTAACAAAGCAGGGAGTCTACTTAAATGAGTGTTTTTATTATAGCAGAAGCAGGAGTTAATCATAATGGCTCAATTGAACTTGCAAAAAAGCTTATTGATGTTGCAGTTGAAGCAGGAGTTGATGCTGTAAAGTTTCAAACATTTAAAACAGAAAATTTAGTTTCTAAAAATGCACAAAAGGCAGAGTATCAAAAAAAGACTACTGGTTCTAACGAGTCTCAATTTGAGATGATTAAAAAGTTAGAATTAGATATTGATACACACTATGAGTTAATTAACTATTGTAATAATAAAAATATTATGTTTCTATCTACCCCTTTTGATTTAGATAGTATTGATTTATTAGATAGCTTAGAGTTACCCATTTTTAAAATTCCAAGTGGAGAGATTATAAATCTACCATATTTGCAAAAAATTGGTGCTTTAAAAAAGCAAGTAATTCTCTCAACTGGTATGGCAGATATTGGCGAAATAGAAGATGCACTTGATGTATTGATAGAAGCAGGTACTCCAAAAGAGAATATTACTGTCCTTCATGCAAATACTATGTATCCCACTCCAATGGAAGATGTAAACTTAAGAGCAATGATGACTATTGGTAATACTTTTAATATTGCCTATGGTTATAGTGACCATACTTTAGGAATAGAGGTAGATATAGCGTCTGTAGCTTTGGGTGCAACAGTTATAGAGAAACATTTTACTTTAGATAAATCTATGGAAGGACCAGACCATAAAGCTTCTCTAGAACCAGATGAATTAAAGGCAATGGTAAAAGCGATTAGAAATATAGAGGTTGCTCTAGGTTCAAAGGTTAAGAAGCCAAGTAAAAGTGAAATACCTAATATTGAAATAGCAAGAAAATCTATTGTTGCCTCCTGTAGTATAAAAAAAGGAGAGGTTTTTACCGAAAATAATTTAGCAATTAAAAGACCGAGTAATGGTATAAATCCTATGAGATGGGATGAAATTATTGGTTCAGTGGCAACTAAAGATTATAAAGAGGATGAACCAATATGACTAAAAGAAAAATATGTGTAGTAACTGGTACTCGTGCAGAGTATGGGCTTTTGTATTGGCTTATAAAAGAGATAGAAGAAGATATAGATTTAGAACTTCAATTGATAGTTACAGGTATGCATCTAAGTCCTGAGTTTGGATTGACTTATAAAGAGATTGAAAAAGATTTTAAAATAGATAAAAAGATAGAGATGCTTCTCTCCTCTGATACAGCTATAGGTGTTTCAAAATCTATGGGTTTAGCTCAAATCTCTTTTTCAGAAGCTTATGAGGATTTAAAGCCTGATATTTTAGTAGTTTTAGGCGATAGATATGAGATTTTTTCAGCTGTTGCTTCTGCAATGATAGCCAATATTCCTATTGCTCATCTGCATGGAGGAGAGACTACTGAGGGGGCATTTGATGAATCTATACGACATAGTATTACAAAGATGAGTCATTTACACTTTACAGCTATAGATGAGTACAGAAATAGAGTTATTCAGTTAGGTGAACACCCTAGTAGAGTTTTTAATGTTGGAGGTCTTGGAATTGACAATATTAAGAAGTTAAAACTTCTTTCAAAAGAGGAGTTTGAAGCCTCTATAGATTTTAAATTAAATAAAAAAAATATATTGGTTACTTTTCATCCTGTAACATTAGAGAGTTCAACAGCTAAAGAGCAGTTTCAAATTTTACTTGATGTTGTAGATGAGTTAGAAGATACACATATTATTTTTACAAAGGCAAATAGCGATACAGATGGTAGAGTTATTAATAGTTTGATAGACGAATATGTAAGTTCCAATAGTTATAAATCAGTAGCTTTTACCTCTTTAGGACAACTTCGATATTTAAGTGCTTTGCAATATGTAGATGCAGTAGTGGGAAATAGCTCTAGTGGTTTGACAGAAGCCCCCTCTTTTAAAATAGCTACTATTAATATTGGTGATAGACAGAAAGGTCGTATTATGGCTGATAGTGTGATTGATTGTGATGTTACTAAAAGCTCTATAGAGAATGCCTTTAAAAAACTCTATTCCAAAGAGTTTCGAGGTGGGTTGGTAAAAGTTAAAAATCCTTATGGTAGTGGTGGAGCTAGTTTAGAGATAAAAAATATTTTAAAAACTATAGATTTAAAAAATATTTTGAAAAAATCATTTTATGATATTTAAGGAAATATGTTAGAATATAAAAATTGGAGAATATCATGAAAGAAAATAAAATAGAGATAGAAAAATTAAAACAAAAGATAGTAGAAAGACTTAAACCATTAAAGCCAGAGAAGATTATTCTTTTTGGGTCATATGCATACGGTAAACCTAGTGTTGATAGTGACATTGATCTATTTTTAATAAAAGATGAAGATATTGAAGTAGAAGCATTAATGAGATTGAGAGATTTAATGAAAAAAGAAAAGATTGCTTTTGATGTATTGTCTGATAGTAGTGAAAATGTTGAAAATTCGGATGATTATTTTTATAAAGTAGATATATTGCAAAAAGGGAAAGTATTATATGCCAAATAAACAGAGTGCTAAAGAGTGGTTAGAAAAATCTTATCATGATTTAAATGGAGTAATTATCCTTTTTGAAGCAAATCATTATACAGATACTATTGGATATGTTTTGCAACAGAGTTTAGAGAAACTTCTAAAGTCTATTTTAGCCTATGATAATAAAAAGATTAAAAAATCTCATAATTTAATAGAAATTTATGAAATGGTAAATTATAGATTGTATTTAGATGAAGATGACATTAGATTTTTAGCTATTGCTACTACTTATAACACTAAATTAAAATATCCAACTCCACACAAAAAAATACCATCAAGAGAAGAGATAAAAGAGGTTTTAGATTTTACCGAAAAATTGTTTAATGATGTTTGTCAAATCTTAGATATATATAAAGAAGATATGCTATGAGAAGTTATAAAGATATACTTTTAAAACCAACATCAACAATCAAAGAGGCTTTAGAGGTTATTGATAGTGGGGCTATGAGAATTGCTTTAGTTGTTGACGAGAAAAATAAATTACTTGGAACGCTAACAGATGGAGATATAAGAAGAGGATTACTTAAAAATCTATCTTTAAAAGATAGTATTGAGACGATTATATTTAAAACTCCTACGGTATGTTCTGTTGAAGATAGTAAAGAGTATATATTAGAGGTTGCAACAGAGAAAAAACTTTATCAGATGCCTATTGTTGATAAAGATGGAATACTTGTAGATATAAAAGAGGTGAATGAGCTATTAAAACCAACATTAAAAACAAATAAAGTGGTACTGATGGTAGGTGGTTTAGGAACAAGGCTCCGACCATTGACAGAACATACTCCAAAGCCAATGTTAAAAGTAGGGAATAGACCTATTTTAGAGACTATCATAATGAATTTTAAAAAATATGGTTTTATAAATATTATACTTTCGGTTAGCTATAAATCTGAGATTATAGAGGAGTACTTTAAAGATGGTAGTAATTTTGGTGTAAATATAGAGTATATTCATGAAGAAAAAAGAATGGGGACGGCTGGAGCTTTAAGTTTAATGAGAGATAAGTTTAATGAGCCATTTTTTGTGATGAATGGGGATTTACTTACCAATATTAATTTTGAAAATATGATGGAGTATCATTTATCTAATAATTCTGTAGCAACAATGGGTGTAAGAGAGTATGATTTTCAAGTACCTTACGGTGTAGTTGATGTTGATGGAATAGATATTCTTAATATAGAAGAGAAACCTACTTATAGTTTTTTTGTAAGTGGAGGAGTTTATATTTTAAGTCCTGATGTTTTGGAATATATTCCAAATGATGAGTTTTATGATATGCCTACTTTATTTGAAAAATTTATTGAGAATAAAATAAAAAGTATCTCTTTTCCCATACACGAGTATTGGTTAGATATAGGAAGAGTTGAAGAGTTTAAAAAAGCAAATGATGAATACTATGAGGTGTTTTAATGTATAAAAATAAAACATTTTTAGCCATTATTCCTGCTAGGGGTGGAAGTAAAAGATTACCTCGTAAAAATGTACTTGATTTAAACGGAAAGCCACTAATCGCATACAGTATAGAGGCAGGACTTAAAAGTAAATATATAGATAGGGTAGTTGTTACAAGTGATGATGAAGAGATACTAGCTATATCACAAAAATATGGTGCTTTAACAATCAAGAGACCTGATGAGTTAGCTAGTGATATAGCTACTTCTTTTGATGCTATTAAGCATACGATAGAGAATACTAAAAAGTATGATTATGTTATTCTACTACAGCCCACAAGTCCTTTAAGAAATGAAAAACATATTAATGAAGCAATTGAGCTTTTGGAAGATAAAAATGCAGATGCAGTAGTGAGTGTTTGTGAAATGGATCATTCTCCCTTATGGTCAAATACCTTAGATGATAGTTTGTCTATGAAGGGATTTTTAAAAGATGAAGTTTTAAATAAACGCTCTCAAGATTTAGAAAAATACTTTAGACTTAATGGAGCTATTTATATTTGTAATACAGATAAACTTTTAGAAGAAGAAAGTTTTTTTTTAAAAGAAAATATTTTTGCTTATATAATGAATAGAGAAACTTCTATTGATATTGATGAAGAGATTGATTTTAAGATTGCTGAGGTTTATTTTGAATAAAAAATCATTATTATTTATAGAGTCACCATTGCAACTTTTAAATGCATACGAGGCAGTATCTTATTTTAATCTTGAAAACTATAGCTATATAGTCAGATTATCAGATAATGAAGCTAGTGATAAACAAATAATAAATTTATTGAAGTTACTGAATATTGATAAAGGAAATATAAAATATTTGCATATTCGTACAATAAACAGAACATTGTATGACTATTGTCAACTTGTTTTTTATAAATATAAGTATCTCTTTGAAATAAATATAGATAAAATTTTTATAGGTAACTATGAATCAGGTTTTTTTAATCTTATAATGAAACAGTTTAATAGAGAGAGTATCATTTTATTGGATGATGGAGCAAAAACTTTATCTATTCAAAGTAACTTTACAAACTCTATAAATTATAATTTGTTCACTATGTATAAGATGAAAGCATTAGAAAATCAGAGTATATTTATAAATTCTTATAAAAAAATCTTTGCTGATAGAAAAGAACTGTCAATTAAAAGGGATGAAATATTATTTTTAGGTACAAAACTTAGTGAAGTTGGTATTATAGAAGAAAAGTATTATATAAATTTGATAAAAAATATTTGTAACTATTATGCTGATAAA
>WGAM01000082.1 GCA_015494795.1 Campylobacterota bacterium
CTCTACAATAGGTATAAATAAACCTTCAAACTCTTTTGAGAATATTTTTATATATCTACTACTTCTATTTATATCTACTAGTTTTGCACCAATACCACTCTGAAGAAATAGTATATAATTTTTTTGAATTACATTAGATAATATCTTAGCATACTCAACTTCAGAGATATTTTTAGAAAAGTATGCAGATATATATATTTGGTGATTTGAAATCTCTTTTATAGATTTACTTAACCCTTTTAAATATTTTTTTAGAGATTTTTCTCTATTTTTAAAATTTATATAATCTATCTCATCATATATATAGTACCCTTTAAAAGAGCTATACTCTTTTGCTATCCTATAGACTCTTTTAGCTTGTATTATATTTTTATCTTTTAATACCTTTAGATATGATTTAATATTTAGTTTTCTATTCTCTATCTTTTTAAAATATTTATCATCTCCATATAATCCCACTACTATATCTATATTATACTTCTCTCCATTAGATAAAATCTCCTCTAACCATCTTCTATCTCTTAGAAAATCTACATCTCCAAATCTACTCCACTGTAATATTAGAGTTTTTATATGAGCCTTTTTTAATTTTTGAAATATAGAGTTCCAATCCATCTTATCTTTTAATAGAGGTTGATAAAATATTGATGTGATAGGTGCTTTTTTATTAGTTGATACACCTTTTAAAATTAAAATTACTAATATGGATATAAAAAAGAGTATCTTAATAGAAGAACTCCCACTGTAATCGTAAACTCTCATCATCTCTGCTATCTCCACCATATTTTTCTCTCACTTCAAGTTTTAATCTATTTCTATAATTATCTATCTTATATCTACTCTCTCCCGATTTAATATCTAATGCTACACCTACACCAATATCTAATTTTGAGTTAGATTTATTATCATAATTATTATATGTGGCTCCTGTTGTAATATATGGTTCTATTCTACTATCTCTACTAATTTCATATTCTCTTCCCAACTCATAATTGGCATATATATTAGTAGATTTTGACTCTATAAAATATGACCCCTCCATATATAAATCTTGTTCAATATCACTATTATTAGAAGAAGATATACCTATTGATGTTTTAAGTTGAGTATCATCTCTTGATAACTCTCCAGCTTTTATAAGCTTTTGAGCAGAGATATATATCTCTTTATCTCTTATCGGTTTATATTTAACTCCAATCGTAGGTTGAATAGTCTCTTCTATATTTTTATGTTTATGTGAAATCTCTCCATATATAGTATAATTTGAGTAATCTACAGATATTTGTATATCTCCATAACCATTATAGTTTGATGAGTTAATAGGAGATATACTCTCCTCTTCATCTCTAGTAGAGTTTAATCTAGCAGATTGAACAGAATAGATATGAATTTTTTTAGAATTATCTGTAATTAGATGTTTTATATTCTCTCTCTCATATATTGGCATATCTATACTCTCATCTAATATCTCTTTAAAGATTTTAATAGCTCTCTCTTTTCTTTTCATCTTATAGTACATATATGCTAACTCTTTTTTATACTCTAAATTCTCTGGGTGTTCATCTACAAATCTCTCCATTAAATTAAGAGCCTCTAAATCTCTATGATGCTCTTTAAGTTGGCGAATATACTCATATTTTACATATTTATTATTAGTAAGTTTAGAAGCCTCTCTATAGTATTTTAATCTATCTTCTGGATATAGTTCTGCTTTTAGCAGATAGTAGTCTAAATCATAATTAGATGTTAATCTCTCATACTCTCTTAGTCTCTCTTTTGCCTCTTCTACTCTATTTAGCTTTTTATAGAGTTTAACTAATTGATACTCTAACTCTATATCTCTATTTCTATTTAGATATTTTGACCAGTAGTAAACTGTTCTATTATATAGTTTTAAATCAAAGGATAGATAACCAATATCTTTTAATAGTTGATAGTCACTTGGATTTAACTGAAATGCTCTATCTAAATAGTCTAATGCTAACTTCTTCTCTCCTAACTTTCTATATGAGTATCCAATACTCTTTAGTGCCTTAATACTATTTTGGTATTTTTCTAAATATAATAACCCATATTTAATAGAGTTCTTATAATCTTCTAAATCATAATATAGATTTGATATATATAGAAGATTATCACTATTTAGATAATCTATATCCAAATTTGAGAGGATTAATCTCTTTTTGTCTATCTCATTTTTATCTAAAAGAGTTAATAGCTCTAAAGAGAGTCTATTTTTCTCTTTAGCTGTTAAACATCTATATGGATATATCTTCTCTAATATATCTCTCTTTATATATTTACTATTTTTATAATAGTCTAAAAGGAAATAGAGTGCATCTCTATTACACCCCTCTTTAAGTAGTATATTTTTATATATTGGAACTAATCTATCTTTTAGCCCAAAGTTTATATAAAATTTAATTAGATTTTTTCTATTTTTTATCTTTCTGCTAATATCTAATGCTACTCTATTAAATCTCTCTAAATCATTATCTTTTAGATATTTTAAAAACTCCATAGATAAAATCATCGCTTTTTTTCTACTTAAACATCTATATGGATAGTATTTTTCTAATATCCTGTTTCTCTTTTTTCTATATCCTCTCTTTTTATAAAAATCTAATATATACTCTAAAGCGTATCTATCACAACCTTTTGCTAATCTCTTTTTATATATATTTAAGATAGCTCTTGACTTTTTTGTTAATCTATATAGATGTATCAACTCTTTTTTATTTTTAATAGATGGCTCTTTAGCATAGAGTTTTTCCATTATTTTAGATGCTTCTTTATAATCTTTCTCTCTTAATAAAATTGCTATTTTCCATTTTAGATACTTAATCTTATCTGGTAATCTATATGCTAAGGTGTAAGCATAACCTAACTCATTTAGATTTAGTGCCACCTTTGACCATTTTAAAATATCTATATCTCTTATATTTGGTATAGATATTAATCTATCTGCCTCTCTATACTGTTTAGTTTTAAGATAAAGCTCAAATAATATCTTTTTTATAGATATTTTATCTTCATATTTTAAACTATATCTTAATGCTCTATTTAAAAATTTAATAGCATTCAGATACTCTCCTCTCTCTTTTGCCATATCTGCTCTATGTTTATAGTAGTAGCCTAAACTAGGATTTTTTGATAGTTTTGAGTATCTATCAACACATAGACTATCCTCTTCTCTAATACATACCTCAATTAATAGGTCAATAGCTTTTCTATTTTTACTATCAATTTTTAGTGATTTTTCAAGAAGTCCTCTCGCCTCTTTTAATCTATTTTGTTTTAAAAATGTCTCTGCCCTATCTACTCTAGGATAGACTCTAAAGTTTTTATACTCATTATCTATCCATCTATATGCACTATCTATTGGATTTGAGAGTAGAAATATTGTTGTTACTAAAATAGATAATATATATCTCATATCTATGCAACTTTTGCTATCTCAATATTATCAGGAAACTCATGGTCTGTCTTATCCCACTTAACCTCTTTATCTCTTTTTTCTGCTCTTTTATATTGTGAAAATGCACGAATAAGAGCAGATAGATTTACAATGTTTCCCCAAACCAATCTAGGGATACTTAATATTGCTGAAGATAATCCATAAAATCTATTTACAAAATAGAACCTATGAAAAAATCGACTAGATAAAAAGAGAAAATTAAAGTATAAAAATAACCATAGTGAGCTATCTTTTGGAATAAACTCTGGAAAGTGCCATGCTGTATCATTTAAAATATAACTAAGTGATAAAAATATAAAATTAATAAACATAATATAGGCAAATAGATTTGCAATATGTGTAAATATAGCTTTTCTATCTCTATATAATATATATTTTAATCCTAACCCTTTTGGCCAACCAATATCTCTATAACCTTGAAATATAATTCCAACCATCCATCTTGATTTTTGACGAAAAGCTTGTATAAATTTAGTTGGAAAATAGCCTTTTGATACAATATACTCCTCGACCTCTACCTCTTCTCCTCTTCTATTATACCTCCTAACTTTTATAGGATATGTAACGAACTTTAGTTTTAAATTCTCTTTTAATAGTCTATATCCAATATCATAATCCTCTGTTAAACTCTTTGTATTAAATACTAAACCGTTATTTAGCCTTGATAGTGTAGCAATAGCTCTTCTACTAAAAGATGTAGCAACTCCAGAGCTAGGAATAAATCCAGATATACTCTCTCTAACAAGCATATCTTTAAAACCTGTCTCAACAAACTCATCTTGATAGTGTGTCCCATTAAAATTTATAGGATTAGCTGTTAAGGGAACTACAGGTATTTGCATTAAATCATTCCCTTCACTAGATATTACATAGTTTGCTAATTTTAACTCTAAAGGGTGAACAATATCCTCTGCATCATGATATGTAATGCAGTTAAAATAGATACCAGTTCTATTCTCATACTCAAAAATATAATCAATAATATTATTTAGACAATCTGCCTTTGTTGTACCTCCAGCAGTTCTATTTACAACTTTATGCACATTTCTATAAACTTTTGCAACTTTGTCCACCTTTTTTTGTGTCTCTGGGTCATTTGGATATGTACCTACAAATATATGCAGTTTACTATATTTAAATGTCTTGAGTGTATTTATTAACATCTTCTCAATAACATCTGCTTCCTTCCATGCTGGAACCATTAATGCTAAAGGTTTTTCAGGGTGAGTTAGTAGCTCCTCTATTGTTATATCTGGATATCTACTTTTTCCAATTAATCTATTAAATAGTCTTATCACCCAGTAGTATATATCTATAAAAAAATCATCTACTCCACTAATAAATAGGACAATAATTGTAAAATATGTCATCAGTTTAATAATAAACCAATATAGTGATATATAATCAATTGTCTCCATATAACATTTCCTTGTATTATTATAATAAAAAATAATATAGTATGATACTTTACATTATTATATGTTTAAATTTGATACAATTTAAGGTGAAAATATTAATAAAAGGAAACAAAATGAACTATAAAATAACACTTTTATCGTTACTATTTAAGGTATTTCTCGTACAATTACTATTTACAGCTCTATATGCAGATAATAATTGGATAGTCTATGATAATATACCTCCTAATGCAACTATAACAAAAATTAAAGATAAGATATTGGGTAAAGATGTAACAGAATTTAGTGGTTCAGGTGTAGATAATGGATATCTATTAAATATATCTGATAGCAATATATCAAAAAAATATAGAGTTATTAAATGGAGTATGAGATATAGTGAATATTATATAATATATATCAAAATAGAGACTAAAAAGGGAGAAAAATATATATATTATACTCCAGATGATAAGAGTTATGGTGGAGATAAAAACTCTACATATATTCACTATGGATTAGGCTCTTTTACAAAAGATGGAAAGTGGAGAACATTTAGTAGAGATATAGAGGCAGATTTAAAAGGGTTTGATAGTAATAATAGTTTAATATCTATTAAAAGTTTTTTAGTAAGAGGTAGTGGAGAGTTTGATAGTGTTAGATTATCTAAACGGTATAAAAAGAGAGTTCTCATATTATATGATAGAGTAGGGAAGTATGGATATATGGGTAAAATTCATGCTATGTTACTAGAAAATCTATTGGGACATTTTGATATTAATATAACAGCTAAACCTGTAGATGAGTATAAATCTATTGATGTAAGAGATAAATCTACAATCTTCTATCTAGGTACAACCTATAATGCAATGGATAAATATGATATTAACTCATCTAAAAGAGACTCTTATAAAAACTTCTATAGAGATATTGCATTAAGTAATAGAACTATTGTATGGATAAACTATAATCTATGGAGTTTTGAAAAATATTGGTCAGATAATAATCTACAAGGGATTATATTTAAAGAGAGATATGGTTTCTCTTTTAGAGAAATATCTAAACAAAAATATAACCGTGTAGTATATAAAGATACAGAGCTATATAAAGGAGTTGTACCTTATGCTACACCCGGTAGTATTATAGATAATTGTATATTAGAAGAGAATAAGCGTTATGATTGTTCTTTAGAGTTAAATAGATTAAATATTTTAGATTTAGATAAGGTAGATATTTTATCAAAGGCATACTCTACTCTAACTGAAAATAACAATACAACTCCATATATTATCAATTCAGATAATTTTTGGTTTGTTGGAGATATTCCATTTACATATATCTCTGAAGAGGATAGATATTTAGCATTTGCAGATTTACTTCATGATATATTAAGGATACCACACAGAGAGTTACATCAAGCTATTATGAGATTAGAAGATGTTGATGCAAGAACTAACTTAGATGATTTAAACTCTATTGCTAACTATATGATGTCTAAAAATATTAAATTTTCTGTAGCAACAATACCAATATATAAAGACCCTTTAGGGGTTGAGAATGGTGGTATCCCTACAACAGAGTATATATCTAACTCTCCTATAGGTAGTCGCTTAAAAGAGCTTTATGATATTGGTGCTATAGAGATTGTACAACATGGAACAACACATCAATATAGTAAAATAGATAGTAGTATATCAGATATTCCAAACCCATATGATGGAGTGAGTGGAGATGATTTTGAATTTATGCGTGTTATAAAAAATAGAGATTTATCATACTCATATCTATATCCAGAGGAGAATGACTCTAAAGTGTGGGCAAAAAATAGAACTATAGAGGGTAGAGATATTTTAAGAGATATTGGAGTAGAGGCTTTTGCATGGGAAGCACCTCACTATATGGCAGGAGCTAACCACTATCGAGCTATTAGAGATATATATCCTGTTCAATATGGTAGAGTAACATACTATCCTAATGAGAGTAATCTTACAAAGGAGAATAGATTTATTGGACAGTTCTATCCATATATAATACAAAGAGACATATATGGATATAAAATTATCCCTGAAGATATTCATAATATAGATAATAATCCAAATTATGGTTTTAGAAAACTTCTACCTAAAGATACTATTAGATTTGCTAAAAAGTTAAAAGTTGTTCGAGATGGGGTAGCAAGTTTCTACTATCACCCATATCTAAGAAGAGCATATCTTAAAACGATTATAGATGGATTAGAAAAAGAGGGATATAGTTTTGTATCAGCTACAGATTTAATAAAATAGAACTATAAGAGAGAAATATTTATCTAATGAATAGTTTATTATTTCTCTTTATTTGTAAGAACATGTTAGTAATATTCTCTATCTAAGAAATGCCCCCTAATCAATTTACCATAAAACCACTCAAAAGAGATAGAGAATAGTATAAAGATAAAAAAGACAGCTACAGCTTTAGGATTACTACTATATGTATGAAAGAGAAGTGTTACTAATGCTAAAACAGAGCATAAAATAGCCAAAAAGAGAACTACTCTATTTGCCCCTATCTCTTTAGCTAGTTTAAATGCAGAGATATTAATAATAGCAAAAATAAGTAAAAAACCAGCACTAGCAATAATAGCAATCTCTGTTAAAGAGATACTAATAGCTAAAAAGAAGCTCAAAATAGAGGTAGTCCAAACTCCAACATTTGGAATTCCATTTTTCTCTTTACTAAGAACTTTAGGTAACTCTCCTGTATGGGCTAGAAAAAAACCTAAACGAGCATTTCCATAGATGGTTGCATTAATAGCTGAAAAAGTAGAAAGGAGTGCAGCAATAGCTACAATAGTAAAACCTATTTGACCCAAAGCAGGTTTAGCAGCAATAGCTAAAGCATAATCTTTTGCATCTAATAGTTGAGCTTCAGGGACTACCCCTACGGTCACAATAGAGATGAGTACATAGAGTAAAATCACAAAAAGAACTGAACCATAAAAAGCACGAGGTAGATTTACTCTAGGATTTTTAATATCTTCTGACGCATTAGCAATAAGCTCAAATCCTTCATAAGCAACAAATATAATCATTCCTGCTGTAATAATGCCTAAAGGAGATTTCCAATTAGTAGGAGTAAAATGTTCCATGTCAACATAGCTTACTCCAGAGGCTATAATAAGGATTAGGAGTGTAACTTTTATAAATACAATAATAGATTCAGATTTACTTACAAAAGAGGCACTAATTAAGTTTATAAATGTTGGCAAAAAGATAGCTATAAAGATAAGCCCCTGCTCTATATAAAGATTTGTTCCATTTTTAAAAAAAGTGCCTCCATACGAAGCAAATGCAGTAGCATAGAGAGAGATAGTAACTAAATAACTAAGCCACAACATCAAGTTAACACTACCTGAGAGAATATTTTTTTTAAAAGCATTATCTATAAATACAACTGTTCCACCACGGTTTTGATAAAACACAGAGAGTTTTGAATATGAGTAAGAGGTCAAAAGAGCTACCAAACCTGCTGTAAAAAATGCTATAAAAGTTGCACCATGAGCTAAAGAGACTGCCTCTCCAAGTACAGCGAAAATACCTCCTCCCACCATACCACCTATACCAATTGAAATTGCACCTATTAATCCTATTGTTCTATTTTCCATAAAAAATCCTAATTTTAATATGCAATTATAGCTAAACAAGTATAAATAAGTAAAAATTTGCTTATGTAGTAAATATACCTACGCTCAATATAAAAAAAATATTTTACCCTAAAAGTCAAGACAATTTAAAAACAAATCTAATTCCTTTTAAAAACTATAATCTGGAAGCTTGCTAATGCTTCTAGCACTTCTTTTACATCTATTAAATATTTTATCTCTATTTTCATGGTTGATAGTATTTTATTTACTTTTGTTTTGCTTGGGATTATGTGAAAATGACCTAACCTACTCATCATTAATTAAATAACTGAAGTTATGCAGGAGTGAGGTTTATAAGGTTAGTATAATATAATATTTTTTTAAAAGATATTATGCTCTAATTTGGATAATCAAGAATATTTATAATAACTTATAAGCATACAAGGAATAAAATTACTATGTCTAAAATAAAATCATCGTTTTCAGGTCATGATAAATTTGACTGTAAAATCGATTGGATTACAAAGGGGCTAGAAGCCTATAAAGAAGATAACAGCATATTTTCCCTATCTAATATGGGGTCAACTATTACTAAATTAGGGCTTGGAAGTAATATGGTGAAATCTCTTCATCATTGGATGAGGGTTTTAGCTCTTATTGATGAAAATAGTCTTACTTTTTTAGGTGATACTATTTTAAAATATGACACATATTTAGAAGATATTGATACTCTTTGGATATTACATTGGAACTTAGTTAAAAATATGGAAAAATCAACACTCTATTATCTGTTCTTTAATAGATTTTATCCACATAAATTTTCTAAAAGAGAACTATTAGATAATGTCTCTTTATGGTTAGATGAACAAAAAAGAAAATTTTCAAATACAACAATTAATTCTGATATAGATGTATTTATAAGAATGTATAATAATAGTCATACAGAGAGTTATAGTATGAGTCTTTTGAGTGAATTAAATATTATTACTCAAATATCACAAGGAAACTACTCTTTAAATATTAATAGTGTAGCTCCTATTTCAGATGAAGTTTTTTTATATATTTTATGTGATTATATAGAGATACAACATGGCTTAGAAGCCACTTCTATCTCTATTGATGATATAGGAAGAGGAAAGTTAAGTATTCAAAAAAGTTTATGCATGAGTGAACATACTCTATATAGTAAAATAAATAAGTTAAAAAAATTAACAGATAATAAATTTAGCTATTCTGAAACAGCAGGTATTCGACAAATTTATATTAGAGAGATGATAAATAAGTCTTCTATATTAGACAAGATATACAATAAAGGATAATAGTGTTTACCTATAAAAACGAAATTACTTTAAAAAATAGGTTTAATAAATCTACTAATATTATTTATGATGAAGAGAGTTGTAAAGATTATATTATTACTCAATCTACAAAAGATACACTCTATACCCTTTTTAAGTTAAATTATCATAATTCTATTGCTCTTATTGGTGCTTTTGGTTGTGGTAAATCTTCATTGCTTTTATATATTAATACACTTTTAGCAAAAAATAAAGATAGTGAAGATTGTTTAACTCAATTAAGAGATAGTGATAAAGAGTTATTTGATATGTGCAAAGAGTTTACTAAAAATAGAGAATTTATTCGTATTAAAATCATTGGAGAGCATATCTCTTTTAAATCTCAATTTAAGAACTCTATATATGAGCATAAGTATCTCAAAATAACTATTAAATACTTAAAAGAGAATGATGAGTTTGTAATGAGTAAGGCTTTATCTTATATAGATAAGGATTTAAAGAATAGTAACTATAGCGATATAATTTTCTCTATTGATGAGTTTGGAAAGTTTATAGAATTTGGATTAGATAATATACATAGAAATGATATTTTTGATTTGCAAACATTAGCAGAATATATTAATAAAAAAAAGAATTATAAACTAATTATCTCTTTACATAAATCTTTTAATGAATATACTAACTCTCTTACTAATATAAGTTATACAGATTGGGATAAAATACAAGGACGATTTGAAAATATTATCTTTAAAGATGATTATTATGAGATGCTTAATATATTTAAAGAGACTATTTCTTTAAAAAATAGTGAAATAGTAAAGAAAGCACAATCCTTAATATCTGACATTTCTAGTAAAGCAATTTTAAATAAAAATAGTAGTCTTAATCTTTTTAAAAAAATTGTGCCAATTCATCCTTTTTCTGCTATTGTTATATCTGAAATTTTTACTCGTTATTTTCAAAATCAACGCTCTATTTTTTCATTTTTATTCTCTACTGAACCTAATGCTTTTCAAGAATTTATTACAAAAGAGCAAAAAAATATAATACTTTACTCTTTACCTAATCTATATGATTATGTTGCATATCTATTAAAAGTTTATAATATACTTTTACCAGACAGAGAGATGTGGTA
>WGAM01000083.1 GCA_015494795.1 Campylobacterota bacterium
ATACTATTGTTATTATCTGTAGTAGAATGAATAGTTTCATTCATATCTTCTCTATGATTGTTTATTGTATCTCTCATACTATTGTTATTATCTGTAGTAGAATGAATAGTTTCATTCATATCTTCTCTATGATTGTTTATTGTATCTCTCATACTATTGTTATTATCTGTAGTAGAATGAATAGTTTCATTCATATCTTCTCTATGGTTATTTATTGTATCTCTCATAGTATTATTACTATCTTCAATATTATGGTTATTTCCTTCTAAAGAATTATCTATATTGGAAGTATTATTATTATCTCTATTTATTCTACCTCTATGTTCTGCCTCTACATCTAAATGGGTTCTAATATGTCTCTCTTCTAAATCAGCTCTGGTTCTATTTAAATGTGCTATTGTTTGATTTCTATCTACAACTCTACCATTGTATTCATTTTGTAGTTCATCCTTTAATCTATCATGTACTGCTTCTAAAAGGTCTTGATTTAAATCTAAATTATTTAATGACGATGATGGTAGTGTCTCCTTGATTACTTTACCTATTCCTTTAGGTATCTGAATACCATTAGATGCATTTCCATCACTATCTAGTGTTTGAAGTAGTTGAGCTACTGTCTCATTTGTCTCTAATATTGTAATATTATCTTCTAGTAGAGAGCTATTAATATCTTTTAACTTAACACCACCTAGAGTAAAGTTACAATCTTTTCCACTCTCAAAAGTAAATGTTCCATTATTATCTGTTGTTCCACTCTCATTTCCACACTGATAATCTACCCCCTCAACAGCAGAGTCAACATAATACCCCTTTCCAATCTTTTTAGCTACACTCTCTGCTCCACTATTATTGGTAGGAGTTGAAGAGTCACTTAGAGATGATGAAGCAGGACTACTACTTCCATTATTTCCACAACCAACTAAAAGAAGTGTTGCTGTTACAATTGAGCCTATTGTTAATCTATTCATGTCTAAATCCTTTATATTTTTTAATAAAATTATTATACTATAAAAGTATTAGCGAAGTGTTAGTGAAAATTTAGAAAGATAGTTGTACCAACTCCTACTTTGCTATCTAATGATATATTAATATTTAACTCATCACATAGTTTTTTTACAATATGAAGTCCAATGCCTACACCTCTATCATGCTCTTTATAAAATCTATTAAAAACTTTAGATGGATATTTTATGCCAATACCACTATCTGATATAGTTAAAATCTTTTTCTCTTTTTGATAGCTAATATCTACTTTTCCATTAGCTATATTATATTTTGAAGAATTACTAATTATATTATCAATAATTCTAGTTAATCCTTTTTTATTAGTTTTTATATATATATTGGACTCTATATCAATATTATATATTAAATTAGGATAGTTTTTCTCTATCATCTCTACTCTATCTACTACTAATTTTTTTAGATTAATATTTTCTATCTCTAATTTATGAGAAAGTAGATAGTGTTTAAGATTTTCTTGAAGTAGTAGAAGATTATCTATAGCTCTCTCAATTCTGCCTATTTTTCTATTTTCTCCAATTTCATTTTTAAGTAGGGATAGATTTAATCTTATAGTTGCCATTGGAGTATTAACATCATGTAGAATATCTTTTATAAACTCTCTAGTTAAAAGAAGAGCTTGTCTTAATGGATATAGTGAATAGAATGAAAATAGGATAGATAATATTATAACAATAAGTAGTGTAACCAATAACTCTTTTATAGTTTTTTTATATAGAATAGATACTTTTATATTATATATATTATATGGTATATATATTTTTAAAAAAAAATCATCTGATTTTTTAATTGGATATAGACTATATATCTCTTTACTGTTTTTATACAATCTAAAGGTAAATTTATCTACTTTAGGAATAAAATCTATCTTATATTCACTACAATTTAGAGTGTAACTACATAAATTCATCTGAGCAATAAGTTCTCTATCTAAATTTTGTAACTCTTTTTGATAATTTATATAAAATAGAGCTAAAATTAGAAGAGTCATAGATAGAAAAAAGAGTAGAAAACTCTTTAAAAAAGACTCTATTTCAACTCTTCTCAAGCCTATATCCTACTCCATGAATATTTTTTATCTCTAAGCCTGTAAGCTGTTTTAATTTAGTAATTGCTACTCTAAGAGCTGATATGTTTTTAATAGATATATTATCTAATATTCTCTCTTTTGTAACTACTTTATCAATATTTTTAATAAAAAAATCAAATAACTCTATCTGCATTTTGCTTAGATTTACTCTATCTTTACCTCTATAAATCTCTCTATATTTAGGATAATAGATAATATCTCTATATCTAATCTTTTTATTATAGTTATTAAATTTTGCTTTTATGCGAATAAGTAACTCTTCAGGGAAAAATGGTTTTTTAATATAATCTTCTGCTCCAATTCTAAATGCCTCTGAAATACTCTCTAAATCAACTAAAGCACTAATAAATATTGTAGGAGTAGTATCTTGGGCATCTCTTAAAGCCTCTAATAGTGCTAATCCATTAAAATTTGGAACGCTTATATCAAAAATATATAAATCAAAACTCTCTTGATATGTACTCTCTGATGCATCTATACCATCTTTGACCCAAGTAACATTGTACCCTTCATCTTCCAATATATCTAGTATAGTCTCTCCTAAATCTAAATCATCTTCTAAGAGTAAAATTTTACCAGTAGTATCCAACTCTAGCTCCTACACTTCTATTCATTGAGATACTATTTAATCCATGTGTATAGCTTAAATTTAAAAACCAGTGTTTATCTATTTTATAATAATTATATAATGAAATATTTTTAATATTATCAGAGTTAGTATATATACTAGATACACTATTATATGTTAAAGTACTATATAATATATTATTAAAATAGTATCCTACTCCAATATTATAAAATGTAGAATTTTTATATATTGTGCTATCTGTATTTTTATCTCCAATAACTGTATATCCTACTCCTCCTAAAATGGAGAAACTATTATAGTAGTAGTTTATATATGAAGAGAGTGTATAATCTAATCTATTATTACTACTATCATAAGTAGGAAAAGATACACCTCCACCGATTTTGAAACTCAATCTATTAGTAGCTTTAAACTTATAGTATCCATTTAGATATGTATTATCAACTCCACTATCTTTTTTGTTATACATATCTCTACTAAAATATGAACTATATAGATTAAAAGATAAATCTTTATAGTAGTAGTCAAGTTGTATAGAAGTTGTATCTATTTTTACATCTTTATTTTCTATATATTTCGCTCCTAAAGATATATCAAAATGGTGAGGTGAAACTAATTTTTTAATAGTACAACCCGATAAATCAACTAATTCAGTTAATGGAGTATTGGGACACTTATCAACTCTATCATCAACACCGTCCATATCCATATCACTATACGC
>WGAM01000084.1 GCA_015494795.1 Campylobacterota bacterium
AGCTCTTTGCACATTCCTGCTACTAAGCCTAGATGTCCTAATTTTTTTGTTTTTATTTTATTTACTTTTGTGAAACAGATAGTTTTTCCCTTATTTTTGAATTGGTTTGGTATTATATTCGTTTAAGGTTATAGGTTTGATGAAAGTCGGTAATATGTAACCATTTCTATATTTTTAAGGATAAGCTATGGTATAATCCCGTCAATTAAAATGTTTATAGAAAAAGTACTAAGGGATAGTTTATGTTAACAGTTGCACTTCCAAAGGGAAGAATTGCAGAGGAGACTCTGGATATATTTTCAGAAATTTTTAATAGAGAGTTTAAATTTGAGGGTCGAGAACTTATTATGGAGGTTGGAGATTTTAGATTTTTAAATGTAAGAAATCAAGATGTTCCAATATATGTAGAGAGAGGCTCTGCTGATATAGGAGTGGTTGGTTTAGATGTTATAAAAGAGAAAAAGTTAAATATTGTAAAACTACTTGATATGAATTTAGGAAAGTGTAAAGTTTCAATTGGAATTAAAAAAGAAGATAAGATAGACTGGAGCAGACCAAATATTAAAGTGGCTACAAAAATGGTAAATATTACAGAACACTATTTTGCCCAAAAGGCTATGGGGGTTGAGATAATAAAACTATATGGCTCTATTGAGTTAGCTCCACTTGTTGGATTAGCAGATGCCATTGTTGATATTGTAGAGACTGGAAATACTATGAGAGAGAATGGACTAAAAGTTGCAGAAGATATTATGGATTCATCTGCTCACCTAATTGCAAATAAAAACTCATACTATGCAAAAAAAGATGAGATACTATCTCTATATGAGAAGATAAATAGAGTGGTAGAGAGTCGTGTCTAATGCCTTAGATTTATACTCAAAAGTAGAAGATTTATTAGGGGTAAATGAGGTAACACCAACGCTATATAGCCACTATTTTTTAACATTAGATAGACTTAAATTTAACTCTCTTTTAGATATTGGTTGTGGAAGAGGTAAATTTCTAGCTCAAGCAAAAGAGAGATTTCCCTCTATAGAGAGAATTATGGGTATTGATTTGAGTCCTCTTATGGTTAAAGAGACACAAAATAGAGGAGTTGATGCTAGATGTATAGATATATGCAAATTAAACCAAAAATTTAAAATCATTACTGCAATTTTTGATATGGTAAACTACCTAGATGATAATGAGCTTATAGATTTTTTAGACTGTGTAGAGCATACTTTAGAAGATGGGGGATATTTTATATGTGATATAAATACTCTCTATGCCTTTAAGGAGATAGCAGTTGGCTCTTTTATTAAAGATGGTGGAGATAGATTTGTCACTATAGATAGCTTTTTTGAAGATAATGAGTACTATTCAGAGTTTACACTATTTGAGAGAGTTGGAGATGTTTTTAAAAAATCTAAAGAGAGTATAACTCAATATTACCATAGAGTGGAGAGGTTAATAGAGTTAACCAATCTAAAGCTTATTGAGCAATCTTTTATATCTGTATATGGAGATAAGCCAGAGAAGCACTATTTAACTTTTAAGAAGATGTAGAATTTTTTAATAGTTATTTCCTAATCGTTTAGCCTCTACTAACTCTCCTAATTCATAGGCTGTCATTCCATAATATGTACTATGGTTATATGTTGTAATTACTCTAAAATTTGGAGAACCAAGCCATAGCTCATCATAAGTACCTCTTGGAAGTTTTATTAAAGATACTGCACCATAAGGGTGGAATTTTTCCCTCGGATAGATATGATACTTCTTTTTTAGTTTATATAGAGAGTATTTTGTCTTATATCCTGTTTTTAATCTTTTAAATCTATTTCCTCTATATTTAGCTCTAACTGCAACTTTTGGAATAGATGGATTCCAACCATTTTTAGCAAAATAGTTAGCAATACTACCTATAGCATCTTCAGCATCCCATAAATCTGTTTTTCCATCACTATTAAAATCAACTGCAAATCTTATATAACTACTAGGCATAAACTGCCCATAACCTAATGCTCCAGAGGTTGAACCCATAACCTCTGTAGGGTCTAATCCTATATCTCTTGTAATTAATAGAAACTTTTCTAGTTCATCTCTATAAAAACTAGCTCTTCTATCTCCTAACATACTTCTTGTTGTTAGAACATCAATAGCCCTATATTTCCCAAAGTTTGTCCCATAGGCTGTCTCTATCCCTAAAATACCAATAATATATTTTGCAGGAACACCATATTTAGCTTCAGCTCTATTTAGGGCATCTTCATGCTCATTCCAAAACTCTACACCTCTCTCTATATTTCTATCATATATAAAACAGCTTCTATATCTATCCCAAGCACCAATTTTACCAAATATAATATTACTTGTACAGCTTCTTGTTTGAGGTATTAGATTATAATCTTGTGCTTGTGAAAATATCCTATTTAAGTATTCTCTTTTGAAGTTATGAACATTTACCATCATATCTATAAACTCCAAAAGTTCATAATTACCTTGAAATTCCCCTTGTAACTCATCATAAGATACCGTTTTTATTGGTGGTGGCTTTATATCTTCAATCTCTTCAACATCTTTTTTTACATTTGTGTAATTTATATCACTTATCCCTAAATAGATGTAACTCTTTTTACTTTTATTAGTTTCATTATTCTCTTTTATAATATCTTTTTTAATTTCTTTTGTACTACATGCTGAAAATAGTAGCAGTGATAGAGTTAATGAGTAGATTTTATTTTTTCTCACAAAATATCCTATTTCTTATTTATTTATTGTAATTATAATGGTTTATAACTTGATTAACAAGAAAAACCTTAAGAAAAAAATTATAATATCTAATAGATGATTAGCTATAATCTTGCAATTTAAAATTGATGGAGAGATTATGAGTTATAATCCTAGTGAGATAGAGAAGAAGTGGCAAAAGATATGGGCAGAGAGTGGAGCGTTTGAGCCAAGTGATAATCAAAATATGCCTAAAAAATATATCTTAAGTATGTTTCCATTTCCTAGTGGAAGATTACATATGGGGCATGTAAGAAACTATGCTATTGGTGATGCAATGGCAAGATACTATAGAAAACAGAACTATAATGTACTTCACCCTATTGGTTGGGACGCTTTTGGTATGCCAGCAGAGAATGCAGCTATAAAACATGGAAAACACCCAAAAGAGTGGACATACTCCAATATAGCATATATGAGAGGTGAATTAAACTCTCTAGGACTCTCTTTTTCAAAAGATAGAGAGTTTGCAACCTGTGATGAACTCTATACTAAATGGGAGCAGGAGTTTATTATTAAGATGTTCAATGAGGGGCTACTATATAGAGAGTCAACAACAGTAAATTGGTGTGAAGATTGCCATACAGTATTAGCTAATGAGCAGGTTGAAGATGGTTGCTGTTGGAGATGTGATAATCCTGTTACCCTTAAAGAGATGGAGGGATACTATATAGATATTTTAAAGTATGCCAATGAGCTTTTAGAGGATTTAGAACTCCTTAGAGGTAAGTGGCCAAATCAGGTTTTAGCAATGCAAGAGAATTGGATTGGTAAATCTCAAGGGTTAGAGTTTGAATTTAAGCTAACAGATAGTAGTATAGATAGATTAAATAGAGAGTTTAAAGGTTTTAAAGTATTTACAACTCGTCCAGATACAATATATGGCGTAACATATACAGCATTAGCTCCAGAACACCCTATTGTTAAAGCTCTTATAAAAAATGAATTACTAGATATAGATACTATTAAGGCTATAGAGAAAATCTCTAATATGAGTGAGGTTGAGAGAGCTAAAGCTGGTAAAGAGGGTTATAATTTAGGTATAAAAGTAATTCACCCATTAACTAAAGAGGAGATACCTGTATGGGTAGCCAATTTTGTATTAATTAGTTATGGTGGTGGTGCTGTTATGAGTGTCCCTGCTCATGATGAGAGAGATTTTGAGTTTGCAAAAGAGTATGATTTACCAATTAAATATCTTATTAGTGGATATGAGGAGGGGTTACCATATACAGGTGATGGAGAGCTTATTAACTCTTATGAGTTTTCTAATATACCAAACCAAGAGGCTAAAAGAGCTATTATAGAGCTTTTTGAAAAAGAGAAACTAGGAAAAAGTACAATAAACTATAAGCTTAGAAATTGGGGAGTATCGAGACAGAGATATTGGGGTGCTCCAATTCCACTTGTTCACTGTAAAAGTTGTGGATTGGTAGCTGAAAAGCTAGAAAATCTACCAATTACTCTACCCGAAGATGTTGTAATATCTGGAGAGGGAAATCCATTAGAAAATCACCCTACATGGAAAGAGTGCTTATGTCCTAAGTGTGGAGCTAAAGCTATAAGAGAGACCGATACATTAGATACATTTGTTCAATCTAGTTGGTATCAATTTAGGTATGCTACAAATCCTAAAAAGTGGAAAGAGGTTGGAATTGATAAGAGTGATGTAGAGTATTGGCTTGGAGTTGACCAATATATTGGTGGAATTGAACATGCTATACTACATCTACTATATGCTAGATTTTTTACAAAAGCTCTCAGAGATTTAGGATTTATAGATGATTTAAAAGAGCCGTTTGATAGACTATTAACTCAAGGTATGGTTTTAATGAATGGGGCTAAGATGAGTAAATCAAAAGGAAATACAGTTGACCCTGATAAGTTAATATCTAAATATGGAGCAGATACTGCAAGACTATTTATCCTATTTGCATCACCTCCACAAAAAGAGTTAGAGTGGAACGATAGTGCTGTTGAGGGGGCTTTTAGATTTTTAAAAAGACTATATGATAGAAAATCTAAAGTTACTACTAAATCTATACCAACTATTAACCATAGCTCCTTATCTAAAGAGGAGAAGTTTGCAAGAGTTAAAGTATATGAGGCGTTAGAGAAATCTATTAATGTATATGAGAAGACATTTGCATTCAATACACTAATTGCTAGTTGTATGGAGGCTCTAAATGGACTAGATAGACAGAAAAACTCTTTAGTATGGAGTGAGGGGCTATATATTATTCTACATCTATTAGAGCCAATTACTCCACATATCTGTTCAGAGCTTAGTGAAGAGCTATTTTCATCTTCTAATCTAAAGGGTAAAATAGAGATTATTGATGAGGTTTTTATTCAAGATACCATAACTTTAGCTGTAGCAGTAAATGGAAAGAGAAGAGGAGAGATAGAGATTAATTCAAATGCGTCTAAAGATGAGATAATCTCAAATGCCAAGAGTAGAGTTGAGAAGTGGTTAAGAGATAAGAGCATTATAAAAGAGATAGTTGTACCAAATAAGTTAGTAAATATTGTAGTAAAGGGTTAATAATACTTTATATTTATGGGTGGGGCAACGAACAGTTAATTAAAAAACTATATAAATATAAATATAACTATTGACAAATCTATTTTAAAGATATATAATACATCTAAAAAAAGATAAGATGTATACAATAGGTAAATTTGCAAAAAAGCTAGGAATAACAGTACATACATTAAG
>WGAM01000085.1 GCA_015494795.1 Campylobacterota bacterium
AATCTGTATCCAAGCTGATATTTTTATGCTTTTATTTAAAATATCTCTATGTGTTCTATTATCTATTTTAACTCCTGCCATATCTGCAATATGACTCATAGCAGATATTGCTAAATCCCCTTTAGGAATGGTCTCATGGCAAGATAGACATACACCTTGACGGTCAAGTTTATCTCTAATATCTTTTGGTAGAGGATTTGCCAATCTCCAATGGTTATCAACTGTCTGTACCTGTGTTCCATTCTCATCTATCATAACAGAGTAGTCATGTTTTAGATTAGGTATAGATGGTATCTGCTCATCTACTCTTTTAGGTAAAACCCTTCTATCTGCACTCATTAAATCAATAATAGTTTTTCTGCTCTGGTCACTAAAATATTTACCACCATTAATTCCCATTCCAAGAGCCTTTTTTGATGTGTGGCAACTCTCACAACTTCTAGCTTTTTTACTTATTGTGTGTGGTTGAACTTGTGACATTGTGATAGCATTCTGCCCCTCTTTACCTGCCCCCTCTACATTTGGAATTTTAAATATATGGTTCTCTAATATAGCTTTCCCATCTTTCCCTATAACTGTAATTGTTGTTTGACAACCGGGAATTGTAGGAGATACTCTCCCCTCACCATTAATACTAAGTGCTGGATTTTCCCATCTAAGATAACTTCTAGTCTCTGTAACTTTCCCATCAATCAAGAAATCTTTTAGACTCTTTTCACCTGTATTTCCATGAACATCATGATATTTTGATGCCTTTAGATAGTCTGGATTTTGCTCCCCTTTAGAGTAGTCAATCTTAACATGACATCCATAACATTGAGGAGCCCAAGTAGCATGACATGTATAACACTCTAGTTTACTATTGTGAGCCTCTATCTTATCCATAGCTACTAGAGCCTTTTTAGATAATTTTCCCTCCTCTTTTAGTAGTTTTAGAGGTTTTAGAGTAATATCTTTTCCTGAAGATAGATGCATAATAATCTTATTTCCATCTTTTATCGCTTTTGTTAAAGGGTTGCCTCTTGCACTTAGTAAAAATCCATCTTTTATATCTTTAGGGATTGAGCCTTTTTTTAAGTAGTCTGCTAGTGTTTTTGTAACTCCTCTAGCTTTACCTCTTTTCTCTCTCATAGAAAACTCATCAGAGTATCCTAAAGGTAACTCCCAAGGATATTTTTTTGTTGTGCCGTGACAATCTTGACACTCAATCTCTACAGCACCTAAATTTGCACCAGTCATAAATCCATCACCATGCATATCATTTGATGTGTGACAATCTTGACACAACATACCTTTAGAGTAGT
The DNA here is from genome assembly GCA_015494795.1 of Campylobacterota bacterium. Classification (GTDB taxonomy): domain Bacteria; phylum Campylobacterota; class Campylobacteria; order Campylobacterales; family Sulfurovaceae; genus UBA1140. Next base: position 1,305 of record WGAM01000085.1, read on the forward strand.
GAATATCCTCTGTTAAATGTAGATACCTTTTTGTATGTAGTTTTGGTTGTGGATTTCCCTCATTATCAAAAGTGGCTTTATACTCTGTCTCCATTAATCCTTGATATGATACACCTATTCTTTTACCTCTATTGTGACAAGTGGTACATGTTTCAACAGGAATACCTGAATATTTTACTCCATGAATGTTAACTTTAACATCTCTTGAAGATTGAATTTGATGAGTTAATAGATGTCCTCTCTCATTGTGTGGGATAGAAGTATCATTCCCCTCATAAAATCCCTCATTTGAGTATGGAATATGACAACTAGCACACCCCATTCCTCTATAATCTCCTCTTCTACTTCTACCTTTCCCTCCTGTATGACATCTAAGACACTCTTGACGAAGATATGTATATACACTTAGAGATGGGTCTTTTTCAACCTCATCGGCTGTTGGAGCTTCTGGAATTGTTCTCATTTTAGTTGGAAATGCTTGTGACTCTTTTTTAGATAGAGCCTTCATATACTCTTGATATGTTTTAGTTCCTAATCTCTTATGGGTATTATTTAAATCAAAGTTTGACATATAGTGTTTATAACCCTCTTTAGCACCAAATCCCCATAAAGCACCATGAATTTTACCAGCCTCTGTATTCATAAGAGATGTCCATTGAGACTTAACCTGCTCCATATGGCACATACCACAAGTATTTATATTTATCCATTGGCTTGTAGGAGATGGATAGAAATCTTTAGGACCCTTATGGTTTAGAAAATATTTTAGAGTTCCAGAGTGAGATATATTTTTATCTTCACTATTTGGATTACCTCCATGACAGACTACACAATCATTCCCTTTTGCTCCAGCCCTATTGGCAATATCTAAAATCTCTCTCATCATTTTAGAGTTTCTATCTCTAATATGACTAATTCCACTATGACACTTAATACAACTATTGCTATATGCAATAATAGATGTTAATATTAATAGATAAAGTCTTTTCATCGTTTCCTCTTTTTTTTGATATATTAGCACAAATTATAATGATTTACTCTTATATTAATTCTCTTTTTCATATTATTTATAATAAGATGTTATAATATTATTTTTAATAAAAAGGATTTATAGATGAATGATATATATGATTTAGTAGTTATTGGTGGTGGTCCTGGGGGAATTGGAGCTGTAGTTGAGGCTAAAGTATTGGGACTTCAAAAAGTTTTATTAATTGAAAAGAGTGATAACCACTCTAATACTATTAGAAAATTTTATAAAGATAGAAAAAGAGTAGATAAAGATTGGCAAGGTCAAGCTGTAGAGTTAGAGGGAAATGTAGATTTTGCTGATGGTACAAAAGAGAGTACTCTTGACTACTTTGATAAACTATTAGATGATGAGACTATTGATAGTCAATTTAATTGTGAAGTTACAAAGGTAGAAAAGAGAGATAATATATTCTATATCTACTCAAATTGTGGAGATTTTAGAGCTAAAAATGTAATTATTAGTATTGGTAGAATGGGTAAACCAAACAAACCTAAATATAGAATACCTCCATCAATTAGAAGTAGAGTAAACTATAATCTTGATAGGTGTAGTAATGGTGAAGATATTCTTGTAGTTGGTGGTGGAGATAGTGCTGTAGAGTATGCTTGTGAGTTAAGTAGTAGTAATAGTGTTAGACTATGCTATAGAAGAGAGAGTTTAACTAGACCTAATCCAACAAATAGAAAAATGATAAAAGATTATGCAGAACGAGGGAGAGTTAGATTAAAATTAGGTATGGATATCGAGAGTTTAGAGTCTCAACATGGAAAGATTAAGGTAAATTTTACTAATGGAGATAGTAAACTCTATGATAGAGTAATATATGCAATAGGGGGAACAACTCCAAAAGAGTTCCTAAAATCTTGTGGTATATCATTAGATAAAAAGGGAGAGCCTATATTTAATCCCGATACATATGAGACAGAGACAAAAGGTCTATATATTGCTGGAGATATAGCATTTGCAAGTGGAGGAAGTATTGCAATAGCACTAAATCATGGATATAGAATTATTAATCATATTTTAAAAAATAGAGAGAATTAATTTTAATCTTATATAACCATTAATTTTTTTAAGAAGATGAGAGATATTTATCAATATTCTCTCATTAAAAGCTATCTTATAAAAAGCTTTTTCTCAATAAATTTTAGATACCATTCCACTCTAAAATATAATGGATAGTAGTATATTATCTATAATGGAGCAAATATCAATGGAACAAACATTATCAATTATTAAGCCTGATGCAGTAGCAAAAAATGTAATAGGAAAAATTCTTACAAGATTTGAAGATGCAGGGCTTAGAATTGCTGTGACTAAAAAAATTCAACTAAGTAGAGAAGATGCAGAGGCTTTTTATGCAGTACATAAAGATAGACCTTTTTTTAATGATTTAGTTGAGTTTATGATTTCAGGTCCTGTTGTAGTTTCTGTATTAGAGGGTGAAAATGCAGTAGCTAAAAATAGAGAGCTTATGGGTGCAACTAATCCTAAAGAGGCAGAAAAAGGGACAATTAGAGCAGATTTTGCAGAGAGTATTGATGCTAACGCTGTTCATGGAAGTGACTCTTTAGAAAATGCTAATATTGAGATTGAGTTCTTTTTTGCAAAAAGAGAGATTGTTTAATTAAAACTATGAAAATAGTTTTTGATAAGATAGGCTATAGTAAGAGAGAGTTCAATTTAAGCTTAAAAAATATCTCTTTTAATGGTAATTTAATAAAAGAGAGTAGAGATAGAGTTAAATTAGATGCAAATCTAAGTGGTAATATAGAGTTAACCTGTGATAGATGTGGAGATGAGTTTATAGAGTATATAAATTTACCTCTAAATTTAACTCTAACTAATAGAGTAGTTGAGACACAAGATGATTTAGATATAATTGAATTTTTAGATGGAGATATTGACCTTGATTTTATTCTTGAGAGTGAAATATCATCTATAGAGAATACATATCATATCTGTAATATATGTAAAAATGATAAAAATGAATTTGAAAAAGAGTTCTAAATAAAAAAAATAAAGGATAGAAAATGGCAGTACCAAAGAGACGAGTAAGTAAAACAAGAGCAGCAAAGAGAAGAACACACTATAAATTAACACTTCCAAGACCTGTAAAAGATAAAGATGGAACATGGAGAATGCCTCACCATATGAACTTAACAACTGGTGAATATAAAAAAGCGTAGTAAAGTAGTTTTATGATAAAAATTGCTATAGATGCAATGGGTGGTGATTTTGGCTCTGAACCTATTATTGAGGGGGTAATTCAAGCACTTGATGAGAAGAGCTTTCTACCTATACTTGTAGGTGATAGAGAGCAGATATTTCACCACTTGCCACAATACTACTTAGATAAGGTAAGAATTGTAGAGGCTTCAGATGTAATCTCTATGAGTGACTCTGCAACACAAGCACTTAAACGAAAAGACTCCTCTATATATAAGGCTGTTGAGCTTGTTAGAGAGAAAAAAGCTGATGGTGTAGTATCTGCAGGACATAGTGGTGCTACCATGGCATTAGCTACACTTAGAATAGGTAGACTTCCTGATATATCAAAACCAGCACTTGCTACTATTATGCCTAGTCTATCTCCAATAGCAAATACACTTCTATTAGATGTTGGGGCTGTTACAGATTGTACTCCTAGAAACCTATATGAGTTTGCTATTATGGGAGAAGTTTATGCTCAAAGAGTTTTGGGTTTACGAAAACCATCTGTTGGACTACTTGCTAATGGTGAAGAGGATAGTAAAGGGAATGCTTTAACTAAAGAGGCATTTAAACTTATTAAAAATAGTGTTCCGGGATTTAAAGGTAATGTTGAGGGGTCAGATATATTTAATGGCTCTGTTGATGTAGTTGTATGTGATGGATTTACAGGTAATATTACTCTAAAGGCTAGTGAGGGAGTTGCATCAACCATTTTTGATTTAATGAAAACAGAGATAAGAAAATCAATTCCTGCTAAAATTGGTGCATTACTAATGAAGAAAAAAGTGTTTCGAAAACTCAAAAATAAGGTAGATTATGCAGAATATGGTGGTGCTCCTCTACTTGGTGTAAATGGTTGTGCTATTATATCACACGGAAAAAGTAATGCGAAAGCTATTAAAAATGCTATCTTTCAGGCTATAGCATTTAAAGACTCTAAAGTTAATGTTGCAATTGAAGAGTTACTTCTAAAAAATAAGGCTTAAGGTAAAATATGTATGCAAAATTTCACTCAATAGGGGCTTATGTTCCATCAACGGTACTAAGCAATGCAGATTTAGAAAAGATGGTTGATACTAGTGATGAATGGATTTTAAAGCGTACAGGAATTAGAGAGAGGCGTATAGCTAGAGATGATGAAGTAACTAGTGATATGGCTAAAATTGCTTCAGAGATTGCTATTAAAAGAGCAGGATTAAATCATAGTGATATAGATTTAATAGTCTGTGCCACTGTAACACCAGACTACTTCAATATGCCTTCAACTGCATGTGTTATTGCTGATAAGTTAGGTATAAAAGATGTTCAAGCATTTGATATAAGTGCTGCTTGTAGTGGATTTGTATATGCACTAAGTGTTGCTAAGGCATTTATTGAATCAGGTATGAAGAGACATGTATTAATTATTGGTGCAGAGAAGTTTAGTTCTATTGTTGACTATACAGATAGAAGTACATGTATTCTATTTGGAGATGGGGCTGGTGCCTCTGTTATATCTGCAACTAATGATAAGAGTGAAGCCATAATAGATATTCATGCTAGTGCTGATGGTGCATACTCTGACTTTTTAGTAACTCCAGCACCGGGTAGTGTAAATCCTCTATCTCAAAGAGTTTTAGATGAGGGTTTAAACTTTGTTCAGATGAAAGGGAATGAGACATTTAAACTAGCTGTTAAGACTCTTACGAAAGATGTAAAAGAGATTTTATCAGATAATAATATAGATGCAAAAGATATTCCCCATTTTGTTCCACATCAAGCAAACTATCGAATAATTAAAGCTGTAGGTGGTGCTTTAAAAATGACAAAAGAGCAGGTGGTATTAACTGTAGATAAGTATGGTAATACCTCTGCGGCATCAATTCCTATGGCAATTAATGACATCTATGAAGCAGGACGACTTAAAAAGGGTGAACTTATGCTATTAGATACATTTGGTGGTGGTTTAACATGGGCTAGTGCTTTACTGCCATTTTCAGGTGATAATCTATAGATTTTCTCTATAGATTTAAATATTAATGTAAAACTAACTCTAAAAAGCTATCTGAATTCAGTGACGCACCACCAACCAATACTCCATCAACACTATCTATAGATGAAATTTCAGCTATATTTGCCTTTTTTACACTTCCACCATATAGTATTGGTCTATTAATTAATTTTTTAAGCTCATTATGAGTAGTAGTAATCTCCTCTACTGTGGCACTTCTTCCTGTTCCAATTGCCCAAATTGGCTCATAAGCTACCATAAAATTACTATAATCTATATCAATTCCTATAAACTGCTCTTTTAAATACTCAATAACTGCCTTTTCTCCTCTCTCTCTAACCTCTAAAGGCTCACCAATACAGTATATTATCTCAAAACCTCTCTCTTTAAAGAAGTTAAACTTTTTAGAGACAAACTCTTGAGTCTCATTTAGTAACTCTCTTCTCTCACTATGTCCAATTAGAATAGTTTTAATATTAAACTCTTCTAACTGCTCTATTCCAACTTCCCCTGTTACTGCACCACTCTCTATTGGATAGGCATTTTGAACACCAATAGTAAAATTACCTCTATAGAAATCTATAGCTGTTAATGGAGGAAAAATATATACCTTATCCTCTGCTTTTTTATCTTTTAGTCCAAAATTAAGCTCTTTAATATAATCTATTGTACTACTTCTTGTATGATTTGTCTTAAAATTTCCTGCATATATCATATATATCTATCCTTAATCAGCTTGAAGTGCTGTAATTCCCGGTAGCTCTTTGCCCTCTATTAGATTTAAACTAGCTCCACCACCTGTACTTACAAATGTCATCTCTTCAACATCTCCAGCTCTCTGTGCCACATCTGCTGTATCTCCACCACCAACAATAGTAGTAGCATAGCTATCTGCAATATTATGTGACATTTTAAAGCTACCCTTAGCATATCTACCCATCTCATATACACCCATAGGTCCATTCCATATAATTGTCTGTGCATCATTTAATACTTCTCTAAATAGTCTTGATGATGCAGGTCCAATATCTAATCCCATCCAATCTTCTGGTATCTCTTGAGCAGGGATATATTTAATAGCACAATCTTCAGAAAATTCAGGAGCAACAACAATATCAATAGGTAGATAAAATTTAACTTTTCTCTTTCTAGCCTTTATCATTACAGTTCTTGCTTCATCTAGTAGATTATCTTCAACTAAAGATTTACCAATCTCATACCCTTGTGCTTTTAGAAATGTAAATGCCATTCCTCCACCAATAATAATCTTATCAACCTTTTCTATTAGTTGTCTAAGTGCCTCTAATTTTCCAGATACTTTAGAACCACCAATAACAGCTACAAATGGTCTCATAGGATTTTCTAATTTTTTTTCAAAAAATGTTACCTCTTTAGCTAAAAGAAATCCAGCTACTCTTTTATCCTTAGTAAAAAGTCTAGGCATAGCCTCAACAGATGCGTGAGCTCTATGACATACACCAAAAGCATCATTAATATATATATCTGCCATACTAGCTAACTCTTTAGCAAACTCTAAATCATTGTTAGTCTCACCCTCCTCATAACGAAGATTTTCAAGGACTAAAACCTCTTTTGGTTTAAGCTCTTTTAGTTTCGCTTTAGCATCATCACCTATAACATCTTTAGCTAGAGTAATCTTTTCAGCTATCTTTAAAAGAGTTTTTAATCTTTTTACAACTACTCTCATAGAGTGTTTTTCATCATATACTCCAGCTTTAGGACGACCTGCGTGAGAAGCTAAAATTACTCTACAGTCACGGTCTAAGCAGTATCTAATGGTCTGCAACGCACCTCTAATCCTTCTATCATCTGTAATATTTCCATCTTCATCTTTAGGTACATTAAAATCACACCTTATAAAGACTCTTTTCCCTTCAATACTCTGCTCTTCTAAATCCTTAATTGTTCTCAAAATATCTCCTTCTATCTACTAATGTGAACAGCCATATCAACTAATCTACAGGAATATCCCCACTCATTATCATACCAAGAGAGAACTTTTATCATATTATTATTAATTACTTGAATTGTATCCATAGCAACAACACTACTTCTACTCTCTCCTACAAAATCTTGAGATACTAAATACTCCTCATCAACACCTAAAATTCCTCTATGTGAACCTTCACTAGCATCTTTAAATGCCTTTTTAACCTCATCTACTGTTACATCTTTTTTGACTGTTACAGTTAAATCAACTATAGATACATCAGGAGTTGGAACTCTAATTGCTTGACCATTCAGTTTTCCTGCTAAGTTTGGCAATACTTTAGAGATGGCTTTAGCTGCACCTGTTGTTGTAGGAACTAAATTTAAAGCACCAGAGCGACCTTTCCGTGGGTCTTTTTTATGTTTAGCATCTAATATTGGTTGTGAGCCTGTATATGAGTGAATGGTTGTCATTAATCCAGATACTACTCCAAAGTTATCATCAAGAACTTTAGCTACAGGAGCTAATCCATTAGTGGTACAACTTGCATTTGATACTATATTTTCACCATTATAATCATTCTCATTTGCACCAATAACAAATGTAGGTGTATCATCTTTAGCAGGAGCAGAGAATAGTACTTTTTTAATCCCATTATCTATATATGGTTTAACTGACTCTTGAGTTAAAAATGCCCCTGTACACTCTAAAACTAACTCTGCACCAGTTGAGGCAAATGGTATATTTGCAGGATTTCGTTCTGAAAATAGTTTTGCTTTTGTAGAACCAATATTAACATATCCATCTTTTACACTAATATCATCTCTTCTTCCATGAACAGAGTCATACTTTAAACCATACTCAATAATATTTTCAGCTCCACTTGCATTAACTGCAACCAACTCAATATCATCTCTATCAGCTATAATTCTAGCTACACATCTACCTATTCTACCTAAACCATTTATTGCAACTTTAATTGCCATCTGATTACTCCTATAAGCTAATTATAATAAAATTGAATATATCTTACAGAAATGGAGATTACTATCTGTTTAAAATAGAATAAGAGATAGTTATAGTTTAAGAGTGTCGTTTCAACACTCTACATTAATGGCTTACCATTTATCTTTAAAGAGCCTTTAGTAAACTTAATATCATAATATTTCTTACCATTCTTATCTATAGGTTGTAAAAACATCATCATAACCATAGCTCTTGGGTCACTTGATAATAGATTAACAATATCATTAGATGCTTCAATATTAACTTTTGCATTTACAAAATTAACTAACATATCTAGATTATGTTTAATTGCATTTGAATTGAAATTTTTATCAATATTTAGAGATGCTTTTAATCTAAATCCATCTATCACTTTTTTATTTTTGATAATCTTATCTATTGAGATATTTGGAATTTCCATAGATATATTAGATGATAATATCTTTTGAATAATTGGAGTCATCTTATCTAATCTCTCTTTTTCACTTATATTCTCCATAGATAAGCTATTTAATTTAGAGAAAGCTTCCATATCTATATTATCTATTTTCATAATAGCATTAATATTTTTTATGGTAACACTCTCTATCTTGTCTGAATAGTCTATTGAGTTAATATTAAGTTCACTTTTACTATTAATTAATTTGCCTACTTTAGTATCTTTTGATGAACCTTCTATATTTTCAATTTTTATTAAATCTTTTTGGGACTTTTTGTCATCTATTTCTATGCTCTTTATAGCATAATTAGTAGCACTATTTTCACTCTTACTCATTGGATTTGTAATAGAAATTTTTAAATCTAAGAGTTTTGAATTGAACTCTTTTGGAATAATATATGAGATTTTCTCTATTGTTTGATTTATCTTTGTTACTTTATTATCCTCAATATCACCATTAAATTTTGCACTCTTTAGTTTTAACTCTCTATCTATATCTTTAATATATCCATCAAAACCTGATAAAAACTTATTTATATTGATATGAACTAATAACTCTTTTTTACTCATCATATCTTCAACAGTTTTTAGAGATTTTTTATCTTCAATCTTAATACCTTGATATATAATATCTGGAAGTTTTGTAGGGTATATATCTAGTGCCATAGCATCTTTAGTATTAGGATTATAGTGAATATCTAAACCTATCTTCATACCCTTAAAGATGTCTATATCCTCTTTTTTAATATCACTATTTACTCTCTTTATATAATTAGCAATTTTAGCTGTATCATTAAAATCAATAATTAAATGCTCTCTATCCTCTTTAATCTCTCTATTTTCAATATTAAAACCTGAAGATTTAAGTTGGACAACCTCTCTATTTACCTCTTTTTTAATCTCTTTTACTATTTTTTTTGAACCTATTGTCTCATAATATATAGCAACAATAATAAATATAGCAATAATAGCTAATGGTATCTTTTTCATTAAGAATATCCTCTATTTTATTTATAAAATCTTACCATATTAAAGAAAATAGAAGATTAATAAATTAATTATTTACTATTTTTTTTCTATTCGTATCATAGCAATATCACCATAAACGCAATCTAATCTCTTAAGCTCTAATATAGCCTCTTGAATTTTTGCCTCTGTGCATTTATGAGTTGTAAATAGAAGTTTTACATGAGCTTCATTTCTATGAGATTTTTGAAGCATAGACT
>WGAM01000086.1 GCA_015494795.1 Campylobacterota bacterium
AAGCGGTAAGGCCACGGTTTTTGGTACCGTTATTCGGGGGTTCGAATCCCTCTACCCCATCCATAACTATCGCGGAATAGAGCAGTTCGGTAGCTCGTCGGGCTCATAACCCGAAGGTCAGAGGTTCAAATCCTCTTTCCGCAACCAATTTAAATAGCCATGCGGGAATAGCTCAGTTGGCTAGAGCGTCAGCCTTCCAAGCTGAGGGTCGCGGGTTCGAGTCCCGTTTCCCGCTCCACTCCTAAATAGAATTTTCACTTTTTTCAAACTACTGTTTTAGATAAAAATAGAATTAATAGTGTTACTAATAGAACTCCTACTGGTCTAATATATAATCTACTATTTGTAATAATAAGAAGTATAGCTGTAGCTATAACCATAGTTGCAATATCAAATATATGAGTATATAGAGATATTGGAATATCTTTAATAACTCCAGTAGTTCCTAAAACTATAGTCATATTTGCTAAATTTGAGCCAATAATATTACCTATTGCTATATCTGCTTTTCCCTTAACTACAGCAGAGATAGAGACTGCTAATTCAGGAAGAGATGTACCAAAACTAATAAGTATTATACCTATTAGCCACTCACTAATATTAAATGAGTGAGCAATAGCAGAAGCACTCTCAACTGTAAAATATGCACCAATGACTACTAAAAAAAATCCTAAAATCAGTATTAAAATTCCCTTTAATAGATAAAAATCTCCATTGAGTTCTATATTACTAGTTAATTTGTAAGGCTCTTTAAATAGAAAGCAGATATAGCTTATCATTATAATTATAAGTAAAATAGAGTCTAATTTACTAATTTTGCCATCTAAAGACATAAGAATAAATATCATAGTAGCAATAGCTACCCATGAGGCATCTTTAGTAAAGAAATTACTAGTTAAATTCTCTTTTTTAAAAATAAATAAAACAGTAGCTAAGACAAGGGTTATATTAAATATATTACTACCAACTATATTTGATATAGCAATATTAGGTTTATCATTTAAATTAGCTGTAATTGTAGTTAGTAGTTCTGGAAAACTTGTACCAAAAGCTACTAATGTAGCTCCTATAATAGATTTGGGTATATGAAATTTTATTGCAATATTCTCACTTTGAGTAATTATAAAATCTGAACCAAAAATCAATGCACCTATAGCACAAGTAAATATAACAAAATCCATTACAATCTCTCTGTTCTTACTATTAAACTATCTGGAAGATTAAATCTCTCTATTATTTCTCTCTCTTTTTCTCTCATCTCTCCATTATCAATCTCATGGTCATATCCTAAAAGATGTAGAGTTCCATGAATAAATAGAAGTGCCAACTCACTAGATATAGAGTGATTTAACTCTTTAGATTTCTCTATAACTTTATCAGCAGAGATTACAATTGAGCCTAAAGGCATATTATCAAACTCTCCACTAATAGGAAAGCTTAATACATCTGTAGCTATATCTATACCTCTAAATTTAGAATTATACTCTCTTATTGTACTATTATCACATATAGTAATATCTATATCTTTAGTAGTTAATGCAATATATATCTCTTTTAAAAGTTTATTATTAATAGTTAATGTTGTTAAGTTTTCAATATTTAACATAACTATAAGTTTATCTAAAAGTTGGTAATATTCTTTTAAAAAAGGTATAACTTATGAAAAAAAAAGCTATTTGTATTATCTCCGGTGGAATGGATAGTACATTAAGTGCAAAACTTGCACAATTAGAAGGGTATGATATAATTGCACTCCACTTTAATTATGGACAGAGAACCCAAAAGAGAGAGTTAAAATCTTTTAGGCAGATAGCTAACTATTTAAATGTTAAAATAAGCTATGAGATAGATTTAGATTTTTTTAAAACTATTGGTGCTTCTGCTCTAACAGATATGAGTTTAGATATTCCAACAGATGGTATTAAAGATGGTATTCCCATAACATATGTACCATTTAGAAATGGAATTTTTCTCTCTATTGCCTCATCTTTAGCTGAAAAGCATGGGGCAGAGGCAATATTTATTGGTGTGGTTGAAGAGGATAGTAGTGGGTATCCTGATTGTAGAGATAGTTATATAAAAGCTATGGAGAGAGCTATTAATTTAGGAACAAAAGATGAGACAGATATTAAGATAGAAATGCCTCTAGTTCATCTAAAAAAATCTCAAATAGTAAAAAGAGCATTAGAGTTAGGTGTTCCATTAGAGCTTACTTGGAGCTGTTATCAGAGTGAAGAGTTAGCTTGTGGAGTATGTGATAGTTGTAGATTGAGATTAAAAGGCTTTAGAGAGGCTAATAGTAGAGATTTAATTAAATATAAGGAGTAGAAAGTGAAAAAGAGCCTATTAATAGGATTAATATTGTTATTAACAGCTTGTAATAGTAGTAACTATAGTTTAAAAGAGGTTTGGAGAAGTAGTGATAAAAAGTTATCAATTCCAGAGTCTGTAACTTATGATAAATCTAAAGATGTTATATATGTTTCAAATGTAAATAGTATAAAAAGCTCAAATCCTTGGATTAATAATGGTGGATTTATATCTAAGCTAGATAAAAATGGAAATATTTTAGTATTAAAATGGGCAACAGGACTACAAGCTCCAAAAGGTATAGATTTATTAAAAAACTCTCTATTTGTTGCTGATTTAAATCAAGTAGTCCAAATTGATACAGTATCAGGTAAAATCCTAAAAAAGTTTAAAGCACCAAAAGGGATAGATAGACTAAATGATATAGCTTGTGATAATAGAGAACAGATATGTTTTGTATCTGATTCAAAAACTAAAAAGATATTTGAAGTATCTAAAGATGGAAAATTTAGACTAATATATAGAAGAGAAAACTCAAAAAAAGCAGAACAGAATGGACTATTTGTTGATGGAGATAATCTTATTATGCAGGGAAGAGTTGGAGAGTTAAAAGCATTAAATTTAAAGAGTAAAAAGATAAAAATTATTACTAAAGATTTAGATATTCCAATAGATGGTTTAACAAAATATGGAGATAAATATATTGTATCTTCGTGGAGTGGGGGTATATATCTTATTAATAAAAATGGAGAGGTTGAAAAGATATTTGGAGATGATTTTAATACAGCAGATATATTCTATTCTAAAGATTTAAATCTTCTCTTAGTTCCAGACTTTGCTCATAATATAGTGGGATTTAAATTATATAGATTGAAAAAATAAAATAAAAGAGTGATAGTAAATATCACTCTATATTACTAATTTTAAAAAATCTAACACTAAGTGGAGTTAAATCTATCTCTATCATATTCTCTTTTTGCCCTATTGGAAAATATGATGAGTTAAATACTCTTCTTCTATTTGTATCTGTTCCAGCAAATTTTCTACCATCTGAGTTAAAGATTAATCTGTATTTTCCATTAAGAGTTACAGGTGCATAGTAATTATTATAAGTTGCTCCTGAAAAGTTACATACAACTAAAATTCTCTCATTTTTATAAATTCTCTCAAATGTAATTATATTTCTTTTTGCATCATTAGCATTACACCACTCAAAGTTCTCTCTTGTATCATATTGAAGAGCCTTCTCTTTTCTATATAACCTATTTAAATCTTGAATTAGTTTTTGGATACCTTTATGAGAGTCATACTCTAAAACTTCCCAATCTAACTCTCCCTCATAGTGCCACTCATTAAATTGAGCTATCTCATTACCCATAAATAGAAGTTTCTTACCCATAAAGGCATACATAAATGTATATAATGCTCTTAAGTTAGCAAACTGCCAATCATAAAGTCCACTCATCTTATTTATCATACTACCTTTCATATGAACAACCTCATCATGACTCAATGGTAATATAAATCTCTCATCAAAAGCGTATGTAAATATAAAGGTTAAATCATTATGGTGATATTGTCTATTGATTGGGTCTAATTTAAAGTAGTCTATAGTATCATTCATCCAACCCATATTCCACTTATAATCAAATCCTAAGCCCTCTTTTTTATCAGTGACTCCTAAAAATGTAGTTGACTCTTCTGCAATCATTATTACATTTTTATCTCTTTTATGAACATTTTTATTTAATTTCTTTAGAAAATCTATAGCACCTAAGTTTAGATTATCGCCATACTCATTTGGCTTCCACTCTCCATCTCCTCGCTGATAATCAAGATATAGCATAGATGCAACTCCATCAACTCTAATACCATCAATATTATACTCCTCTATCCACCATAAAGCACTACTAATTAAAAAAGATTTAACATAATCACTATCATAGTTAAATATATTACTTCTCCACTGTGGATGATAACCTTTTTCATGGTCTGGGTGTTCATATAGAGCTGTTCCATCAAAAGCTATTAATCCATGTCCATCTGTAGCAAAATGAGAGGGAACCCAATCTAAAATAATACCAATATTGTGTTTATGACATATATCTATAAAATATTTAAAATCATCTGGTGAACCATATCGTGAAGTTGGTGCAAAATATCCTGTATCTTGATAACCCCATGAACCATCATAAGGGTGTTCCATAATAGGGAGTAGTTCAATATGTGTAAAGCCCATCTTTTTAACATATTTAACTAAGTTTCTAGCTAAATCTCTATAGCTTAAGTAGCTCTTTACATCTCTTCTCCATGAGCCTAAATGCACCTCATAGATAGATATAGTCTCACTCTTTTTAGGTTTATCATACTTAAACTCATAGTGACTATTAAATATAATTGAGGCTGAATTTGGTTTAACCTCTGCATATCTAGCATAGGGGTCTGCTTTTAAAAACTCTCTCCCATCTTCTGCTTCTATATAAAATTTGTATGAGTCTCCCTCTTTAGCCTCCTTAATAACTCCACTCCATATACCAATTTTATTTTTTTTTAACCTATTGGTACTATTATCATAGTTATTAAAATCACCAACAACAGATACCCTTTTAGCATTTGGTGCATAAACTTTAAATCTTACACCATCATCTTCAATAAAAGCACCAAATTTATTATATAATTTATAATTTATCATACTTCTAACTCCTTTTTATTAATGGCTAGTTTATATAGTTTCTCATATTTTTTAGCTGAATTTGTCCAATCAAATCTATCTTTCATACCATTTTTTATTAATAAATTAAAACTTTTTCTATCATTATAATATATATTAACTACCCACTGAATAGTTCCAACTAATGCCTCTTTGGTGGCTTTATAAAATTTAAATCCATTTGGTTTCTCTATACTCTTATCTAAATTTCTAATAGTATCATCTAATCCACCAACAGCTCTTACGATAGGTGGAGTTCCATAAGCTAAAGAGTATATCTGATTTAATCCACAAGGCTCAAATAGGCTAGGCATCAAAAACATATCACTTCCTGCCTCAATCTTATGTGCTAACTCATTACTATATCCAATATATGTAGCAAACTTTTTAGGGTATCTCTTTGCAATATCACTAAAAAATCCCTCTGCCCACTTCTCTCCACTACCTAAAATAACCATCTGTATATCAAACTCTAAAATCTCCCATATAGCTTGTGATATAAGCTCTATCCCTTTTTGAGTTGCAAATCTACCTACAAATCCAATAATAGGAGTATTATCTTCTAATGGCAGATTAAATATCTTCTGCAAATCTCTTTTGCATAATCTCTTATCTTTAATAGTCTCTAATGAGTAGTTTTTTACTATATATTTATCATTTTTAGGACTCCATTCACTATAATCGACTCCATTTAAAATACCAAATAGAAGCTCTCTTGCTCTTAAATAACCATCAAGCCCCCAACCAAACTCTGGAGTTTTTATCTCTTTTGAGTATGTTGGACTCACTGTATTTATAACATCACTCTGTGTAATACCAGATTTTAAAAAATTTAATCCTCCAAACTCCTCTAAATTATTAGGTGTAAAACTCTCCCAGCCAACCTCTGCTATATCTATTAGATTTTTATCTTGAAATTTACCTTGATGTTGCATATTATGAATAGTTAAAAGAGTAGCACTACTTTTAAACTCTTTAAAATATTTATATTTTGCTTTTAATATTAGAGGGATAAGTGCCGTGTGCCAATCATTTGCATGGATAATATCTACTTTAAATTTTAATAATCTTGCTAACTCAAATGAAGCTTTACTTAAAAATATAAATCTCTCTGCATTATCACCATAAGCTACTCCACTCTCATCACTATATAGATTAGCTCGTCCAAAATAAGTTTCATAATCTATAAAATATATATCAACACTACCCATTTTAGTTGTAAAAACTTCACACCAAAACTCCCCTAAACTTCCCATAGGTACGCCCATTGCACCTAATGAGTTAAGTTTGGTTTTATCTATACTATAATATCTTGGCATTACAATCTTTATATTATGTCCTAATTTTTTAAGAGCCTTTGGCAAAGCTGAAGCAACATCTGCTAAACCACCACTTTTAGCATATCCTGCTACTTCACTTGCTACAAAAAGTATATTCATTCTTTTCCTTTTATAAATTTAAAATTGATTATACGCCAATATATGTTAAAATTCTATAATAATAAAATATAGGCAAAAAAATGTTTAACTTTCTACAAAAGATAGGTAAAGCTCTAATGACTCCTATTGCTGTATTACCAATTGCAGCAATTCTTCTCCGTTTAGGTTATGGTGATATATTTACAGGTGATATTGCTAATATAATGAGGGTATCTGGTAGTGCAATATTCTCAAATCTTGATTTACTCTTTGCTATCGGTATCGCTTATGGATTAGCTAAAAATAGTGATGGAGCATCTGCTCTATCTGCTGGAGTTGGACTTCTTATATCTAAGGCTGTATATCTTCAGATAGATAAAGATTTAAATATGGGAGTATTTATCGGTATTATTATAGGTGTATTGGCAGGGCTACTATATAACCATTTTCATAATATTAAACTTCCCGATTTTTTAGGCTTTTTTGGTGGAAAAAGATTTGTTCCTATAGTTACCTCAATATCAGCCATTATTGTAGGTATTTTAGCAGGTTACTTTTGGCACTATGCACAGGGTGCTATAGATACTTTTTCGCACTCTATTATTGGTCTAGGTGAGTTTGGAACTTTTATATATGGAACTCTAAATAGACTATTAATACCCTTAGGATTACATCACATATTAAACTCTATCTTCTGGTTTCAACTTGGTGATTTTAGTTATATTAAAGATGGTGTAACGGTGGTAGCAAATGGAGACTTAAACCGTTTCTTTGCAGGTGACCCAACTGCTGGAGTATATATGGCAGGTTTTTATATTGTAATGATGTTTGGACTTCCATCAATGGCATTAGCTATATATCTAACAACCTCTAAAGAGAGCAGAAAAAGAGTAGGTGCAATATTAGCAGGTTTAGCCTTTACATCATTTTTAACAGGAATTACAGAGCCATTAGAGTTTCTATTTATGTTTGAAGCTCCAATACTCTATCTAATACATGCAATATTAACAGGTTTAGCTCTTGCTATAGCTCAATTTATGGATATACATCACGGATTTGGATTTTCAGCTGGACTAATTGACTATATTATTAATTATAAATTGGCTAAAAATCCTATCTTAATTATACCTATTGGAGTTATATTTGGAGTTATCTATTTTACTATCTCATACTATACTATTAAGATATTTAAATTAAAAATTTTAGAAAAAGATAGTGATGAGAGTAGTAGTAATAATAGTTCAGATAATGAGGCATTAGCATATATTAAAGCCTTAGGAGGAGAAGATAACATAGTCTCTTCTGATGCATGTATTACACGACTTAGAATGGAGGTTAAATCATCAAAAGATTTAAAAGATGAAGATTTTCTAAAACTTGGAGCAAAAGGGGTTATTAAACCAACAGATACTACTATTCAGATAGTTCTAGGAGCTAAAGCTGAAAAGGTAGCAGAGGGGATTAGAGAAAATATATTTAAATAGTTTTAAATATCATCTCTATTCCATCTTTTAGGGTCGAGGAGAGTATCATCATGAATATGTTTAAAAGATGCCTCTATCATTTTAAATATATTTCTATTCTCTCTCTCTAAACCCTCTAGCCATATCTTCATATTTGCTCTAGCATAGGGCATCTTAACCTCTTTTCTCATAGCAGGACAAGCCTCATCTCCTATAGTCTGAAGACTATTTTCTCTAGCAAATGCTATTAACTGTCTCTCTCTAGCTTGGATAAGAGGTCTAATAAGATGAAAACCTCTCTCTGTCTTATATATTGGTGCTAAAGCTCTAATTGTTCCGTTATAAAACATATTCATAAAAAAGCTCTCTACACTATCATCAAAATGGTGTCCCAATGCCACCTTATTAAAGTGATGCTCTTCTGCATAGGTGTATAATGCACCTCTTCGCATTCTTGAGAAGTATGAGCAGAAAGATGAGTTCTCTCTAATTGTATTTTGTGATATATCAAATATATTAGTATCATATATAGTATGTTTTATATTATGCTCTTTACAGTGTTGAGCTAGATAATCATAGCTCTCATCTGGCATACCATACTTAATAGTACACGCCTCAAACTCAAAATTGAATGGGGCATGTTTCTGGATATATTTTAAGAGATGTATTAGAGAGAGAGAATCTTTTCCTCCACTTAAACCGACCAAGACTCTATCCCCCTCTCCAATTAATTTAAACTCTACATTTGTCTTTCCAACAACTCTTAGAAGTTTTTTACTAATAGTTATTTTACTCAATCTTCTCAACCATATCTAAAATAAAATCTGCTGAAATTTTTGCTGAACTCTCTAAAAATGTATCAAAATCTATATCAGCACTACCATCAGCAGAGTCACTAATTGCTCTAAGTATAAAAAATGGAACCTCTAATGCATCACATATAACAGCTACACTTCCACCCTCCATCTCTAAGGCATCTGCATTAAAAGTTGATGAGATAAACTTTTTTCTCTCTTTAGAAGATATAAACTGGTCACCTGTTGCAATAACTCCCTCTTTAAGCTCTAATCCTTTAGCTTTTGCTATCTCTTTTGCTATCTCTCTTAGTTTTTTATCTGTTGAGATACAGACTTGCCCCTCTGGAACATATCCAAATGGGTGTCCAAATACTGTAATATCTAAATCATGTTGACATAAATCGGAAGCTATTATTAAATCTTCTATCTTTAAATCTGGATTAATAGCCCCTGCTACACCTGAAAATAGCAACCTATCACAACCAAACTTCTCAATTAAAATTGTAGCAGTTAGAGATGCAAAAACTTTTCCAATTTTAGAATAGGCAATTACTACCTCTCTACCTCTATATGTAGCCTCATAATAGATATTTTTTGCATACTCAATCTTTTTAATATTTTCTACTTTATCTAATAGAGGCTCTATCTCTTCAGCCATTGCACCCATAATTGCTATTTTACTACTCATTTTTCCAACTCTTTAATAGCTTTAATTGTAGCCTCTAGTGAAACCATATCACTAATATTAAAATGTGGTTTTTTTGTAGCTTTTCTATTTAATCCCTTTAAAACATTTCCATGTCCAAACTCAATATAGCAGTCAACCTCATTATCTATATTTGCAATTGACTGTTTATATTTTACAGGCTCTACCAACTGTTTTGGAAGTAGCTCTAATGCCTCCTGCTTACTACTATATTTTTGAGCAGTTACATTAGATACAACAGGAGCAGTAAACTCATCTCTAATAACCTCTTCTAACTTTTTAGCTAATGGCTCTACAGCACTATTTAATAGAGGGCAGTGAGAGGCTACAGACATATTAAGTAACATTACTCTTCTTGATTTTGCCTCTTTTAAGATAGGAACAAGCTCTTCTAAATCCTTTTTTATACCTGCAATTACTATTTGACCATCAGCATTATAGTTTACTGCCCAAACACTCTTACCCTTATCTCTCTCTTTAGCACATATATCTTCGACTACCTCATCACTTAATCCTAAAGATACTAACATTCCTACATCTTGATTACTACAAGCTTCAGCCATAAGTTTACCTCTTAAGTTTACAAGCTCTATAGCATCTATAATATCTAATGCACCAGATGCTACTAATGCACTAAATTCTCCTAGAGAGTGTCCCATAGTAAGAGTTGGTTTAATATCTACTCTATCTGTAAATAGTTTATGAGCAGTAGTAGCCACTAATAAAATTGCTGGTTGTGTAAACTCTGTTTGAGACAACTTATCATTCTGCGTAAATAGAAGCTCCTCAAAATCAATCCCTGTTCTCTCCTTTGCACTATTAAAAATCTCTTTAGCAGTAGTACTATTATCAAAAAAATCTTTTCCCATACCCACAGCTTGTGAGCCTTGACCTGCAAATAAAAATGCACATTTAACGGACATATTATTAAACCTTTTATTTAAAATTTTGACATTTTAACAAAATAACAATTATTTTCTATTAATATTTATAATTGCAATCTGGCTAGGTGCAAATAATCTTATAGGTAACCTAGAGTATCCTACTCCATTTGAGATATAGATAAATTTATTATCCTCTAACTCTATTTTTCCCATTAGATAAGAGTACTCATTTCTAATAATTGAGCTAAGTAGTCCTAGTTTTGTAATCTGTCCACCATGATTATGTCCAGAGAGAGCTAATATAAAATCTTTATCTTTAAAGAGTTTAATAAGATTTGGTCTATGAACCAATACAATAGTAGCTAGATTACTATCTATATCTTTGAATGAACTCTCAATATCTACAGGAAAGCCATATCTTCTTCCATTATACTCCCCTACTCCAACTAGATTAAATTTTCCATTAACTATTATTGATTGATTATGAAGTGTGTATAATCCTAAATATCTAAGCTCTTTTAAAAAAATTTCTATCTTATCTCTATATAGAGCCACCTCATGGTTTCCAACTGTAAAATATGTATCTATCTTTTTAGTTAATCTCTTTAATGGAGCTAATATATCTAGTGAAAATTTTTTATTATGAGCTGAGATTAAATCACCTGTAATTAGACATATATCTGGATTTATACTAATAACTCTATCAACTAAATTTTCTAAAAAATCTCTATTTAGATAATATCCAAGATGAGTATCGCTAATATGAACTATTTTATAATTTCTATATGGAAATTTAGCAAAATTAAAATTTAATATTTTCTCTTGGGTTATATGGTTCCAAGGAGATATAAAGTTTCTCTTCATATTTATTTCTTTAGTTTTTATCTTGAAAGTATATCTCGTTATATGTAATTTTAGATTAAAAGACATTTTAATATATTGATAATTAAATATTAATATATAAATTAATTTTTTTTTAAATTTTCACTATTTTTACTAACTTTTTTGCTATAATTGTCTAAAACAATAGGAGTACTAAAGAGATGTTTGAAAATAGAGATGAAAATATCAATTCATATTACACAGAAGCTGTTAAAGATGCTGTTATAAACAATACAGATGATAAAAAATTAAATAATAAAATATTTTTAATATTAAATTCAGTTATTGCTATAGCTTTTCTTGGAGGAGTATCTTTTTTGGGATATAAATTTTTAACAAAAGATAGTGATAATTCAATGCAAAAAACAAAAGTTATGGGTGTAAATCATATTGCAGAAGATGAAAAAAAAGATAAAGTGCTTTCGCAGAGTGATATAGATTATGCTATAGAGATAGAAAGGCTAGATAATCCTATGGATAGTGAGTATAATAAGCAACTCTCTAAATATTTAGTAGATAAAAAGAGAAATAGAGAAAGGAGTAATTAAATTTTACTTAGATTAATAATCCTATCAGCTTTTTCTATACTATTTTTTCTATGTGCTATTGTTATAATAGTTCTACCTTTTAGGTAGCTATCAATAGCATTTAGTAGTCTATTTTCAGTCTCATTATCAAGTGATGAGGTTGACTCATCAAAAATAATTACTTTAGGATTATCTAAAAGGACTCTCGCAATAGATAGTCTCTGTCTCTCTCCTCCTGATAGTTTTGTTCCATTTTTACCAATAATTGTATCTAGCTTTTTATCTAAATTAAATACAAAATTATAGAGTTGTGCCACTTTTAAAACCTCATATATCTTATCATCACTATACTCTCTACCAAGTGTTAGATTAAATCTAAGAGTATTATTAAACATCATAGGGGATTGTAAAATAAAACCAACATTCTCTCTAACTGTTTTATATCCAATATCTCTAATCTCAACTCCATTATAGTATATCTCTCCATTCTCTATGGGATATAGTCCTATTAGGATTTGAGCTAATGTACTCTTTCCACTTCCAGTCTCTCCAATAATTGCCACTCTTTCACCCTCTTCTATCTCTAAATTTATATTATTAAGAACTTTTTTTGAGTCATTATAGGAGAACGATAGATTTTTTAATCTAATTGAGGCACTATTTCTACCCTTAAATGGATTGATTTTTAACTTATATTGTGGCTCAATTTTAAGTCTTAGTATCTCATTTAATCTATTAATAGAGGCTTTTGCATTAAAATATAGATTACTAAACTGCATCAGTTTATCCATAGGCTTCATAATAACCCACGCATAGGCAAATATTGCTAACATCTCACCAATAGTAATATAACCAAAAAATACCATGAGTATCCCAACAGCTCTAAATGTATCATGGGAATACATAATTAACATCTGTGCAAACTTTAGAGATACTTCACTCTTTAACCCATAGAGATAGGCTTTATCCCTTATCTCTTTAGCCTTTTTATCTATATCTTCTAAAAAATACTCTTCTCTATTTTGTACTCTTATTAGATTATATAGCTCTAGGCTCTCTATTAGAGAGTTTTGAAAAATCTCTATAGATCTGTTCTCCTGCTTTTTAATCTTAGCAATATTTTTAAATACTCTTAAAAAAAATCCTAATGCTAGAGGATTTAGAGTTAAAATTACTAACGCTAATTGCCAATTTAGATAAAATATAATAGATGCAACTCCAATAATAGTAAGAGTCTCAACTATAATCTCTCCCACTCCACTAGCTATAAACTTATCAATAGTATCAACATCAGTTATAACTTTTGACGCTACAGAACCAGAACCTAAAATATCATACTCACTCATAGATACTCTCTTTAGATGTTCTAATAGCTGTTTTCTAATCTTATAACTCACATCTTTAGCTATTTTTGTAAAGAGTCTAATATGAACTATATTTAATATGAGACTAATAGCTCTAAGAAGCATTGTAATAACCAAAACAACTAAAATATAGTATTCAGGTGAGCCAATAGTTATATATTGGTCTATAAATTGAGTTATCCAGCCATCTTTTCCTAATACTATCTCATCTATTAACTTTGGAATTAAGAGAGGAACGGGAATACTTAATAGAATAGATACTATAGCGATAATATTTGCTAATATTAGTATCTTCTTATGGCGATTTATCTCTTTTAATATTGATTTAATAGTTATCATTATTTTATTTTATAGCTCTATATTTTCTTTTATATGTTCTATGTATATTTTTTTGATAAATTGGCATAACTTTTGGTATTAATTTTCTGAGAGTAGCTATACGATGCTCTGGTGCTGGGTGAGTAGATAGATACTCTGGTGGAGTCTCTCCACTTTTAGAAAATTTTTCCCAAAATGTTAATGCAGAGTGTGGATTATAACCTGCTTTTGCCATCAATACTAAACCTATATGGTCAGCTTCATACTCTTGCTTTCTTGAGTGGGGTAACATAACACCAAGTTGTGTACCAACTCCAAATGCACCCATAACCATTGCAGTATTTTGTGGATTGCCTCTACCAGCCATTACAGATTGTAAAACTTGTCCACCTGCTTGTGCCAATATTCCACTACTCATTCTCTCTGCTCCATGTCGTGCTATAGCGTGACCTATCTCATGACCTAAAACAGCAGCTAACTCTGCATCATTTGCAATATATTTAAAGAGTCCACTATATACAAATACTTTTCCACCTGGAAGACAGAAAGCATTTGCCTCTTTATTGTTATCTATAACAAAAAATTCCCATTTAAAGTTCTTTTTCCCTGTTACATTTGCAATTCTTCTTCCGACTCTCTCTACCATTGCATTCTGTTGTGGATTATGGCTTATCTTTTGACTCTTTAGTATCTCTTTTTCACTCTGAATACCTAACTGCATCTCTTCAGCCTCATTTACTATAATAAATTGATTTCTTCCGGTAATTGGTACTTTACTACACCCTATGAGTAAAAGTGTTAAAATAACACTAAAAGTTATCTTTTTTATAAATTTCATATTTAACTCCTTATTAAAATGGGATATTATATCAAAGATATTTAACTAGATAGGATAAATATGTTTAATATAGTGTTAGTAGAACCTCAAATACCACCCAATACTGGAACTATTGGAAGGTTGTGTGTAAATCTTGGAGCAACTCTACATCTAGTAAAACCTTTAGGGTTTAATATTGATGATAAAGCAGTAAAGAGGGCAGGGCTTGACTACTGGAAGGATTTAGATTTAAAAGTATGGGATAGTTTTGATGAGTTTTTAAAAGCTCACCCAATTAATAGTAACTCTCACCTATCTACAACTAAAACAGATAATCTCTACTTTAATGCAAAATTTAAAAAGGGTGATTATCTAATATTTGGCTCTGAGACAAAAGGTTTAAGAGAGGATATTTTATTAAAATATAGAGATAGATGTATCACAATCCCAATGGGAGAGGGTGGAAGAAGTTTAAATCTTGGTATTAGTGTTGGTATTGTTGCCTATGAGGCACTTCGTCAAAACTATATAGGCTTTAAAAAGATAGAGATTAAAAATAGATTGGAGAAGATATGAGTTTTGGAGATATAATATATATAGTAGTAGCTATTCTATTTAGTATTATGACATTTGCTATTATTAGAGGTAATTTTCAGAGAAAATTTGATAATGATGGGAATAGATTAGATTTAAAAAATAAAAAAGAGTAGAGAATAAAGAAATTTAAAATCTATATCCAACTTTACGATTAAAACAACTATTAAAAGCTACTTTAATGTAATTTGCTACTCCATTTTTATCTTTAATATGTGCATGTAGATTATTATATGGTGGTAAAATAGAAAAGATAGAAAAATCTTTTTCGTCCATGCTGTTAAGTGTTAACGATTTGCTAATTTAAGCACAATTTAAGAGCTTTTGTAAATAATCTATTGAACTTTTATATAATTTTTCGATAGAATATTTTTTAAAATTTTTAAGTAGGGGAATTTTAATTAATTAAAATGCTTTGAGATTTTTTAAAAGGGTAAAAAAGGAAATTTTAATGAAGAGACATGTAGTTGTTTTAGAGGCAGAGGGTGGAGCAGACAAGTGGATTGATGGACATAGAAAAGATACTATGCCAATTGTTAATGCTATTATAGAAAAGGGATTTACAGCAGAGCCAATCTATTATCGTGATGAGTGGTTTCATGATGTATTTGATTACATTTTAGAAAAGGCTGATGCTGTAATAGTAAGAATTAATCCGGGTAATCTTCCTAATGGAGAGGCTAGATTATTTGAGATGCTTCGTCAACTTCATGATAGTGGTGTAATTATCTTAACACACCCAAATACTATGATGCGTTTTGGTGCAAAAGATGCTTTAGCTAAACTATCAGATACAGACCTAGTCCCAGATGATACCTATGCTTACTATACTTATGATGAGTTTAAAAAGACTTTTCCTAAAAGTATCTCTTATGGAACAAGAGTTCTAAAGCAAAATAGAGGTTCAACAGGAGAGGGTATATGGAGAGTAGAGATTGTAGATAATAAGGTAGAGTATGAGCCGGGTGACACACTTCCTTTAGATACTGTTATTAAATGTACCGAAGCTGTTGATAACCATGTTGAGTATAACTCTCTTGGTAAGTTTATGAAATATTGTAAACGATACATAGAGGGTGATAATGGAATGCTCGTTGATATGAGATTTATGCCTAGAATTGTTGAAGGTGAAATTCGTATCTTAATGGTAGCAGAAAAACCAATCTTTGTTGTTCATAAAAAGCCAGTTCAAGAGAAAGATGCCTTCTCTGCAACTATTGCTTCAGGTGCTGAATATACATATTATAAACCAGAAGAGTATCCAGAGCTTGTAGATAAATTTATTGACTCTATTCCAATGATTTCAGATAAACTTGGAAAAATTAAAAATACTCCACTTATCTGGACAGGTGACTTTATGTTAGATACAGATGAAGATGGTAATGATAAATTTGTACTAGGTGAGATGAACTGTTCATGTGTTGGTTTCTTTAGCCACTTAGACATGGGAATTCAAGAGATGGTTGCTGATGAGGTTATTAAAAGAATTGAAAAAAAACATTCAGAACAACAAAAGTAAATAGAACTCTTCTTTGCTCCTATAAATAGGAGCTTTTTTATCTTTTTCCACAAAATTTCCATATATTTCATACTAAAATTAAAACATTTATATGTTATAAGTTAAAAAAAAGGATATATAATGGATTATATAACATCTTTTATAGACGCATTAATAGAACTTAGTAATGCAATGTCTATATATATAATATTTGGACTTCTATTTGCAGGAGTTCTACACGAAATAGTTCCAGATACATTAGTAACAAAACATTTAGGAGATAATAGTATATTATCTGTTATAAAATCAACTATATTTGGAATACCACTTCCTGTATGCTCATGTGGAGTTATTCCAATAGCTACGAGTATTAAAAAGAGTGGAGCTAGTAAAGGTGCAACTCTCTCTTTCTTAATATCAACTCCAATTACAGGTATAGACTCTATTATGGCAACCTATGGAGTATTTGGGTGGTTATTTACTATATATAGAGTTATCACTTCAATAGTAATTGCAATAGTAGCAGGTATTTTTACAAATATCTTTGATAAAAAAGATAAAATAGTTAAACCAAAATTTTCACCTATAAAGAGTGGAGGTTTTGGGGTAAAACCTACATCTTTTAATCTATCACCTAAACAAGATAATAGCTGTTGTAGTGTTACAACTAAAAAAAAGAGGTTTTCTATAATTAATGCTTTAAGATACTCTTTTATTACCCTATTAGGAGATATTGCTAAACCTCTATTTTGGGGTCTTTTAATTGGTGCATTAATTACAGTTGCAATACCAAAAAATCTAAGTGATATTTTATTAGACTACTCATGGCTATCATATCTTATAGTTATTACTATTGCTGTTCCAATGTATGTTTGTGCTACGGCATCACTTCCAATTGCTGCGGGATTAATTCTATCTGGTGTTAGTGCAGGAGCTGGATTTGTATTTTTAAGTGCCGGTCCTGCTACAAATACAGTTACTATTGGTGTAGTTAAAAAGATGTTAGGTAAACGCTCTCTATATATCTACTTAGGAACTATTATATTAGGGAGCATACTATTTGGAGTTGGTTTAGATTATCTATTTAACTCAATTAATATTGATGCTAAGAGTTTAGTTCATCTACATGAGGAGTATGGAATTATATCTATTATAAGTAGTATAATCTTATGGGGATTTATTGGATATTTTCTAGTTAAATCAATTAGGAGTCAATTTTATGCAAAATAACCATATAGAGATAGTTATCATAGAAGATGAAGAGGATATTTTAGAATTAGTTGAGTATCATCTTCAAAAAGCAGGATATAAAACCATAGGATTTTTATCTACAAAAGGAGTAGAACAGTTTTTAGAAGAAGAGTCTCCTTCGCTAATGATTGTAGATAGAAATCTACCATTTTGTGAGGGTAGTAAATTTATAGCTAAACTTAGAAAGTATGGTTATAATATACCTGTCATATTTCTTACAGCAAAAGATAGAGATAAAGATATTGAAGATGGTTTTGAGAGAGGTGGAGATGATTATATCACTAAGCCATTTAGACCAAAAGAGTTAGTTTTGCGTGTTCAAGCTCTACTTCGTCGCTCGGGTATAATCTCTAATGGAAAAATAAAATATAGAGACTTAATCTTAAATGTTTCAAATCGTACACTTACTATAGAAAATAGGCTTATAGAACTAACTAATTTAGAGTTTAATCTTCTTCATACTTTTATTAAAAATATAAATATTACACTAGATAGAGACTTCTTGAGAGATGAGGTATGGGGTAAAGATAGTATAAACTTTAATGATAAAACTATTAATGTAACTATTAATAGACTAAAGAAAAAAATTGACCCAACAGGAGAAAAAGAGTATTTTATTCCTATATGGGGGATAGGCTATAAATTAGCTTAAATTTATTATTATCAATCTGCACAAATAGAGAACAAAGAGGAAATTAATTACTTAATCTCTTTTTTTAGCAAACTTAAAATTATTCTAAATAAAAAAATATAAAAATTATCTATATCTTGAACGAGTTCCACCAAATTTAACTGTTGCTATTAAACCAATACTATTCCCATTAGCTGTTTGTGATGGGTCTCTACTCAATTGATACTCTATAAAAGTACCTCTTAAACCTATTGCAAATGAGTTTGCAACTTCATACTGTATCTGTATAATACCACCTAAGGCATCATCAAAATCGTCTCTTAAAAGAGCGCCATTAGAGGTGACACTACCCTCTAGTGATGGGCTAATATGGTATGTTAATCCACCTCCAAATTTCCAACCTTGTGCATTTATAAATGCTAAAGCTGAGATTGGTATCATACTCCAAGTTGTATCTCCATTACTATCATTATCAAACTTATAGCCTATAAGAAACTGTGTCTCAAAATTATTAATTGGGTTCTCTATTGCCATACCCATCTCAAGATTAATTCCATCACCTGCATCTATGGTATAAGCCTCATTATAGTAGTCATGTGTAATTGTTACTAACTCATCTCCACCACTATTAAATCCAATTTGAATAATAGGTTTAATAAGATTAATATCTGCATAGTTAAAGGTTAAAATTAGAGGTAGTATAAATAAAATTTTTCTTATCATAATAAAATCCTTTTTTCTCTTAATTATATCTAAATATTTGTTAAATTCTGTTTGATTACATCCACTCTACAACTTTTGAGACCTCATCTGCTATATAACATTTTATAGTTGTCTCTTCAAGTGGTCTATTTGGAATGACTGCTTTTGTAAAACCTTGTGTTTTTATCTCTTTCAATCTCTGATTTAGTGCTGTTACCTCTCTAATATCACCTGTTAGACTAACTTCACCTAAAAATATGGTTTTACTACTTAACTCTCTATCTCTATATGAACTAAGGATAGATGCAATAATTGCTAAATCTGCTGATGGCTCATTTATCTTAATACCACCTGATATATTTACAAATACATCATAAGTTCCTAATGGTAAATCTAATTTCTTCTCTAAAAGAGCTAAAAGCATATTTAATCTATTATTATCAAATCCTGTTGAACTCCTCTTTGGGTGTCCATAAGCCTCTGCCACA
The DNA here is from genome assembly GCA_015494795.1 of Campylobacterota bacterium. Taxonomy (GTDB): domain Bacteria; phylum Campylobacterota; class Campylobacteria; order Campylobacterales; family Sulfurovaceae; genus UBA1140. Next base: position 19,361 of record WGAM01000086.1, read on the forward strand.
AGTGCTTGTATCTCAATAATAATTGGTCTGCTCCCCTCCATAATAACAGTTAAAGCTGAACCTGATGATAGCTTATCTCGACTAAAAAACTTTCCTGCTACACTCTTGGCATCAAGAAGTCCACTTTTACTCATCTCAAATATTCCAACCTCATTTGTACTTCCAAAACGATTTTTAAATCCCCTTAGAAGTCTTAGTTCTGAGTTTAAATCTCCCTCAAAGTATAGAACTGTATCAACCATATGCTCAAGTACTCTAGGTCCAGCAATAGAGCCATCTTTTGTAATATGTCCTATAATAAATATAGGGATATCTAAACTTTTAGCTAATCGCATAAGCTCAAAAGTGATAGTTCTTACCTGTGTTACAGAACCCGGTGCTGATGATGTCTCTTCAGAGTATAGTGTTTGAATAGAATCTATAACTACAAAGTTATAATTTTTACTATTAATCTCTTGCATAATATATTGTAGATTAATCTCTGCTAATAGAAATAGATTATCATAATTTACATCTAACCTATTTGCTCTTAATTTTATCTGTCCTGCTGACTCTTCACCCGATACATATAGTACACCTCTATTCATTTTTGCTAAATTACCTGCAATTTTAAGTAGAAGTGTTGATTTTCCAATCCCAGGACTTCCTCCAATAAGAGTTAAAGAGCCACTAACTATCCCTCCACCTAAAACTAAATCTAACTCTCTACTGCCAGAGCTAAATCTATCAATATCATCCTGCATAATCTCTGTAATAGGAGTAGCTTTTACTATTTTATTAAAGCTAGATTTTTTACTCTCCTCAATAAACTTTATCTGTTCACTATTTAACTCAACCATACTATCCCACTCTCCACAGTTAGTACATTTACCTAACCATCGAGGAGATTGAAATCCACACGCTTGACACTCAAATAGACTCTTTTTCTTTGCCATAAAAGTTCTCTTTTAAAATTTTTTCCAAAATAGTTTTGAGAGAAGCAGAAATACAGTATAACACTCCAATCTTCCAATAATCATAGCAAAACTTAATACTATCTTATCATACCATAGAAAGAAACCATAATTCTCTACAGGGCCAGTCTTTACAAACCCAGGTCCAATATTTCCAACAGTAGCAAGAGCTGTTGAGATTGAACTCATCTCATCTAATCCCCTTGCATATAGATAGACCATAACAATTATAGTTGTAAATATATATAGAGTAAAAAACCCAAATACAGATGTAATAAGTGAACTTTTAATATTTTTACCATCTATAAAAATGGAGACAACTGCATTTGGGTGTAAAACTCTCTTTATCTCTGATAGTAGATTTTTAATAACAACAATATATCGTATAACTTTAACTCCACCAGCAGTTGAGCCTGTATTTCCACCTATCAACATAGCAATAAATATAATTGCTACTGCAAAATGTCCCCAAGTACCATAATCCACTGTAGCAAAACCAGTTGTTGTCATAATAGAGGCTATTGTAAAGAATGAGTGTGTGAAAGATTGAGTAATACTCATATCACTACTAACTGTATGAGATATAGATAAGACTACTGATAGTACTAAAAATATTATTAAATAATATTTTACCTCTTCACTTCTATATCCACTTAAATCATTTCTTATTAATCTAAGATGAGCTAAAAAGTTAATCCCTGATATAACCATAAATATGGTTGTTGTCCATATAATTGCACTACTATAGGTAAAATGTCCCAAAGAGTCATTTTTTGTAGAGAAGCCTCCTGTTGAGATTGTTGAAAAAGCATGATTTATTGCATCAAACCAATCCATTCCAAATTGGTGTAAACATATAGTATCTATAATAGTTAAAAAGATATATATTCCCCATAGCATTAAGGCAGTATCTTTTATCTTAGGAGCAAATTTATCCATTGTAATTCCAGTTGATTCTGCTTTAAATAGTGTTATACTTCCTGTTGGATTTATAAATGATAGAAGTCCTACACCTAAGATGATAATCCCCATTCCACCTAACCAGTGTGTCATACTTCTAAAAAATAGAACCATTCTAGGAATTATCTCTATATTTGAAAATACAGTAGCCCCTGTAGTTGTAAATCCACTAATAGCTTCAAAAAAACCACTACTAAAATCAACAGAAGTATATAGCATATAAGGAATAGCACCTATAACTCCTAACATAATCCAAGTTAAATTTGTAACAACTATTGCACCTTTTATCTTTAATGCTATTTTATGCTCTCTTAATTTATATAAAATAGATACAGTTAAAATAATTAAAAATAGTTCATATAGTAAAAATCTAAAAATAGTCTCATGGTAATAGATACCAACTATAATTGGTAAAATAAAAAATATATCTAAAATGGCTAATATAATTGTAATAACTTTAATAACACTCTTTATATCTATCATCTATATATCCTGATGTATCCACTTATCTAAAATAGTACTATTATCTATTTTAGAAAAAGCTACCAATATATCACCCTCTTTATACTTTATACCATCTAACTCTTTTAAAATAGAACCATCTCGTATAAGATAAACTAAAGCTATCTTCTCTATCTTATCTGATATAGAGACCTTTTTACCAACTGATTTTGAGTTTTCTATAATTTTTTTACTAAATAGAACCCCCATATCCCCACAATATCTCTTCTGTTTTACAACATTATTAGAGTTTATGCTCTCTAAAATTGAGTAGTAGCTATTAATCTTCTCACCTCTTACCACTACTAAATTTAGTGAGTGCATTAGAGAGTAGTACTCTCTATCATTATTTATAGCAATAGTCTTATCTATCCCTGCTTTTCTCCCCTCTATACACTTAATAATATTATACTCATCATTAGTAGTTGTAGCAATTAGCATATCAGCATTATCTAGCCCCTCCTCTTTTAGAAGGTGTCCCCAACCATATCTACTATTTAAGACAATTACACTATCTTGAAGAATATCTATTGCCTGTTGGCACTTAGTTAAATCTTTATCTATTATCTTTACATTTAACTTCTTTTTAACTAAAACTTTAGCTATCTCAATTCCTAAATTATCAGCTCCAAAAATTATACAGTTTTTTATCTTCTTATCTACAATATCTTGATTTTCAAAATCACTATACTCCTCTTTAATCTTCTCTTTCTGACCAAAGAGATATATTAAATCTCTAGATTTTACTAAATCTGTAGGGCTTGGAATATAAAACTCTTTATCTCTCTCAATTCCTACAACCATAACCTCATCATTAAACTTCTTCATAACCTCTCTTATGTTATAACCTACAAAATCACTATTATTAACTCTAATAGATAAAAGTATAATATTAGAGTAGTCAAAGAGTTTGACATTATTTGCATGTGGAAACTCTAAAAGATATTTTATAGTATTTGCTGTATAGGAGTAGGGAAAGACAGTATCATATATATTTAGTTTGTTTAATATAGAGCTTTGACTAAAAAATATATTTTTTAATCTAATAATTTTCTTTTTAACCTCAATAATATCATCTATTATAAGAGAAGATATTATATTAACCTCATCACTATTAGTAACAGCAATAAAAAAATCTATATTTTTATCCAATTGAAAAAAGATATTTGGGTCTTCAATATTACCATGAATTGCAAGTACATCTAAATTCTCTTTTATCTTTAAAATGGCCTTAGAGTTTTTATCAATGATTGTAATATCGTGTAAAATAGAGAGAGTTTTAGCTAGATGATAACCAACCTTTCCAGCTCCAGCAATAATTATCTTCATAACGCTCCTTTAGAATGTGACTATTATTATAACAGAATTAAAAGAAAATATATTTTAATGGTTATATTTTTCTATCATTAATTAAAATTAGTTATTAATTAAAGAAAAAAATATAGAAAAGATTAAAAAAATGCCTATATCAAATTTACTTGAAGAGAGAACTTTTTTAACTATTAAAAAAGTTAAAACACTATTTAATCGTAGAATATAGAGCTTTTAGAATATATAAATAAAAAGAACTCACAAAAATAGCTAAAATCTTCTTTTCACTTCCATCGTATTATTGCGTGGAAGTGTATATAACTCTCTATTTCTTATCAAAAACATAAGCATAAATAGGAACATAAATCAGGTAAGCATAGATAGCAATTAAGATAATAACTCCAAGTCCAATCGCTTTTAACATTCGCTTAAGGCTATCATGAATTTGTGCAATATCTCCAGATTTATCCAAACTTTGAGCTAATTGGTAGTAGTTTTAGAGTCTCTATATTTTTAGAGAATTTCCCTTTTAGATAGAGTCGCACAAATTGAGTATTCATGGATTTAAAATCTGCACCAAGTCCTATAATTTGCCCCTTTAGAGGGATTTGCATTGCAATCTGATAAGGAGTTAATCCGTAGCTTAGAGCCTTATTTTTATCTATATATAACTCTATCTCTGTAAAATCTTTGTCCCAACTTGTAGAGACAGAGGTTAAACCTGCTACCTCCTCCATAGCCTTTTGAACTTGATATGATTTTTCTGATAAACCGTCAACATAAGAAGAGCTTAATCTTAGTTTCAATAATCAAAGATATAATATTCTAAAAAAAAAGGGAAATAGGAAATGATTAAATCAGCAGAGAATTTATCAATTGAGAAGTTATTAGGGAAAGATAATAATAGTAATGAAGTTTTTTATAAAATACCTCAGCAACAAAATCAAATATTATGAAAATTTATCCTGAACATATAAACAATAATGTTCAATTTATTTTTGATGATTTAATTAAAAAATCTAAAATTTACACTGTTTTTATAAATCCTGAAAACATGGATAATGAGAATGAATTTTTTCCATATCAAGATAAATTAATTGACCTCCAACACTTAGGAATTGCTCCTGCTTACTCGTTATTATTGTATCTATTTGTAGAAGAAAAAGATACTGACTTTAGTGATATTTTAAATTTTATAGAGAATTGGTTTTTAAGACGACATATAACAGATTACCCTGCAACAAATAAACTTGACCAAATATTTTTAGATTTAATTAATCTTTTATGCTCTAATAAACAAGAAGAAGAACTAAAAGATATAAAAAAATTGATTTTTGAATTTCTTTTAAATAGTGATAGATATAAGAGTGATGAAGAGTTTAAACAAACATTATTAAATAGTAAATTATATGACACAAATAGAGGGGCAACAAGATGTCTATTAACTAAGCTTGAAAAGTCCAAAAGAACTAAAGAAAATAGTGTCGATTTTTGGGAAACAAATAAAAATAAATTAGTTTGGACAATAGAACATATATATCCTCAAAATCCAAATGAAAAAAGTGATTGGAGTCGTACTTGTAATGGTGAAGATAGAAGCGAATATCTTCATAAACTTGGTAATTTAACATTAACAAGATACAACTCTACATATAGTAATAAGTCATATAAAGATAAAATAAAAATTATTGATAAAGATATGAATGATATTGGCTTAAAAAGTGGAAATGTTAAAATAAATCAATATCTTATAGATAATACAGATAATGAATGGTATATTAAACATATTAAAGAGAGGGGAGAAGAGTTGGCTGATGAAATAATTAGTCTAATGAATAAATAACTATTGATTATAATATCATGATAAGAAAGAAGAAAAAATGAAAAACCTACCAATAGGAATCCAAACATTCGCAAAAATAAGAGATAAAGAAGAAAATTATATCTATATAGACAAAACAGATTTAGCACTAAATCTTATAAATAGTAGTGGGTACTACTTCCTCTCACGCCCACGCCGTTTTGGTAAATCTCTTTTTTTAGATACACTCAAAGATATATTTGAGGGTAAAAAAGAGCTATTTGAGGGACTTTATATTTATGATAAGTGGGATTGGGAGAGAACTTATCCTGTGATTAAAATTAGTTTTGGAGCAGGTGTCATTGAAGATAGATATGACTTAGATAAGCGAGTTTTAAATATTATTAAAGACAACCAAGAAAAGTTACAAATAGAGTGTAAAGATATTAAAGATAGTAGAGAGTGCTTTCTTCAATTAATTAAATTGGCTTATGAAAAATACAAGCAAAAAGTAGTTATTTTAATAGATGAGTATGATAAACCTATATTAGATAATGTAACTGATAAAAAACTCTCTAAAAAGATACGAGATAGACTTAAAAATATATACTCTGTCATAAAAGATAGTGACCAATATGTTAAATTTGCATTTTTAACAGGTGTAAGTAAATTTTCAAGAGTTAGCCTTTTTAGTGGACTTAATAATTTAGAAGATATATCTTTAGATGAGAGATATGCAACTATTTGTGGATATACTCATAAAGATGTAGAGACTCATTTTGAAGAGCGATTAGATGGTGTTGATTTGGTTGAGTTAAAAAAGTGGTACAATGGTTATAACTTTTTGGGAGATCGTGTCTATAATCCATTTGATATATTGCTCTTTTTCTCCAAAGGAAAATCTTATCGAAATTATTGGTTTGAAACAGGTAATCCATCATTTTTAATTGAGGTACTCAAGCAGAAAAAATATTTCTTACCAAACCTAGAAGATGTAGCTGTAAGTGAAAGTGACTTAGGTAGTTTTGATGTAGATGATATTAAAATAGAAACGCTACTTTTTCAAACAGGATATTTAACTATTAAAAAAGTTGAAACACTATTTAATCGTAGAATATATAAATTAACTTATCCAAATTTAGAAGTTAGAACTGCTTTAAATGAGACCATTTTTAGGTATCTATTATCTGATGACTCTATGCAAGTTATGCCAATATTGAGAGCTATACAACAGAAAAATATGAAACAATTTGAACACTCAATCCATCAACTCTTTGCTTCACTTCCACATCATGCCTATAGCAATAATGACATTCAAAACTATGAGGGGTATTATGCAAATGTAATCTATAGCTATCTTACAGGTTTAGGAATAGGATTTATTCCTGAAGATGTAACCAATTTAGGGCGAATAGATTTAACTATTACTACCCCTGATATGAGCCAAGTTTATATTATTGAATTTAAAGTAGTAGATAATAAAAATCAAAATGGTAAAGCATTAGAACAGATAAAAGAGAAAAAGTATCATGAAAAATATCTTAATGTGGCTAAAGAGATTATTATCATTGGTATTGAGTTCTCAAAAGAAGATAAAAATATCTCCAAATTTGAATGGGAAAAGATAAAATAATTTTTCCACAAATTATAAAGTTTCTATTTCTTATCAAAAACATAAGCATAAACAGGAACATAAATTAGCGTAAGCAAAGTCCCAACCAAAAGCCCACCAATAGCCACATCAGCCAAAGGGCTTAATCTCTCTAATCCAACAGCCTGTTCAAGAGCAATAGGAACCATACCTGCAATTGTTCCAAAGGCAGTCATCATAACAGGTCTAAATCTAACTCTAACAGCCTCTTTTGCACTCTCAAATGGAGTCTCTCCTTTTGCTCTATACTCTTGGTAGAAGTCAATAAGCAAAACAGCATTTTTAATAATAATCCCAAAGAGTAGTAAAATCCCCAACAAGCTTGGCATACAGCTAGGTTTTCCAAAGAGTAACATTCCCCAACTAGCACCAATAAGTGAGAGAGGTAAAACAACAATCATAATAAACGCCATTCTAACCGATTTATAGATGGCAATTAGAGCCATAATTAAGATAATAACTCCAAGTCCAATTGCTTTTAGCTTTCTTTTAAAGCTATCATTGATTTGAGCAATATCTCCTGTTTGTTCCATCTGAATACCACTAATATTTGCATCACTTAGTGCTTTTAGCGTGTCATCTGTTAGGTGTGTCACTGGTCTTTTTGCTCTATAGCCATTAATATCTAATGAGTAGAGAAGTTTGTCTCTCTCTATCTTTGCAAAGGTTAAGTGTCGTTTCAGTTTAGCAATAGATGAGAGTGGAATTTCTCCAAACTTTGAGCTAATTGGTAGTAGTTTTAGAGTCTCTATATTTTTAGAGAATTTCCCTTTTAGATAGAGTCGCACAAATTGAGTATTCATTGACTCTAAATCTGCACCAAGTCCTATAATTTGACCCTTTAGAGGAATTTGCATTGCTATTTGATATGGGGTTAAACCGTAGCTTAAAGCCTTATTTTTATCTATATCTAACTCTATCTCTGTAAAATCTTTGTCCCAACTTGTAGAGACAGAGGTTAACCCTGCTACCTCCTCCATTGCTTTTTGAACTTTGTGTGATTTTTCTGATAAACCATCAACATAAGGAGAGCTTAATATTGTATCTACAGTGGCTTTTATGCTTGAAAGAGCCGTTGCTCCAAAATCAAAAACATCATTTCGCTTAACTCCTTTAAGGTGTGAAAGTTTCTCTCTAATAATATCTTCAAGCTCCCAAATAGATTTATCTCTCTTAAATCTATTGACTGCATTAATAGTTATAGTCGCCTCACTTGGTAGATTTCCACTAACTAAACTTAAAACTCCTGCCTCTCCACCAAAGGCTACAGAACTCATCTTAACCCATGGTTGATTATGTAGCCATGTTAAGATAGGTTCTATCTTTTTCTCTGCACTATCGACACTCTCATTTGCACTAAAGGCTATTTGAGCCTTAATAATTCCTGTATCCATTGGTGGCATGGCATCTTTACCAATGGTTGGCATAATGTTTTTTAAGCTTAGAACTAAAACCATAATAACACTCATGGTTAACATCATTCTACGCAAAAACCAAAATTTACCATTAGAGAAGTTTATAACACCAACATAAGGCTTAACCAATAGTCCAATAGTGTTTTGGTAGAGTTTATCAAAGAACTT
>WGAM01000087.1 GCA_015494795.1 Campylobacterota bacterium
ATTTATAAAAAATTAAAATTTAAAAATATTCTAAAAATAACAAAACAAGTTGAGCAATATATTTCTAATGTTAAACAAGCAAAATTATCTCCTAAAATTTTAGAGAAAAAGATAGAAAATTTTAGAGAAGATAAAAGAACTTATTATTTTCTAATTTTCGCTAATTATATTTTTGGATTATACGAGAAAGAAAAACCTAAGAAAAATTTAATTGATTTTAATGATATGCTATTAGCAGGTATTAAGACAATGAAAGAATATCAAGTCGAAAAATTAAAATATATTATGATTGATGAATTTCAAGATTTCTCTCCTCTATTCTTTGATTTAATAGATAAAATTAGAAGTTTTAATCCAGATGTTAAAATTTTAGCTGTTGGTGATGATTGGCAAGCAATTAATGGTTTTGCTGGGGCTAATTTAAAATATTTTAAAAATTTTAAAGATTATTTCAAATCAGCTAGTGAAAAATCAATGTTAATAAACTATAGAAGTCCTAATAAAATTGTTGAATTTTCAAATAAAATTTTAAAAGGAGAAGGGTCAAAAGCTTATAAAGAGGGTGGAAAAGTATTTTTAAATCAAATGTATAGCAAGGATTTTATACAAACTATTATACAAAAAAATCCAAATAAAAAAATTGCTGTATTAGTTCGTATGAATGATGAAAAAGAGAAAATTGAAGGTGTTTCTTTTGAAACAGCAAATAAATCAAAAGGACTTCAATATGATATTGTAATTATTAAAGATGCCTCTAAATTTGATTATTTACATCCCGACAATAAGCTTTTAGAAATTTTTGATAAAAGCGAAGAAGATTTTATAAAAGAGAATAAAAGACTTTTTTATGTAGCAGTGACTAGAGCTAAGGAAAAGTTATATATTTGTGGGAATAACTCTTTTTTTTAATTTATGTAATGACTATGAAAGAGTATTACTCTCTTTCTAGTCTCTATTATGTTAGTAATACTCCACCGTTCATAAATATCTATAGAAAACTATATGTTAGCAAAATAATTATATAATCTTCGATATTTTTCAACGTTTGTAGGTACTTTATGGGCTAATTAAAGCTTATTACAAGTTCTTTTTGCAGAAATCTTGCTCCCTACTTTATCTCCCTAACCTATCGTATTACCGAATTGGTGGGACTTTGTAATGTATTTATCAAATAAAACCGACTATGGGTCTCTGTTTTATATGTGTCAGATTAGATTTATTTCAGGCATCTTGCTCCACAAAACCATAGTATCTCTTAATGTATATTTGATAGTCTATTTTTTTTAGACAAAAAATTATAGCATAATATATAATTTAAATCAATACTTATACACATATTTATACAACTTTTCTATTAACTGTTAGTATCCCCATGAATGAGGTGGTTTTACGCTACGGTTTGATAAATTTTTCCATATCTTCAACAATCTCATTAATCTCTCTCTCTCCATTAACTACATGTAGAAGATTTTTAGATGTGTAGAACTCTTGAATTTCAGATAGTGGCTCTATATATATTTTCATTCTATCATAAAAGACCTCTATACTATCATCACTTCTAGCTTCACCCTCTTTAGCTTCAGATGCACGACCCAAAATTCTCTCTTTTGCCACCTGTTCACTAACTCTAACCTCTATTACAGATACCAACTCAATATCACTATTATTGGCTAAAATCTCATCTAATGCTCTCATCTGCTCAACACTTCTTGGGTAACCATCTATAAGCACAGTATCAACTGGTGCATTATTAATTGCAGAGATAATTGTATCTATAATAATATCTAAAGGGACCAATGCTCCTCTTGATATATAGCTCTCAATAGTAGCTCCAAGCTCACTTCCACTTGATACCTCTTCTCTTAACATATCTCCTGTTGAGTAGTGAACTATACTATCGCTATATTTTTGTGCTATTAGACTAGCATCTGTTGTTTTTCCAGAACCCGGTGCTCCAATAATTAAAAATAGTTTTTTTGACATCTCTTCTCTCCCCTTAATCTTTTATCTGTTTTCTAACTCTAATACTAAGCTCATTTAACTGCTCCCCATCAACTACACTTGGTGCATTAGTAAGCAGACACTGTGCCTTTTGTGTTTTTGGAAATGCAATAACCTCTCTAATGCTACTACTTCCACTCATTAACATAATAAGTCTATCTAATCCGAATGCAATCCCTCCATGTGGTGGAGCTCCAAATTTAAGTGCCTCTAGTAGGAAACCAAATTTAGCCTCTGCCTCCTCTTCTGATATACCTAAAAGTTTAAATACCTCTGATTGAATATCCTCTTTATGGATACGGATAGAACCACCACCTAACTCAACACCATTTAAGACTAAATCATAAGCAATCGAGCTAATATCCTCTATATCATCAAATGATATTTTTCCATTCTCATCTGTTTTTGGCATTGTAAATGGGTGGTGTAAAGCTTTAACTCTTCCATCTTCCTTTTCAAACATAGGGAAATCCATAACCCATAAGAACTCGAACTTATCTTCTGGAATAATGCCCATTAGATTAGCTAGATGAACTCTAAATCTACCCATATAATCTAATACTAACTTCTTATTACCTGCTCCAAAAAATACTGCATCTCCAACTTTAAGTTCACATCTTGCTATAATCTCTTCTAAATCTTCATCTGTAAAGAATTTAGTCAAAGGTCCTTTTAGCCCCTCCTCTTTCATCTGAAAATAGCCTAAACCCGATGCTCCAAATTTTCTAACGAAATCTTCAAATCTCTTCATCTCTCTCTTAGAGAATATCTTATCTCCATTTGGAACTTTTAGAGCTTTTATTCTATTGTTTTTTTTATCTTTTGCTATATTAGAGAAGATTGCATTATCACATCTCTCAAAAATATCAATTACATCAACCATTGCTAAATCGTAACGGGTATCTGGTTTATCTGAACCATACTTCTCCATAGCATCACTATATGATATTCTATTAAAAGTTTCAGGAATGGTAAATCCACACTTAGTAAATATTGAGTGCATAAGTTTTTCAGCTACAACTATAACATCTTCTTGGTCACAAAAGCTCATCTCAATATCTATCTGAGTAAACTCTGGCTGTCTATCTGCTCTTAAATCTTCATCTCTAAAACATTTTGCAATCTGAAAATATCTATCAAATCCACCAACCATTAGTAGCTGTTTAAATAGCTGTGGAGATTGAGGAAGTGCATAGAACTCTCCACCATGCACACGGCTTGGTACTAGATAGTCTCTTGCACCCTCTGGTGTTGATTTTGTAAGTACTGGTGTCTCAACCTCTAAAAATCCTAACTCATCAAGAGTATTTCTAGTAGCTACTGTAGCTTTTGAACGAAGTTTAAAAATATTGTAAGATTTTTGAGTTCTAAGCTCTAAATATCTATATTTTAGTTTAATCTCCTCATTAACCTTTTTATCCCCTAAATCAAAAGGCATAGGCTTAGAGCGATTTTCAATAGTCAACTTATCTACAACAATCTCAACTCTACCTGTTTTTAGTTTTGGGTTCTCTAACCCTTCACCTCTAGCCCTAACCTTTCCTCTAGCCACCAATACAAACTGGTCTCTAACATCTTCTGCTATCTTATGAGCCTCAATACTATCTGCTGGGTCACAGACAAGTTGCACAACCTCATCTTTATCTCTTAAATCTATAAAAATTAGACCTCCATGGTCTCTTCTACTAGATACCCAACCAGCAACAGTTACCTCACTGCCAATAAGTGTCTC
>WGAM01000088.1 GCA_015494795.1 Campylobacterota bacterium
AGTTGGATATATGGTAATTTTAATACTTGGGTGGGAGATAGTGAAAAAAATCTTGCATGGGAGTATCTATTTAAAGCAAAAGCTAAATATTTAAGTAGTGGAGTTAAAAATAGTAAAATAGATGAGAAGTTTCTACTTGCAGAGTGTAGTGATTGGTTCTGGTGGTATGGAGATGGACACTATACAGATTTTGCAGAGGAGTTTGATGAGCTATTTAGAAGACATCTAATAGATATTTACTCTTTAATGAAAATAGATATTCCAAATGAGCTATTTATTCCCATTATAAAAGAGAAAAGACCATCTTTTATAGATGAGCCTACTAACTCTATTACTCCTACAATTAACGGGAAATTTGGCTCTATATTTGAGTGGTATGGAGCAGGTATTATTGATGAGAGAAAAATATACTCTACAATGGATAGAGTAAAATTTATTGAAAAGATATATTTTGGAATGGATAGAGAAAATTTCTATTTTGCACTATATGGAAATATTAAACCAATAGATAAAATAGTCTTATTTATAGATAATCAAACTATAGAAGTTACAAAAAATTATAATAGAGATGGAATTACTGTTAGGACAGATAGAATTATAGAGATAAAAGTGAACAAAAATATAGTTAAAAAAGATAGAGTATCTATTAAATTTGATTTAGGAGTTGAGATAGTTCCTAGTTTAGGAGAGTTTTTTATAGATAAGAATTGTAACTATTTAGATAATTGGTTTATTTAAATATTAAATTAGCTTTTATTTTAACCTAATAGAGTTAATAGTGGAATAGAAATATGAAATAAAAGCTAATAACTAAGAGTCTAAAAAATTTAAAAGGAGGAGAATATATGACTCTTATGGGGAAATTATACTAATAATTAGTGTCTCAAATGTGTTAAAAAGAGTAATAAGGATAAAATTTAATCTCCCTCCAATATTAAATTGCCTAATAATCAAATTTATATATAACTCTTGCTAAATATAGTCCATTAGGTGGAGCTAGAGTTGAAGAGTATCTATCTTTTAACTCTAACTGCTCTTTTTGATTTTCTAAGCTTAATTTACCATTTGCTACTCTCATAGAGAAATCTATCATCATTCTAACTTGTGAGCGTAAAAAGCCATCTGCTTCAAAATAGATAATATGATACTCTCTATATCTTTTATAGTATGCTCTATATATAGTTCTAATATTTGTATGGGTTAATGAGCCTTTTTTTAAAAAGTTACTAAAGTCATGTTCTCCTTCAAATATCTTTAGAGACTCTTTAAGAATTGATAGATTAAATTTAGGATAGTATGAGATATATCTCTTTTCAAAAATAGATGGAGGAGTTGTTTTAAATATATATCTATATACTCTTCTCTTAGCTAAAAATCTTGAATGAAAAGAGTCATCTATATAAGATATATGTTTAAAGTAGATTGAGTCTAATTTTCTATTTAATACCTCCTTTAATCTATATAAATCTCTCCAAAATATAGGAACTCTAAAATCAATTATCTGATTTGACGCATGTACTCCTCTATCTGTTCTCCCACTCCCTCTAATCTTATCCTCTATACCAATAGATATTAAAGCCTCTTCAATAGATGAGGTGATGGTTTTTTTAGTATCTTTTTGTTTCTGAAATCCATAAAAAGATGCCCCATCATAAGCTATAACAGCCTTTACTCTTCTCAATCAAAAATACCTTGATACTCTATATTGAAATAGAACTAATCCTGTAATCGTTACAGTGGCTAGAGATATTCCTAAAGTTAAGGGTGTACCATGTTTTTGCAAAAGTGTAGCCACTACATATAGTAGAAGTATAGTTAATCCCAATATAGGATAGGCATAGCTCTTTTGGTAACGAGGATTTATAATAGAGAATGAGGCTACAATATAGAGTGCAATTATAGGAATTAAACTAATAAATATAAAAAATAGAATTTTCCCCCTTTTTTTGGGATTTTTTGCATATCTATTCCAATACTCTCTAATATCTCTATATGTATAAGATTTACCCTTAATTTTTTGAAATATCTTCATCTGCTCATACTCTACCATCTTTAATGATTTTTTATCAAAAGTATATCCTCTACCCCTATTTAAAACTAGAGATACAATAGAGTTACTATTATCTATATTAGCCTCTTTAGCAATAAATAGTCTATCTGATTTATCTCTCTCTTTAGTATATATTACAATATCTCTCATATAGGTTTTATCTTTACTCTTTAGATATACAAAGAAATCTCCAAACTTCTGCCCTAGTTTAGAGGGGGATATATTCAATTTTGCCTCTCTTAGTTTATCTATCTTAAATGCTCTATATTGCTGTTCTGCTTGTGGCATCTTAACAATAGATAGAAGTAGTAGAAGTATAGAGAATAGAGTTGCAGAGAATAGTAGTCGTCTTACAATATCTTTAGACCTAAAACCTAATGCAAATAGAGCAATAAGCTCATTTTCTGTTGATAATCTTAATAGAACAGTTGTAACAGCTATTAAAAATGAGATTGGAATGGTATAGAATAGCATTGCAGGTAGATTATATCCATATAACCTCATCATCTCAAAAAAATCAACTTGAATAAATTTTGTAAGAGATGATAACTGAACAATAGAAACTAGAGAGCCAATAAAAAATAGAGGCAGAAATATAGTTAAAAATGCCTTTGTAAAATTCTCTGATATATATTTAGATAGACTAATTCTCCCCACTCTAAAACCTACTTATCCATACATTATCCAATTTGCTAAATGTATAAACTGATTATCAAATATATATACAATAAAAGTGGCAATAGCTAAGAATGGAACAAATGGAACTATCCTATCTTTAGCAATTAAAGATGGAACTATTGCTAATATTGCAGATAGAAATAGTGCATAGAAGAATAGTGGAAATCCAAGCAATGCACCCATTGTTCCTGCTACAATAATATCTCCCTCTCCCATTGCCTCTTTTTTTAAAAAATAGCTAATATAGTATCTTAGAAGTGCTAATCCACCTGCTGACATAAGTGCATAAGATATTGACTCTATAAAGTGAGGATTTACTACTGCTAAAGTTAGTGCTAAAAGATTTAGACTATCTGGAACTGCTAAATATTTAAAATCTATCATAACTAAAGCTAGAAGTAGAGCAAATACCAAAAATACTATAGGTAGATACCAGACTAAACCCAATTTAAAATATAATACTACTGCAATAACTCCTGTAAGAAACTCAATAATAGGGTATTGAATTGATATTTGACTCTTACAGAAATAGCAACTTCCACCAAGTATAATCCACGATATTATTGGAATATTGTGCCACCACTTTAGAGGAGTTTGACAAATTTGACACTTTGAAGCTGGATATACTATACTCTCCCCCTTTGGAATACGATATATTAATACATTTAAAAACGAGCCTATTACAATACCAAATATAAATATGGTAATTGATAAAAATATATTATACATTAAACGACTGCTCCAAATCTTCTATCTCTATGTAGATATTGATTAATTATCTCCTCTAACTCCATAGGGGTAAAGTCTGGCCATAGAGTTTTAGTGAAATAGAACTCACTATATGATAGTTGCCAAAGTAGAAAGTTTGATAGTCTCTGCTCTCCACTTGTACGAACTAAAAGGTCTATATCTTGATATGGAGTATTTAACTCTCTACCTAAACTATCTTCTGTAATCTCTTCTCCCCTTTTAGCAAGTTGTGAAGCAGCCTTTGCTATCTCATATCTTGAGCCATAATTTAGAGCTAATATCTGTGTCACATTTGTATGGTCTGCTGTTTGCTCTTTAATAGATGCTATAGTCTCTTGAAGTTTTGGTGAGAAACCCTCAATATTTCCAACTGTCTCAAATCTCGCTCCAAATCTATGGTATGTTGGTAGCTCCTGCTTTAACCATCTATCTAATAGTCTCATTAAGAAGTCAACCTCATATTTAGGTCTTTTCCAATTTTCAGTGCTAAAGGCATATAGAGTTACTGTCTCTATGGTTTCATGCTCTGCACAATATTGTGTTATATCTCTAATAGTATTTGCCCCCTGCTCATGCCCCTTTGTTCTCATTAACCCCCTCTGTTTAGCCCATCTTCCATTTCCGTCCATAATAATTGCTAAGTGCTTTAATATATTATTACTCATTATTCAATTTTCTACTCTCATCTAATATTTTAAAAGATAATGAAAGTTTGTCACCATGACCTAAATCAATGCTATAATCATCAGTTATAAAAGTAATACTATTATCATCTGTTCCAAAACTATCACTACCTCTTAACAGATTATAACATACTCCATCTATAGATTTGCTTTTAAGCATACCTCTAGCATTATTAAATCCATTTATACTATCCATCTCTGCTTTAAAGCCTATAGTAGTTATTCCATCTTTATTAATAGTAGATAAAATATCTGGGTTCTCTTTAAGCTCTATACTCCAACTATCACCAATAGATGACTTTTTAATTTTTCCATTTTGAGGATATTTAGGGGTAAAATCAGATACAGCTGCAGCCATAAATAGGTATGGTCGCTTTTGGATTAGATGTATTGGCTCACTACTACTCATTGTTGCTCTACTCATTTTACCCTTTTTTGCTACTCTAATTGAGTCTATAGTATATTCTAACATCTCATTAGCATCATCAACGGCAATAGTATATATCTCCTTAGGAATTGATGAGTACTCTTTAGTTGTTATTAGACATACATCTGCACCTCTTAAGTATAGAGCAGTAGCTAAGGCATTAGCCATTTTGCCTGATGAGAAGTTTGATATATACCTTACATCATCAATCTTCTCTCTTGTTCCTCCACCTGTAACTACCACTTTTCTATCTTTCCAGAAATCATCAACTAAAAGTTGTTGAGCTGTTTGATAAAATATCTCTAAAGGCTCTGCTAAAGCACCCTTCCCCTCATCTCCACAAGCTAATAGTTTAGATTCTGGAGAGATAATCTTTACATCATTTACAGCTAACATCTTAAGTGAACCTATAGTGTAGTGGTTCTCTAACATATTTGTATTAGCAGATGGTGCAATAAGTAGAGTTCCATTAAAGGCTAATGCACTCTGTAGAAGTATATTATCTGCTATCCCTTTACTAAGCTTATTAATACTATTTGCAGTAGCAGGAGCTATTACAAAAACATCAGCCCTCTTTCCAATATCAATATGGTTAAGATAAGTAGCCCAGCTCTCACTACTATTAGTCAATACTCTATTTCTAGTAAGTGCCTCAAAAACTAAAGGGGATATAAATTTCTCTGCACTAGGAGTCATAACAACATCTACAGATGCACCAGATTTTACAAAAAGTCGGACAAGTTCACACGCCTTATATATAGCAATGCTACCTGTCACTCCTATTAGAATATTTTTGCCTTTTAAATTTAACTCCATCTACTTAGCCTTTTTAAAAAATTTATAGAAAAAATCAGCCACTATCTTAAGTGGAGTTCTACTTATTGCTAAACTACCCCTTTTAATATCTCTTGTAACAGTTGTTCCGGCTCCAATCATAACCTCATCTTCAATATTTACTGGTGCTATAATCTGTGTATCACTACCTACAAATACATTTTTTCCAATAGTAGTCTTATATTTTGCTTTTCCGTCATAGTTACATGTTATGACCCCAGCTCCAATATTACTCCCTTCTCCAATAGTGGCATCTCCTAAATATGATAGATGTCCAGCTTTTACTCCATCTAATTTTGATTTCTTAACCTCAACGAAGTTACCAATATGTGTATTTTTTAGATGAGATTGTGGTCTTACTCTCCCCATAGGTCCAATAGATGAGTTATCTATAATAGACTCTTCAACTACAGAGTTAGATTTTATATGAGATTTTATAATTTTGCTCTTCCCTAATATAGATACACCACTCTCAATTATAGATTCCCCCTCAAATGATGCATTAATATCAATATAGATAGTATCTGGAAGATGCATAATAGTCCCATTTAACATAAGATTATCTTTAATTCTCTTCTGCATAATAACCTCTGCAGTGGCTAAATCCAATTTAGAGTTTACCCCTTTAAACTCCTCTTCGGGAACAAATATAGCTTTCACTATCTTTCCCTCTTCTACTGCCATCTCTATAATATCTGTCAGATAGTACTCTTTTTGTGAGTTTGAGTTATTTAGCTTTGGGATATATCTCTCTAAGAGTTCACTCTTAAGAGAATATACTCCTCCATTTACACTATCTATCTCTTTTTGAGTAGAGTTACAATCCTTCTCCTCTACTATCTGTTTAACAGTTCTATTTTCTATTACTACTCTGCCATAACCTGATGGATTATCTAGTTTAATTACAGAGAGATTAATATCACCATCTCCATCTATTAGAGCTTTTAGTGAATTAGATGTAACTAATGGCATATCTCCATTTAATATTAGAGTTCTACTATATTTGGGTTTAACTCCTCTTAATGCTCCACCAGTCCCCGGGAAATTTTCTACATCTTGAATATGAAATTTTATATCTTTATACTCTTTTTCAATAGCCTCTTTAACTCTTTTAGCTTGGTGATAGAGAACAACAGTTATATCATCTGATATTTTTTTTGATGCATCTATAGCATGAGAAATCATAGATTTCCCTGAAATTTTATGAAGAACTTTTGGGGTATCTGATTTCATTCTAGTACCCTTACCTGCTGATAGTATCACAACACTTATAGACATATTATACCTTTATATTTTATTAAAAGGAAAATTATATCTAATAGAGTTAAATCAAACGAATTTTATCCTTTAAAGATGGTATAAGTTTTGAAGATACAGATAGATTGCTATACCCCATATCAATAATCTCTTTTGTAACCTCTTCAACTCCTGCTAACTCTCCACAGATACTTATCGGTTTTGTTGTATTATCTATAATAATTTTTAGTGCAGAGATTACTACAGGAGAAGTTATATCTACCTTTAGGGTTGGGTGAGTTCTCTCTATTGCAAATAGATATTGTGTTAAATCATTTGTTCCAACTGAGTAGAAATCGACCTCTTTATCAAATACTCTTAGAGCCAATATAACAGATGGAACCTCTATCATAATACCAAATAGGATATTACTAATATCTATATTATGCTCTTTAGCTACACTTTGAGCTATCTCTTTTGCCTTTTTAAACTCCTCTTTTTGAGATACCATAGGAAACATAATTTTTACTCTTTTTCCACCGTGTGCTTTAAATATAGCTAATAGTTGCTCTCGAAATAGTATCTCCTCTTGTAAAGATAGCCTAATACCTCTAACTCCTAGAAATGGATTATTCTCTTTAGGAATATTTATATATGGGAGAGATTTATCACCACCAATATCTAGTGTTCTAACTGTAATATCATCAAATAGTTCAAAAATTTCTCTATATGCTCTTATCTGCTCATCTAAAGTTGGTTTTTTTCTACTAAATAGAAACTCTGTTCTAAGAAGTCCTATACCATCAGCCCCATACTCTTTTGCCTCTTTTGCAGAGTTTACATCAGTTACATTTGCTAGAACTTTTATTTTTCTACCTGATAGAGTTATAGTTGGAGCAAAACGGTTAGCATAACTTTTACTCTGCTCCATCTTAATTCTTCTCTTCTTTTCTTTAGCTCTCCTTATATCTCTATCTGTTGGATTTAATATAATATCTCCACTATTAGCATCAACTATTATATATGAGTATATACCATCTTCTATTTTACTCTCTATAATCATAGATGGGATATTATTGGAACGGAGAAGTATAGAGGCGTGAGACATAAGTGTACCATTTTCCAATATAACTCCCTCAATAGAGGTTTTTGCTATCTGCTCTACCTCACTTGGTAGTAAATCATCAGCTAGTAGAATATATGGAGTATCTGGTAGCTCTAGTATATATTTAATTCCTAAATGTTTGAGTACTCTCTTCTCTAAATCTCTATAGTCAGATATTCGTGACTCAAACTTTGTATCTTTTAGTTTCTCTATTTCACTATTTATAGTTAATTTAAAATTATCTAAACTCTGAAAATCTTGATTAAAAACTTCACTAGAGAGTATCTCTTTTTGAGCTAAAAAAATCTCTGAATTCTTATCTTTACTTTTGGATAGTTCTAAGAGTTCATCTTTAGTTAAATTAATTGCATCTCTAATAGATATACTCTCTCTACTACTATCAATACTCATCTTAACTCTATATCTAACTAAAGGGGCTACTCCTACACCTTTAGCTATGGTATGACCTATAATAGTACTAGATTGATAAGACTCCTCCTCTTGTTTAGCAATCTCAATCTTTGTATCATCTTCCATAAGTTTTTTAAAGAAATTACTAAGATAACTACTTACCTCTTGTGCTTTTTCTCCATCTACCTTAAGTTTAAAGCTATCTCCCTTATCTAATCCTAATGAGAGTATTTTAGGTACTTGTAGAGCAGATACCTCTTGATTTAATGCAATAATTGTAACTTTTACATCAAATTTTTTAACCTCATTTACAAATTTTGCAATAGGTCTTAGATGAAAACCATTAGATGATGTAATGGTTAAAGTTGTTGTTATGATTTTCTGTTTTGGTTTTAATAATTTTGTTATAAAATTCATCTGCTTCATTATTTTCTGGGCATTATATAACTTTTTTATTAAATTTCTTATGAAGTGATTTAATTAGTTTTTAGCAAAATAAAGGAGGAGACATTTCATATAAAGGATTTTCACAGATTGTAGTTGCAAAAATATAAGTGCTAAAAACTAATATAAGAAATTATAACCAAAGTG
>WGAM01000089.1 GCA_015494795.1 Campylobacterota bacterium
AACTATAAGATGAACCATTTTGCCATTAAGGAGAAGATTTATATTGAGGCTTTAAAAACAGCTTATCAAAAAGTTATGGAGTTGAAATCTGCTTAGTTTGGTAGCTTTTTAAGAAATCCCTATTTTGGTTTTATCGTAACATTAGTTAATAAACTCTTTGTTTCAAACCCTATAAGGGAGTATGTTTAAACAGCAACCAAATCGCTATATTTCGGCGTTCTCTTGATAAAATGGTAAAATTTTATTTCTTAAAAAAAGATTAAATAAAATTATCTTTTTTCTAAAACCCCATAAAATAGCCATTTCAAGAAACCTTAAAATAAACTTCAACGAGGCTATACCACCTCTTTCAAATGAAATTAAACCAAAATTCTCTTTAATATAAGCTTATTAATATCTAAAAACTTATAAAATAAATGGTTCATATTCACTTATCTCAACAATATTTCGTTTTATACGATTAACCTCTCGGCGAATAACCTGTCTCCATGTAAGTTTCTGCTCTCCTATCTTTATCTGTTCTGTCATCTTTTTAATAATCTTTAACTCTATTTTTTTTATCCCCTCATTAACAAAATGAATTCTTCCACCATTAGTTTGAAAATCTTTTGCAGTTATCTCTTTGTTATTAAGCATTGTAAATATAATATTATCTCCAATAATCGGTTTAAAAATCTCTGCAATATCTAAATGCAGACTTAAAGAGCGATAGTTAGGCTCATGCAAAAATCCTATTCGTGGGTCAAGCTCTGTTTTATAGATTTCACTCAATATAATGTTATAAATTCGTGTATTAATATAAGAAATAAGAGCATTTAACTTATCTATTGGTGGTCGTTTACTCCGTCTAATAAACTTAAATGAGCGTTGATTTTTAATAATACTATTCCATGCCTTATAATAACTTTTATTAAAAGCTCCTTCAACAGCCATAATCTCATTAATGCTATTAGCCTCTTTTAAACTCTCCATATAGTTATCTATCTCAAAATCTACTCTATATCTTTTACAGTTATTTGCACCATTTATTATCTGTCCTTTTGTAAACTGTTTAGCTAGATATAGCCTATGAACCTCATCATCAAAGGCTCTTAACTGTTGAAGTAGCACAAAACCACTCTTATTTACAGAGTTTGAAGTGTTAGGAAAAAAGTTACCCCTAAAACTTTGAAAAGGGCTAAAGAAGTGAAGTAAAATATTATTGTCAGCTATAAATGCCATAGTGTAAGAGTCAAAATCAACCTTGGCTAAGATGTAAATCTCATCTATCCCTTTAATAGGTAGAGGCTTAGTACTTACCACATTAAAATCATCGTCATATCGGTCAAACTTTAGATTATTTTTATCTCTTCTTAATCTTCCTGCTACCATTAAAAAATGGGTTCTATCATTTTTCTGCACTATATTCTCCTAATCTGTAAATATTCCATCATTTTTATCTACTCCTATTACTATCCTTTTTGTATAGTTCAATCTTGTAGCTTCATAGATAATAATAGAGTCCAAATATTTATCTATTACTTTACTTAGATAGGATTTAAGCCGTTTTAAATCACTTGGAGTTATCTCTCCCTCAAATACTGAAAACTGAACTCTTGTAAGGTATTTTTCCACCTCTTTTCGTATCTTGTAGCTATTGTCTTTTTTATCTTTTAGGCTTTTTTTATCGACTATATCGTAAAACAATATGATATACATTTTAAATCCCCTATAAACAATAATCCCTATACCCACACCCATTACAAAACTTTATCTCTTTAAAAGGTGGTGGTGTCGATTGCTCTAAAAATTGGCTTATCTCCTCTATAAGCTCCTCCATCATCTTCATATTGGCTTCATTTCCCTCTATAAAAAAATGTGTTGTTCGTCCAGAGAAAACTTTTCCATTTATGACTTTGAGTTTAAGAGAGGTTTTGAGTTGCCACATATAAAAAAGCAGTTGCATCTTTGCCCCCTCTGGGTTGCTCATGCTTTTTTTATATTCAGTAACTGTATAATGCCCTCTCTCTTTACCTATCTTGTCAAATTTGAGATTAGAAAATGGAAAATCGTGTAGCTGTTCCTCTTTTATCTCAGCTAAGGCTTTCCCCATTTTGATATTTTCGTCCCACTGGTCAGCATGAATTTTACGGCTATAGAGCCATGCTTCTCTTTTGCAGGTTACATAGTAGTGGATTAGGGTTCCTGTTATTAGGTCTTGGTTAAAACTACTCAAAAGTCAAACCCCATATCACTATCTTCTAATTCCAAATGATACTTCTTAATCCCATACTCTTCATTATACTCACTAGCTCCAGAAGATAGATAAATCATCTCATGCAGATATTTAACCTTACTAATTGGTGTCATAAACTTATCAATCTCTTTTTTATTGACATTAACGACATGTTGCAACATCTTCTTAACTTGCGATTGAACTAAATCTTTCTGTCTAAATGTATCTTTTTCCTCTTTTCTAATGCGTAAAAGTTCCATCTCTATCTCTTTTATAAATCCATCATAAGGCTCAACTATAATTAGCTGTTTAAAATCTCCACCGTCCATTAGAGCTTCTATCTTTCTGTTAATATCAAAAAATTCTAACTTCTCTATCTCTTTTTCAATATAAAAGCTCTCTAACTGTTTATAAATTTTGTCAAAATAGAGTCTGCTTATCTCCAAGATATTGGACTCTTCTACATCTCCATCTTGTAAAACTTCAAATATTGCTTGGCTAATCTGCTGTAAATCTCCATAGATTAAATTGGAATATTCACAAATATCATCAAAGATATAGAGTATTCCTTGTTGCTCTCCAAAGTGACGATTAACACGCCCTGCTGTTTGGATAATAGAGCTAATGGGTGCTACCTCTCTAAAACCTACTTCAAAATCAAGGTCAATTCCTGCCTCTATAGATTGGGTTGAGATAAGTAAGATTTTCTCTTTATTCTCTTTTAGTCGTTTGCTAACTTTTTCTACCACGCCTTGTTTATCGTTATCGGTCATATAACCATTTAGACAATAACACTCAAACTCATCTCTAAATTTCAAATAAAGCTCTTGTGCTTTTTTAACGGTATTGACCACACAAAGCGTATGTTTTGTTTGGGCTTCATCTCTTACACTTTCCATCAAACTCTCTTGCCCATTTTCTAGGCTTAACCACTTTAAAACATATCGGTTCTGTTCATGAAAGTAGTCTAAGTTTGAAATCTCTTTAAACTTATCACTCATCATAGGCATGGTAGCCGACATAAAAATAAAAACCGTATTCATCTGCTCTGAAATTAACTCACAGAGTCGAATAAAATCTTGCCTAAAAGCATAAGGAATAGCTTGTGCTTCATCTATAATAACTACAGCGTTTCTAAACTGATTAAACTTTACATTGTCTCTGTTTTTATTGCCAAAGAGTGCAAAGATAATCTGATAAAGGGTCGTGATATTTATCTCTCCAGAAAATGAACTCATTAAAAACTTTACTTGAGAGTATCTATCTTTGGGTACAGACTCATCTATATCTGTTTTGTGATGAATTTTAAAAATATCTATATCTTTAAATATATCACACACCACATCATAAGTTTGGTCAATAATTGAAGTAAAAGGCAAAGCAAAGAGAATTTTCTCTTTTTTAAACGCTAATGCAAACTCTAAAGCTGTTAGCGTTTTTCCATAGCCTGTTGGAGCTGTTAAGGTAAAGAGTTTATGAGAAGCATCAAAATTGTTTAAAACATATTTTCTAAACTTATCTCGTTTTGCATGATAAGGAAAAGCATCTATATGGCTACTCAATATCTCTTTTGCAATAGGCTCTTTTTTATCTTTTTTAATTCCAAAAATCGCCTCAAACTTATCGGCATAAATCAAAGAGGCGTAGAGTTTTTTGAAGTCAATAAAGTCTCTATAATCAAAACTATTTTTAAATTTAAAACTTCGTATATATTTCTGATACTTTTTTGTATGCTCTTCTAGTTGAGCTAAATTACCCTCTACCTTCTCATAAAAACCAAGAGCATTTGCTGAGTTTAAAACCTCATCAAGAAAGAGCAACTCCTTTGAGTTAGTACAATATCTACCAATATATCTGTTATCCTCATTTAGAGCAAAAAAGTTCTCTACATTAGCATGATGTGAAGCAATCGCCAAAAATCCAAAAAGTAAATCTCTGGTCTCTAAATCGCTATTTAATAAAAATAGATAAGCAGAGAGCAAAGAGTGGTTTTTATCTACTCCTTTATCTCCACGAATATAGAGTTGAAAACTATTTTTAAGTTTGGCTATATCGTGAAATCTTTTAACCTGTCGCTCTAATGGCGTATCCTCTTCATTAAACATATTAGATATATGTTCAATATAGGGTTTGTTAGGGTGAGAAAAAAATATATCAAACAAAATATACCCTATGCTCATTTATCTGATAGATATTATCTCTATTTTTTGATTTAATAGCGTTCTTAGCTCCAATCTCTACAATAAACTCTTTAAAATCTTTAAATACTCTACCTTCCTCTACATCACAAGCCATATTGGCAGTGGTAAGCTTGACTCCATAGTTCTCAATATCAAATTCAAAATCATCTTTGAGTGTAAAGGTATTAATCTCTGAAAAATCCTCTTCTATCTTCTCTAACTTATTTATCTCTATCCACTCAAAGTCAGCCAAACAGAAATTAATCCCTAAATATGGGGTAAAAGCTGTTTTATGCTCTTTTAGATATTGAGTTATCTTCTTTTGATAGGCTTGAGCTAGTAGCGATAAATCTACAAAAACAGTATAGGCAGGAGAGCAGATAAGCTCTCTATAGAACTGTTTTTTATCACTAGCATTTTGATACCCCTCTTTGATGTGCATATTTGAAGAGAGTGCAAACTTTATGCCATTAAAGACAAATGATTTTTTAACAATCTCCTTATCTACTCTGATACTATATTTAATATCTCTAAGCCTATAATGTTCCTCTTCTCCTATCAATGCACCTAAAAAACCCATAATTGCTGTTTTAGGTGGAATAGGATAGCTCAAACTAGAGTAGATAGTAGCAGGGTGAGAAAAGTGTGCATAGTCTCCTGTTAGTTTAAATGCTACAATAGACATCTTATCTCTCTATCTTTATCCAACTGCTTTCAAATTGCTCTTTGTGGTTCTGCTCAAAGTCATAATCGACTAGATACTCTACCTTTTCAATCGAATTACCATATCTCTCTAATTTTCCCTTTAATCTTTTAAAGTCTATCTTATAGTCATTAATGCTTCTAATTGCTTCATCATCTTTAGTTCCAACAAAATCAATACTGTTATTTAAATCTCCTGCAAAACTATCATCTTTATAGGTAATAACAAGCATCAATCTTGGAGTCTGCCCCATTTTAGAACGCGTAATAAGATTTTTTGTTCCAAACCATAAAGCATCAATTATTTTTTTAGCATCATCTTCACTAAAACCTGTCTTTTTAGCATTATGGTTATCCATTATTCCATAGGTAGCAAAGAGTGCATAGCTTAAAAAATCTTCCTCTCTAAAAGTAGCTTGTTCTTTCTGTTTTTTAGTATCTGTCTCATGATAACTACTAGCAAATGCCCCTGTTCCTTTAATATGATTATTAGCAACTTTATGTAAAGATTTTGACATTCTAAACTGCACTGCCCCTGTAAACTGAACCCCTGCTGTGGTTATTGCTTTATCTTTTTTCATCTCATCTTTATCCGATATTGGCAACACCCCACCAAAAGCTCGTATGTCTAAAAATCGCTCTAAAATCTCTTTTTCTAAATCTGCTTTACTCTGTCTAATATCTATCTTATTTTCTCGTATAGCTGTTTTACAATCAAGCACATTTTCATCTCTTTTATACTCTTTAATAAAAATAACTTCATCACCCTCTCTTTTCATCAACTCATCTCTAATGGTTCGTTTAATCCGTACATCAGTAGCTTCAGCCCTACCTGTCTCTTCATCAATTCTAGGTGCATTACTGTTTAACATATCCCCATTTGGGTTCCAATTCTCTCCGTCCCATAAAAATAAAATCTCTTTTTTTAACATTACTTTTTCTCCTGTTTACTTTTTTCTTTAATATATTTAACATAATCACTACCACCCATGGCAAAGGCAAGTGACACATAAGAACTTTTAACAATACCTCTGTAGATAAATGCCTTTTTAGAGCTATCAACAACCAACTCTTTAATCTCATTGACTACTCTATTGCCTGAACCAGAAGTAGAGTTGAGTTTACGAATTGTCTCTTCAGACTTTTTCCAAATTCTATCTAAGCTATCTTTGGTAATTGCTCCACTATTGTTAAGCCATTTTTCATGAGAGCTACTTCCACTCACACCATATTGCCAATTTATCAAAGCACTTGATAGCATTCCTAAAAGGTAGGCACTCTCTAGAACTTCATTGTCAAGAAACTCACTATTGTCTATGAGTTGGCTTATCTTCTCTTTGTTACTCTTTATCTCTTCCAAATCTATCTCCTTTTCTAATATAAAATCCTCTTTAAGCTTTTTTGTATCTCTAAATAGAGCCAAATATCTACCTATCGCCTCTATGCTTCTGTTGGCATAATATCCATTAAAATATTTCCCCCACTCTACAGGATAAGCATATGCTCTATTCATCGTTCCCCAATAGATAAGTTGTGAAAACTTATAAATCAAAATATCTTTCTCTATTTTACTGCTAGAGAGCAGTATGCTCATAATCTCCAATCTATCAGAAAAGATATTTTGTATATAAATCGTCTCTTGGCTATCTTTTACATCTTTATTTTTAAATGCTTTGATATTATACTCACCTATCTTCTCTGAAACATAAGAGATATAAGAGGGTAAAACATCGTCAATCTGTAACAGAACATCAACAGCAGAGTTATTTTTGGCATAAAATAGAATGGTATTTAAAACGGGTAGACCTTTTTCACCATAGGCAGTATCTTCTAAATAATCATTAATGGTAGTTTCACTCTCTCTTATCTCAAACATCTCTCCTTTTGCTGATTTTTCTAAAATCTCTAAAACATCTTTATACTCAACCTCATCATTCAAAAGTGTTGGCATAATCGCCATTTTAAGTCCATAAAAGTTATGAGAGAGAAGTTTGTCCATTACGTCAAATCCAATCTTAACCTTTTTAGCAGACTCAAAAGAGAGAGGAAGAAGTTTTAACTTAATTGGTTTTAGCTTTGTAGGTAGTTCATTAGTAGAACAAAAAGCCAAATTAGCATCTCCTCCAATCCCCTCTTTATTAGAAATAATATCATAACCTCTCATGGTAGCTTCACTAAAGCTATTTAGATGTTTTTCATAGATATCTTTAAAATAGTATGAGATAGGTTTATCTTTATATGCTAATGCAAAATATGTCGAAAACTTCCCTTTTTCTCCTTTTGCTTTCTCATATTTACTTAAAGATTGTATCTCTGCTACTTTAGCTTCATCTGCAAAAAAATCTTCATCTATAGAGCTTAAAATCTTTAAAATCTCATTATCATTTATCTCTTCTTCACTAAAATAAGAGAGTAAGTTTTTATTGGCTTTCAATACTCCTCTTACAAACTTATCAAACTCTTTTTTTACATTTTTAGGCTCAAAAAAGACATTAGGAAAAAGATTACCACTGTTTGCCCCTACACCAAAACGGGTAATAATCAAATCTTCATTTTTTATAGTTGTATAAGGCTCTATCTGTTTTGTCTCTATATCACAGAGATAGACTTTGATTTTTGTATATTCATACGCTTTGTTTTTAACTCTCTTCTCATCTTCTAGGTAGTGTGTGCCTATGGTTGAGAGTGTTTTTATGATGTCACCCATTTATTCCTCTTTTTTATCTTTAGATTTTATCTTTTTTGGGCTTACAATCTCCACAAACCCAACCCCTTTCATAGCATTACTTCCCATGCCAGTATCAAGTATCATTCCAAGCATATCTTCATTGGCTTCTATCTCATAGACTCCATAGCAAGCTTTTATAACACCTTTAGAGTAGTGAAAAATTCTCTCTCGTGGCTTCTGCTCTATTAGCTTTATTTTTAACTCTCCCTCATATTTTTTGCCAAATAGAGCCTCATATTTTTCTATAGTATTTCTATGGATAATCTCTTGAAACTTTGCACTTTTAGGTTCAAGATATATTTTTCTTTTACTATTTCCATCTTTAATATGAACAGAAACAAAACCCCCTACTCTCATAGGTGACTTAATTTTACTATTTCTCTCAAGAATAGAAATGGAGGTATTGGTTAGATGTATTTCCCCTAATTTTAGACTATTCATTAACATATATTGGGCTAATCTCTTCTCATTTTCGGGATTTAAGGCAACATATTTAGCATGAATTTCATTGTCTATATAAGCTATTTTAAAATTCATAGATTTAAAAACTTTTCCATTAGCATGTTTATAACCATCGTGTTCTTTATCATCTAATGCTGTATAGATATAAGATTGAAAAAGCTTCGATAGCACTCTTCTGATTTTTAGATTTTTTGTTGGTAATTTAGTTTTTATACTTAACATAAGAGAATTATAGCATGAAAGAGGGACAAAAAATGTCTTTTTTGAGTTTTTTTTGTTATAGAACTATATATATATGTCAAAATTTTATCTTCTTACTCTAGTTTAAAATATTCAATAAAAAAAATCAAAAAAACATTTTATATTTAATCTTGTTTAAGTTTGTTTCTGTTATAATTCTATTGTAACAACATACATCTTTAGTATCCCCCTATTTCTAAATCGCTAAAGATTGGAATCCCTCCTTGTATGTTGTTACACATTAAAGAGTTATTACAAAATATCCTTTTCCCCTATTTTTAATAACTCTTTTATATAAATCTATCTTGCCATTCATAGCTATATAAACCCTATTCTCCTTTAATTTCAAAAGATAGCCATAAGCAGAAGATAGATTTGCAGTTGCTTCTATTGGATTTATTGAAAATGGTACCATTGCACCTGTTAATATAATCTGTCTATCTAAATTAAGCTTATTAAGATATTTAGCTGTAATATCAATAGTATCCGTACCATGAACAATAATAATCTTTTTAAATTCTGACTCCTTTATAGTTTTATATATTTTTTCTCTATCGCTATCTATCATATCTAAACTATCTTTACCAATAATATTTATAACTTTAAAATCTACTAACCATGATTTAGCTATACTCTCTATAGCTTTACCACTTCTATCTATCTCTAAATTACCACTTATAGGGTTATATACTTTATTAAAAGTTCCACCAGTATCTATTATTAATATCTTTTCCATCTACCATATCCCTTAAAATTTATATAAAATTCTATCTAATCATGATAGAATACGCAATTAATTTTTAATTATGGAGAGAACTATATGGTAATGAAAGGCAAAAAAGGAGTAGTCCTTGGAATTGCAAATAAGAAATCAATAGCTTATGGAATTGCTAAAGCTTGTCATGCACAAGGGGCAGAGATGGCAATTACATTTTTAAATGATAGATTTAAGAGAAAATTAGCTCCAATTGCAGAAGATTTAGAGTGTGGTAGTAGATTTTATCCTTGTGATGTAACTAAACCCGAAGAGATAAAAGCATTAAGAGAGTCACTCAAAAGAGATATGGGAGAGATAGATTTTATTGTTCACTCTATTGCATTTGCTCCAAAGTCTGGTTTAAGCGGTAGATTTATAGATATACCAAAAGATGCTTTCAATATAGCTATGGATATTTCAGTATATTCATTAATTGAGATAACAAGAGAGCTTAAACCAATACTCTCAAAAAACTCTTCAATTTTAACTCTTACATATTTAGGTGGAGTAAAATATGTTCCTAACTATAATCTAATGGGAGTTGCAAAATCAGCACTTGATATGAGTGTTAGATATTTAGCAGAAGATTTAGGAAAAGATGGGATTAGAGTAAATGCAATTAGTGCTGGACCTATTAAAACATTGGCAGCCGCTGGTATTGGAGATTTCTCATTTTTACTAAAATGGAATACAGCACACGCTCCACTTAAGAGAAATGTAACTATTGAAGAGGTTGGAAACTCTGGTATGTATCTACTATCTGATTTAAGTTCAGCAGTTACAGGAGAGGTTCACTATGTTGATGCTGGATTTAATATTATGGGACTACCTGCTGTTAATTTTGATGAGAAGGGTAGAGCTACTATTGCTTGGAATGGAACAGATTAATTTAGATAAGATTTTAACTATATATGGGAGAAATTCCATATTAGAGGCTCTATTAGATAATAGTTTAAAGATATATAGACTTCATCTATCTAAATCTAATAAGATTACACCTCAATTAGAAAAAATTATAAAATTAGCAAAAAAACGGAATATAGAGATAGTATATCATACTAAAAAGGCTCTATCATATATATCTAAAAACTCAAAACAAGACCAAGGTGTAGCATTAGATATTATTATGAAAGGATTTTTAGATGAAGAGGAGTTTATTAAAAATCATAACTCATATAGGCTCTTAGCTCTTGATGGCATATCTAATCCTCAAAACTTAGGAATGATTATCCGTTCAGCTACAGCAGGAAATATAGATGCAATCATATTACCTACAAAGAGGTCGGCTCAAATATCACCACTTGTTATTAAATCTAGTGTTGGCACACTATTTAAACTCCCCATTATAAAAACCTCATCTCTAATTAATAGTCTAAAAATATTTAAAAAATCAAATACAGACATATATACTCTATCATCTTATGCAAAAAATAGTTATAGAGATGAGGTTTACTCTAATAGAGTTATATTTATATTAGGAAATGAGACTATAGGAGTCTCTAAGGAGATAGAGAAGTTATCAGATAAATCTATCTCTATTCCTATGAGAAGAGGAGTAGATTCTCTTAATGTGGCTGTTACTGCATCTCTTCTAGCATTTCTATAAGAGAATTAAATTATTTATTAACAGCTTTTCCTAAATCCCACATAGGCATAAATATTCCAAGTGCCATTAATAGAACTAATCCAGCAATAAAAAATAGCATAATAGGCTCAATATATGCAGCAAGGTTATCAATAAGGTCTTGAAATCTACTATCATAATAGTTTGTAACCTTCTCTAACATCATATCAAGTTGTCCACTACTCTCTCCTGCTCGTATCATCTGTAGTAACATATTTTCAAATAGCTCTGTCTGCTCAAAAGCATCAGATAGAGATATACCTCTAGCGATATTTGCATTAACTGTTAAGAGTTTCTGTTTAATATATAGGTTATCTACCATATCAACAGCAGTATCTAATGCTTCAGATACAGGAATACCAGCTTTAACTAACTCTCCAAATACTAAAGTATATTTGTGCATAGTTGAGAAAAATATAACTTTATGTATTAGATAGAATTTGGGGTGAATTAAAATCTTATCTACTCTATATTTAAAATCTCTATTTGTTTTATAGGTGTGGATAAATATAAAAATTATGGTGGCTAATCCACCTAAAACATATAGTCCATAGTTATTTAGGATATTTTCTAAAAATAGTAGTATCTGTGTAGGAACTGGAAGTTCAGCTTTAAACTTCTCAAACATAGCTTTAAATTTTGGAACAACTACCATAATAAGAATAGTAAATGCAATTCCCATTGCTACAAATGTAATTAGAGGTGTTCTAATAGCCTTTTTAAACTTTTTAGTATTATCTCTAATACTCTCTAAAATATCTGCTAATTTATGGTATGCCCCTGATATATTACCTGTCTTTTCACCAAGATTTGTCATAGCAAGTGCCACATGTCCAAAATCCTCTCTATATGGCTCTATAGAGTCGCTAATTCCTTTTCCTGCATTAATATCATTACTGATTGTACTATATATTCTTTTTAATTTCTCATTTTCTGTATTTTTAGCCACCTCATCAATTGAGTCATGAATTGATATTCCTGCATCTGTCATAACTGCTATCTGTCTAATAGATGAGATTTTATTTCCAATATCTATTTTAGGCTCAAATGAACCCTTAAGACTAGATAAAAAATCGGATATTCTATCACCTATATTTGGAGTTGTCTCTTCAGCCTTTATAATATTAAATCCACTAAACTCCTGTTTAGCACTTCTTATAGCACTAATTTTACTCTTTGCCTTTACTATCTCTTGGGTTTTTTTACCTCTTCTTCTCATTGTAACTCTATAGTAATTCATTATCTTGCCACCCTTAATACCTCTTCAAGTGATGTTTTTCCCTGTAGTGCCTTATTAACTCCATCTTGAAGCATAGTTATAAATCCCTCTTTAAAAGCCTGTTCTCTTAGTTTCTCTTTTGATGCTCCATTTGCAATCATAGTTGATAACTCTTCAGATATTAATAAAACCTCTGAAATCATCTCTCTTCCTGTATATCCACTATTATTACATACAGCACACCCTTTACCCTTATAGAATTTTGGATTTTTAGGTAGATACCTCTCTATCTCTTTTAGATTATCTGGATTGATATTTTGCTCCTCCTCTTTACATACACTACAAATCTTTCTAACAAGCCTCTGCCCTTGAATACCAATAACAGCACCAGCTAATAGATAATCCTCTATTCCCATATCCTGCATTCTATTTATTGCCGAAATTGCATCATTTGTATGTAGAGTAGATAGAACTAAGTGACCTGTAAGTGCTGCTTCAATTGCAATCCTCAGTGTCTCTTGGTCTCTAATCTCCCCAATCATAATCTTATCAGGGTCTTGTCTAAGTATTGAACGAAGAGCTGCTGCAAAAGTTAATCCTGTATTTGCACTAACTTGAACCTGCTGTATCCCACTCATCTGATACTCAACAGGGTCTTCAACAGTAATAATCTTATCTTTTACATCAATAATAGCATTTAATGCCCCATATAGTGTTGTTGTCTTTCCTGAACCAGTCGGCCCCGTTACAAGCATAATCCCATATGGTGATTTTATCCCTTTTGTAAACTTCTTATAGGCTATAGAGTTCATTCCAGCATCTTCTAGTTTAACTAAAGCTTTAGATTTATCTAAAATCCTCATAACAATAGATTCCCCAAATAGAGTTGGTAGTGTGGATACCCTAAAATCATATACACTACCATTTACTATCTGTGTAAATCTTCCATCTTGAGGTTTTCTCTTCTCTGCTATATCTAAATTTGAGAGAAGTTTTGTTCTTGAGGCTAGAGGTCCAAATATAACTTTCTCAAGTTTAAAATACTCTTGAAGCATACCATCAATTCTATATCTAACTATACAGTTATGCTCTGTAGCCTCTATATGAATATCACTTGTTTTTGCATCAATAGCTGTCTTTAATATAGTCTCAATAAGCTTAAGTACAGCAGGAGAGTCATTACTATCCTCTGCTATCTCTGTAGCTCCATCTGTTAAGTCATGTTTAATATCTTCAGAGTACTCTGTTACCTCCTCATTAGTCTTAAGCTTTAGAAGCTCTTTTTGTATCATCTTCTCTTTTGCAATTGCTATCTCCATTATCTTACCATGGAAAAATCTCTCAATAGCCCCTTTTGCCTCAAAATCATTGGGATTGGCAAATGCCACTGTTACTACAGAGTCTTGAACATATAGGGGAAGAGCATTATATCTTATAAGCTGTTTTAGAGGTAGTCTCTCTAGTAGTTTATAGTCTATATCAATATCATTTATCTCAATATATTTAATATCTAAATTTTTAGCAATTCTTTTTAATATTCGAGTTGTATCTATTCCATGAATTGGCTCTAAATCATCCATCTCAATAGTGTGCATTCTAAGCTCTTTTATTAGAGCCTCCTCCATTTGAGTAATATTTATAATCTTTACCTTAATAAGATTTTCAATATTTACCCTATCTTCTCCATACTTTTTTATAAAAAGGTTTAATTTAGCTTGGTCAATTACTCCATTTTCAATTAATATATCTATAACTCTCTGCATATTATCTCCTATCTATATCTATATCTCTTTATAAATCTATCGTTATTAAAAACATCAATAATCATATAATCATCTTTTATATATACGCTATAACTAAAATCTCCACTCTCTAATCTATATACTCCATCTACTAATTTATACTCTTTTTTTACAAATAGATTAAAAATTTTTGATATTATAAATTTTGTCTTTGGTAGTGTCAAATAATCTAATGACTTTTTATCTAAAATTGCCTGTCTTAACAGATTTTTTTGAAGTAGAATAGTTGCAAAATAACTACCATTCTCTCTTGAACTCTTACTCTTATTTAGATTTATCATCGGTATTGCAACTCTATCTATATTATTAGTCTCTAAACATGATAATCCATATAGAGTTAAAAACTTCTCGTTATTCTTATTCTTATAGTAGTATTTAAATCCATAATCACACCCCTTATCATACTCCTGTTTCTCATAAAACTTATATAGAGTTGATAGGTTTGAGCCAT
This sequence comes from Campylobacterota bacterium, assembly GCA_015494795.1. Classification (GTDB taxonomy): domain Bacteria; phylum Campylobacterota; class Campylobacteria; order Campylobacterales; family Sulfurovaceae; genus UBA1140. The sequence continues at coordinate 14,381 of WGAM01000089.1, forward strand.
ATATATCTAATATATAAATTATTAAAACTATAATAACTCTCATTATTTACTCTTTGAACTAATTTTTTCTATTAGAAGTTTTGCATTAGGTGATTTTGTTCTATTATAGTATGCTATTAAGATTTTCAATGCCTCTTTTCTCTTACCTAATGCATCTTTAGATTTTGCAAAGAGTAGCCAACTCTCTTCAGAGTTTTTATCTAACTCATTTGCTTTTAATGCCCATATTTCAGAATTTTTATAGTTTCCTGCTCTATAGTATGCTTTTGCTATTAGTAGTGCATCTCTTGGATTTCTATATTTATAAAACTTCTCTTTCATAATACTCATATAGTTATTTGTAGTAACCTTAAAATCTATCTTCTTTCTTCTATTCTCTATCTTTTTTTTATGAACCACTACCTTTTTAAGCTTTTTATGCTCTTTAGATTTAACTTTTTTAGCTAATTTATCTCTAATATGTTTTTTGACTCTTTTAACTAATTTTTTTTTATGTTTAACATCTACAACCTCTATTGGTTTTTTTTTAATATCAACTCTATTATTATCAAAATCTACTATAGGGATATTGGGTGCTAATTGAATAATATCTTTTTTTATAGGTGTAGGAGTCGGAGTTGGTGTTGGAGTTGGTGTTGCTGTTGGGATATAAGTAGGTGGTGGAGTTGCCATTGAGATATTTTTATCTACTACCCTAACAGCAGACATTACAACTTTTTTATGCTCCTTTTTATTACTAAAATCTAATTTATATAAAATATAATAACCACCATAGATTAACGAACCTATAATAACTACCATAAATGCCAATAGCATAAAACTCTTTGTCTTATATTTCAACCATCTCTTCTCAAGCTCTTTTATATTAATCATGTATATATCCTATCTTTATTGCTGTCATTTCAAGAATTTTTTTAGAGAGTTTTGTTCCTAAAAGCTTTTCGGGACTATTAATATCATAGTACTCATATATATTAAAAAGAGTATATAAAAATTTATTTGTCTCTCTAAAGTTGCCTTTTGTAAATTGATGAATAAATTTAATATCTTTAGGTGTAAACATATTAGCTACCTCTACAAAACCTTTCTGTATTAACTTCTTTTGAATATAAATCTCTAAATCCTCAATAGAGGCATTTTTAAGCTCCACAATCTCCCATATACGAGTCTTAAAATGCTCTTTTGCTATAACATCTTCATTCTCTGTCTTATGTAGTGTAATTACAAATTTTACTACTCTTGTATCTGATAAAAGTCTAATTTTTTCCATAAGTGCTTCACTATATAGTTGACACTCATCAAGTAGGAATATAATCTCTCTTCTACCCTTTAGATATTGAACATACTTTAATAGACCATCAAAATTAACACGCATATTATTTGGAATTTTTTCAGATGATATAGACTCATATATACTCTTTAAAAACTCCTTTTCACTAAGAATTGGAGCATCAAAATAGTGTATCTCTCTTATATTTTTTAGATTATGGTATAGTCTATTTAAAATCATACTCTTTCCTGTTCCGGGTTTACCAAAAAGTAGTATCATCTTTAGAGGTTTATTTAGACTATCTTCTAAGGTTTGATAGTTAAAGGCAGTTAATGGTAACTCTACAAAGTTATCATTATCAATACTATCTATAAAGATACTTTTTATATCACTATATTTACTTTTTCTCATCTTTTAACTTTCTATATCCTAAATCCTCTAAGGATAACTCTTTATCTTTTTTAATTATATGAGGAGTAATTATTAATACTAACTCCTCAACACTATTAATTTTAACCTCTCTTTTAAATATATGGTCAAGCAGGGGTAAATCTCCTAAAAGTGGAACTTTAGATACCTTTGTCCCCTTTTTAGATGAGATAAGCCCCCCTAATATAACATGCTGACCATCTTTCATTGTTACAACTGAAGAGATTTGCTTTCTTGATAAATCTGGTGGAATATTTCTTGAGCCAGTATTATCTCGCTGGACTACATCTAGCGTATCTGATATTGATGGATTTATTTTTAGAGTGATTGTCCCATCATCTGAAATCTCAGGTGTAATATCTAATAAAATCCCTGCAAATACAGAGTCTATTGTCTCTCCACTCGTTGAGCTTCCTGCACCACTTGCACCTTGAAGAACAGATTGTGTCTGTATCTTATAAAATAGTTCATTCCCAACTGATATAAGTGCAGGTTGGTTATTTAGAGTTAATACTTTAGGGTTAGATATAGACCTTACATCTCCTTGACTCTTTAAAAATTTAATAATATCATTCATCTTAACAGAGCTATTTGCTACTATACCTCTTCCATTAGGAACTCCACCCTTTCCCAATGTTGCACTATCAATACTATTACCACCAGAGCCATCTTGACTCCACCCTAAATCAGTAACATTTTTTTTAGCTAAAGCAAATGTTGATACTGCCATATTCTGTAAGCTATATAGCTGAGACCAATCAATACCTGTTGTTGCACTATCATCAAAAGATACACTTAAAATACTAACATCAATTAAAACTTGATTTTGTAACTGCTTTGAGATACTATTAATATATTTTGATACTCTTTTTAACTGTTGAGGAGTACCTGTAACTGTAATCATTCCTGCTTCTGCATTTACGATTGGCTCTGGTGCTTTATAGTTATCTTCTGGTCTATTAATAAGGCTATGTAGCTCTTTTGCTATTTTTGACCAAAATTGAAAATTATCATTTGTCTCAATAGATACACCTGTCTTAGAACCAGTAGAGCCTCCATCTTTATCTCCTCCACCTTTAGCACCACCTCCTGAACTGCTATTGTTTGCAATAGTTACATGTGCATTGCTCTTTCCAACTCTATCTCCAGATATATAATCTAATCTAAATGTTTTAGTCTTAAGATAGTATATCTCTAATCTATTTCCAATTAAGTCATAGCCTATATTATTTTCAGTTAATACAGTATCTAAAAACTCAATTAGTGAAGCATTTTGTAGATTTACAAAATATAGATGTTCTTGAAGTCTCTTTTTTGCCTCTTTATCTTTGACAATAATAGTTAAGCCACATGCATCTGCAATATTCTCTATAACATCGCTATATGTTAATGAGCTATTTAGCGTTACTGTAAACATTTGAGTAGTACAACTTTTTGCTTGAATATGAGTTACTATTAAATTTAAAAATATATATATAATTATAACTTTTTTAAAAAATCTCATTTTAATTTCCTTTAAACATTTTAAATTTCTTCTCTCTCTCTTTTATCTTAAGTCTCTTCTCTCCTCTTCCATTTCTTAAAATAACACTCATATCTCCAATAACTTTAATAGTATATGTTCCAATTTTACTATCTACCTTATACCACTTTCCATTAATAAAAGCTCTATGGTTTAATATTGCTGTAAGCTCATAAACCTCTTCAGGTTGTTTTATAACTTTGACTTTTTTAACTTCAATCTTCTCTTTTTTAGGCTTCTCTTTTACAACTTTTTTCTCTATTGCAAATGGATTTGGAGTATTATCTAAAATATTTAAGCCCAATCCAGCTCTCTCAACTTTTATACTCTCAACCATTTGAGTTATCTCTTGATGGCTAAGAGAGATTGCCGATATATATATTGGTAGTATAATAATTAATATCTTTTTCATTAGTGGTTAATCCCCCATACAGAGATATTTATATCAGCAATAGTAGTTGTTCTATTCTCATCTAATCTAATACTACTCTGATATACATCAGTTACTAATATATTCTTTTCTAGTCTATTTATAAACTTAACTAAGTTTTTATATTCACCCTTACAACCTACAGAAATCTCTAAAACATGTCCAAAACTTCCATTATTATCTATATACTTATTCTCTATATAATCTATGGCTACTGACTGTTTTGTTGCTTGAGCTGTAATACTATTTAAAAATATAGACCAACTCTCTTTATTAAATAGAAGAGGGGATAACTCCTCTAATTTAGCAGATATAAAATTAATATCGCTATTTGTCTCTTTTATTTTTCTCTCTAAGTTTAATATATCTTTATCATACTTTTTAATATAGTAATCTCTATCACCACCAACAGAGATACTATTTATATACTGTTTATTAGTTAATATACTCTTCTCTAATCTCTTTTTTGTAGATTGAGATTTTTTATATTTATCCTCTGCATAAGGTAAAAATAGAGAGTAGGATAGATAACCAATAACAGCTGTTATCATCAATATAATCATCCACTTCTCATTCTCACTCTTATCTTTAAATAACTCATCTAAACTATATAAAATTCTATTCATTATATAAAACTCACTTCCAAGATACCTCTATATAGTAAATCTTCATCACTAATAGAGATTCTTTTTATATCTATCTTTTTAATCTTGTCAAAATACTTTTTTGATATATGCTTGATGTATTTTGTTATTTTCTTATCATCATCACTCACAACAGATAGAGTAAATAGGTCACTATTACTATCTATCTCTTCTACGGCTACACCATAATCTATTAAATCATGTGCAAACTGATTTAAGAAATTAGATTTTAGATTATAGTTTACTTTTTTATTATGTATATAGGTCAAAGTTTTAGCCTTACTATCAAAAATACTATTTAATCTTTTTAACTCTTTTTTATTCCCATTTATAATTTTTCTTTTACTAGCTATTATTTTCTTATATTTAGAGGCTATACTACTTAGCTCTCTATCTTTACTTTTTAGAGTTAAATTATATACATCTGTTGAGTATGAGATAAAGATATAGTATAGTGGCCAACCAAGAGCCAATAGAGAAGCCATAACAGTACTAATAATAAACTGTCCACTAGCTCTTTTAGCAAATACAGGAGGTCTAGGAGTTGGAGTTAAATTTACAATTTTAGATGGATTTTGGATAAAATCGAGTCCAGATTGAACCATCATATATTGAAGTTGGTCAAGATACCATGCATCATTTTTTATATCAAAATTAAAATCTAAATTAAATGTTGGAATACCCAAATAGTTATATCCATAATCACCTAAACCAATAATAGGTCCTTTTATTGAGCCTAAAAATAGCCTTTGGATTGTATCTATCCCATAGGCTCTCTTTGCATAGATTATAATATCATTTATCTGTAGAAATATCTCACTAAATAGTTTCATAATATTCTGTTGAAAAGATGAGTCTGTTGCTTTCAATCCTTCAGACTCCAATATCTCAAAAAACTCCTTCTCATCAACCTTCTCACCAATCATTGCACAATACTTCTCATATATCTGTTTAAGTGAGAACTCTAATGATTTAGAGTATAGAAACTCTCCATTATTATATACAGTAACAAAGGCATCACTCATTGTAAAATATATAAAAGAGTGTGCCTCATTAGCCTCAATTGTAGAGCTTGTATATAGGGTTCTATATAACATAGGAGCTGGGATTAAAAGGTCTATATATTCAGTTTTTTCTAAAATTGGAGCAATTCTCTCATCTATAGTCTCTGGCTCACTTATAAATAGATGATAAACTCCACTATTCTCATCATTAGATGCCTTTTGATGAATTATAGAGTACTCTTTTTCAGTATCAAGTCCAAGCTCATCATAGGCTTTCATATATATTAAATCATCAAGTTCAGCCTCATCAACACTATATCCAAGGTCAAAAGATGCTATTATCATATCTCTATTTTGGATATATGATATAACAAAATTTTTATTATCAAGATACAGTTTATCTAATGGTTTTAATACCTGATTTTTATATTCATAATTTTTCTGAAAATATGGGTCAACTGTTATAATCTTCTTAAATTTTTTTATTCTAGGGTCTATAATCTCTTTTGACATAATTTTAAAATTTCCCTTAATATAATATTAGCAATATCTATTATATTAATAATAGGATTAATTTATGCTTGTAAGTTTAAATTAAGAATAAATATCTCTAAAAAGAAATTATAAATTAAACATAAACTGTTTTATTAAAATATTTTTTTAGATATTGGAAATAAATTTATATTTAATTGTGTTTTTAACAGCTATAATTAAACATTTTCAACTAAATAATCT
>WGAM01000090.1 GCA_015494795.1 Campylobacterota bacterium
AACTATAAGATGAACCATTTTGCCATTAAGGAGAAGATTTATATTGAGGCTTTAAAAACAGCTTATCAAAAAGTTATGGAGTTGAAATCTGCTTAGTTTGGTAGCTTTTTAAGAAATCCCTATTTTGGGTTTATCGTAACATCAGTTACTACAAAATACTCTCGGATGCCTCAAGGTATCAAGTTGTTAAAGTATTTGACAAACCAAAAGATGAACTCACTTATATTATTTCAAATATGTTTCAACAACAAGACCTATATTCTCAAAAAAGTCTATTAAATTCAATTCAAAATATTTTAGATAAAAGAGTTGAAAATATATATCAAGAAGCATATAATAGAGGGAAAAAAGATTTTTTTAAAAGTTTATTTAATGATTATAGATTATGGTCAGATATGAAAGAAGAATGGGGAAAAGGAACAGGATATAAAAAACGTATTGTAATTCATACAGAAGGATGGTTTTTAAATCAAAATTATCATTATTTTGATAGAAAAAATAGCCAAGAACTTAATTTAATGTGGAAAGAGTTATTAAATGAGATAAATAACCTTATTACAGATAATTAAAAATTAAAAACATAATAAATAGAGAAAAAAATATTTTTATAGCTTAAAGAAATAATTTTTCTTTTACATCTGATTATAAACTCCCTAAAGCTATAATACTTTTATGTTTTTATTAATGGTTTTAATATGAGTAAAAAAAAGATTTCTATTTTAGTAAATGATTTAGATAGTGGTGGAGCTGAGAGGGTAATTTCTGTTCTATTAGATATGCTACATAGTAGGTATGAGATAACTCTATTTATGATGCATAATATTATATTTTATGATATTCCAAAAGATATTAAGATAGTTATCGTTGGTAATTCAAAACTTAAAGATAGTGGAGTTATAAAACTTCTAAAATTGCCTTTTATTGCGTGGCAATATAGAAAATTAAATATAGACTCATCTGTTTCACTCTCTTTTTTAAGTCGTGCAAATTATATTAATATTTTTGCTAAACTCTTTGGTATGGGAGGTAGAGTTATAGTTAGTGAGAGAAGTATGCCATCACTTCAATATATAGGCTCAATTCAGGGATATATCAATAGATTACTCATTAGGGTTTTATATAATAGAGCAGATATAGTATTTGCAAACTCAAAAGGAAATGCCTTAGATTTAAGAGAGAATTTTAAGATAAAAGATGTAAGAGTCATCTATAATCTATTTAATATAAGTAGAATTATAAATCTATCAAATAGATATACTATATTAGATAGTAGTAGATTTAACTTTATAACTATTGGAAGATTAGATGAGGGTAAAAATCATAAACTATTAATAGATGCTATAAAAGATATTGATGCAAACTTATATATTATTGGAGATGGAGAGTTAAGAGATAGTTTAGCAGAGTATATAGTAGAGTTAGGTTTAGAGAAGCGAGTTTTTATGTTAGGAAAAGAGAAAAATCCATATAAGTATCTCTCTAAAGCCGACTCTTTTGTTTTTGCATCAAATCGAGAAGGGTTTCCAAATGTATTAGTAGAGGCTTTAGCTTGTAGGCTACCAGTCATTAGTACAGATTGTAAGAGTGGTCCAAGAGAGATATTAGCTCCAACTACAGATATAACAGTTCAACTGAATAGTGATTTAGAGATAGCTGAATATGGTATCTTAACCCCTATTAAGTCTATAGATAAAATGAGAGAGGTGATGAGAGTTATTATAGATAATAACAAGTTAAGAGAAGATTATAGTAAAAAGGCTATAGATAGAGCTATGGATTTTGATAGAAGTAAAATAATAGATGAGTTTATTAATATTATAGAAAATTAAAATATCAATATATCTTGATATATAAGTAACTAACTGCTATAATCCCTACAAATATAAAGGATATAGATGAGCAGTTTTTTTCAATATGGTGAAAAGGTAGATGGATATGATGTCTTAGTTCTAAATGAGCGAGAGGCAAGAGCAGGTGCAGGAATTTTATTTGCATTAGGTCTTTTAAGTCTTATGAATGCTGTAGCTTTAGGACATGTGATTGTTACAAAAATCTTTATCTCTTTTTTTACATTAGATTTTTTAATTAGAGTAATTCAACCAAGATATTCACCAAGTCTGTTAATAGGTAGATTTTTTGTTCAAAATCAACGACCAGAGTATGTTGGTGCTACACAAAAACGGTTTGCATGGGCTATTGGATTGCTTTTAGCTATACCTATGTTTTATCTGCTAGTGATAGACTTTCAACCAAATCCTATTAAAGTTTTAGTATGTATTATCTGTTTACTACTTCTCTTTTTTGAGTCAGCTTTCTCTATCTGCGTAGGGTGTAAACTCTTTGAGATATTTAAAAAAGACCCTGTTACACACTGCCCGGGTGGAGTATGTGAGGTTAGAGCAAAAGAGCCTATTCAGAGATTTAATTTGACTCAAAAGATTATTGCTATAGTGACAGTTTTATCTTTTAGCTTTGGACTCTATAGTTACTTTACTAAAGTAGAGAGTAAAACCTTTTTAGCTAAAAAGGTAAAAGAGATGATGATGAGTAAAGCAGAGTTAGAAGCCCAAGAGGAGGCAGAGTTACAACGAGAGTTTGATGAGTTTTAAGGATAAAAGAGATGAGTAAAAATATATTAATTTTATGCACAGGAAATAGTTGTAG
>WGAM01000091.1 GCA_015494795.1 Campylobacterota bacterium
AACTATAAGATGAACCATTTTGCCATTAAGGAGAAGATTTATATTGAGGCTTTAAAAACAGCTTATCAAAAAGTTATGGAGTTGAAATCTGCTTAGTTTGGTAGCTTTTTAAGAAATCCCTATTTTGGGTTTATCGTAACATCAGTTACTAATGCTGAACGGAAATGTAGTAAGAATATTAAAATAATAAGAAGAACAACTATAGACTCCTCTAGTAGAGTATGTTTTAAAGTATCTATTGCTTTAGTGATGAGGTCACTCCTATCATATGTAGTTATTAAATTGACATCATCTATTGCAATCTCTTTTAGTTTTCTCTTAACCTCTTGAATAACAGCATAGGCATTCTCTTTATATCTAACTATTACAATACCTCCAACAACTTCACCTTGACCATTAAGGTCTGCCATACCTCGACGATAAGATGGTACAATATCAACAGATGCAATATCTAAAATCTTTAGGGGATTTCCATTACGAGTTTTAATAACAATATTCTCTAAATCTTCAGCTGATTTTGCATAACCTGAAGCTTGTATAATATTCTCATATCCATTTTCTAAAATAATTCTACCCCCACGCTCTTCATTATTAGTTTTTATCGCTTTTATTACATCTTGAATAGTAATATCCTCTTGAACCATCTTATTCTCATTAAGAGTTATCTGATAATTTTTCTCAAATCCACCAATAGTGGCTACTTCACTTACTCCATTAATCCCTAATAGTGCATATTTATAGTAGTACTCTTGTAAATCATATAACTCTGATAAATCTTTGGTTTTAGAGGTTAGTGCATACTCATAAACCCACCCAATCCCTGTTGCATCAGGTCCCATTTTAACCTCTGCTGTTTTAGGAAAAGTTGGTAGAAGCTCATTTATCTTCTCTGCTACTCTATCACGAGAGAAATATATATCAGCCCCCTCTTCAAAAATTACATAAATTAAAGCATTCTCAAATGAGGAGAATGCACGAACTGTTTTAGCTCCTGCTACAGACATTAGAGAATTTGTTAATGGATATATAATCTGGTCTTCAATAAGTTGAGGTGATTGTCCTTTCCATTTTACTGATACAATAATTTGTGGAGGTGTTAAATCAGGTAGAGCATCAAGAGGAGTATTCTTAATAGCCCATAGTGATGCTAAAAGCAGTAATATAGTCATAGCTATTATTAAAAATTTATTACGCCATGAAAAATCTATAAGTTTCTCTATCATTATCTACTCCTTTTATATTAGGAGTAGTTTAACTTCTATTTTGTGTATATTGTGTGTAGGAGATTTAAAAATCTCTATCTCTCTATCTCTCCTCTATATGATACAATCCCCCCAGAGTGGTTAATAACATTCTTCATACCATTCTGCTGAAATACTCTCTGCACACTACCACTTCTAGCATCTGTTCTACATGTAAATATTATTTTTTTATCACTATTTGCATACTCTTCAAAAAATGATTGAGCCCAAGATTGAAATGTTGAAGTTGGTTTTACCATATCAACACCTTTTATATGTCCCATATCATACTCCATCTGCTCTCTAACATCAACTAAGATAAAATCAGCTTTACCCTCACTCCTCTCTTTTAAAAGAGTCTCTAACTCTGAAGAGTTTACAAAATCTTTATTTAATAGTTCACTCATATTTCATAAGTTCCTTTATTTTTTTTTTAAAGATTATACATAAAAGTTATTATATTTAGATGAACTACAAAATCAACCCTTTAGAATAAAGATAATTTAAATATAATTAAATTTATATATATAATTATTTAAGGTATTAAAAAAATGAGATTACTATTTTTTGCTCTAACTAAAAGACAATATAGATATTTTAAAAAATTATCTATAAATTTAAAATTTAAAAGTAAAATAATATTTTTCCCATCTCTTAAATTAGATTTAAATGGATTAAAAGTTATAAAAGATATAGATATAAAATCTATATTAGATATAAAATTTAAAGAGATAGAGATAAAATATTCAAATAAAATACATAGAGCGTTATATAAGATTCTACTTCAAATTCAGATACCTTGGGTTATAATTGTTATATATAGAGAGCTAAATAGATTTAAACCAGACTATTTGATATTATGGAATGGAAAAAAGTTTCATCAGGCTTTAGCTTTAGAGGTTGCAAAATATTTAAATGTAAAGAGTATATTTTTTGAAAATGGAATTTTACCAGATACTACAACAATGGATTTTAAAGGGGTGAATGCCTCTAACTCTATGGTAAGAGATATAGAGTTTTATAGAGAACTAGATTATAAAGATATAAAATTACCTAAAAATTTAGAGATTAGAGTATCTAATAGAAAAAGAGAGATATTTAATACTCCTATACCTAAAAGGTATATCTTTATCCCATTTCAAGTGGCTTATGATACACAGATAATACAACACTCACCATGGATAAGAGATATGTTTCAATTTTTTGACTTAATAGAGTGGTTAGCTAATAGAATAGATATATCATTTGTTATAAAAGAACATCCATCTGATAGAGTTAGTAACTATAATAAGTTATATAATAGAGCAGGTAAAAATATTATATTTAGTAGTGAGAATACACAAAAACTTATAGAGAACTCTTTAGCAGTTATGACAATAAACTCTAGTGTAGCAGTAGAGTCACTTCTCTTTAAAAAGAGGGTTATAGTTCTAGGTGAAGCATTTTTTGCAATTGATGGATTGGTTAAGGTGGCTACTTCAAAAGATGAGATTTTAGAGATATTAAACGATTTAGATAGTTGGCAAGTAGATAATAGAGTAGTAGATAATTTTTTATATTATCTATATTATGAGTATCTAATCCCAACAAATTGGAGAGAGCCAAATAGCAAACACTATAAGGCTATTAGGGATAGAATTTTAAACTAACTCTACCCCCTTCTCTCCCTCCTCAATTGAGCCAATAATATATCCATCTGTAGCTTTACAGAAGCTATCTACATCTCTATTATCAATAATAGCAACCATACCAACTCCCATATTAAATGTTCTATACATCTCATCAATATCAATATATTGACTCATAAACTCAAATATAGGTAGAACCTTTATACTATCTCTCTTAATTACTGCTTTTAGATTATCTGGTAATACTCTTGGAAGGTTTTCAACTAATCCACCACCTGTAATATGTGCTAAAGCTTTAATCTTATCTCTATTTGCCTTAAACTCTTTTACATATATTCTAGTAGGTGTAAGAAGTGTATCTATTAGAGGTTTTCCATTAAAATCACTATCTAAACTCATCTCTAATTTCTCAAAAAATAGTTTTCTAACTAATGAAAAACCATTTGAGTGGATACCAGAACTTGGAAGTGCAATAAGGCTCTGACCTGCCTTAACTTTAGATACTCTATCTAAATCATCTCTCTCTGCAACTCCAACAGCAAAACCTGCTAAATCAAAATCATCATTAGAGTACATTCCCGGCATCTCGGCAGTCTCTCCACCAATTAAAGCACACTCTGCCTCTCTACACCCTTTAGCAATTCCTGATACAACCTCTTTAGCACTCTCTAATATAAGTTTTCCTGTAGCATAGTAGTCTAAAAAGAAGAGTGGAGTACCAAAGTTACAGATTAAATCATTTACGCACATAGCTACTAAATCTATACCGACTGTATCAAATCTATTGCTATCTATTGCTAATTTTAGTTTTGTTCCAACTCCATCAGTTGCAGATAGAAGTATAGGCTCTCTATATCCTCTAGGCATAGCATAAGCTCCTGCAAAAGAGCCAATTCCACCAATTACATTATTATCAAAAGTTGATTTTACATCAGATTTAATAGCCTCTACAAAACTATTACCTGCATTTATATCTACTCCAGAATCTTTATATGAGATATTTGCCATTAATTTTTATCCTTTTTACATAATGGGAAGGCACTCTTTAAAATCTCTGTAATATAGCAGAAGCCTGTTAAGCTACTAATAATTAAGATAACCATAACACCAAACTGTAATAGAAATCCAGCCTTAATAGAACCAGTTACAACTAACATCATAGCCATACCCATAACTATGGCTAAAAGAAGTTTCTCTAACCTCTCAACACACATAAAATGCCCTCCGATTTTTTGGTGCTATTATATCTTAAAGTAGCTTTTTTAACTATCTTTTAAAATTTTTGGTAGAGTAATCCCTTTCTGTTTCTGATATTTACCCTTTCTATCTCCATAAGTTGTCTCACACTGCTCATCACCTTGTAGAAATAGAACTTGCGCTATACCCTCATTTGCATATATCTTAGCAGGTAGAGGGGTTGTATTTGAAATCTCTATTGTAATATGTCCCTCAAATTCTGGCTCAAATGGTGTAACATTAACTATAATTCCACATCTTGCATAGGTAGAGTTGTGTACTACAATATCATTTGCTATAAAATTATGATAGTTTGGAACTTCTAAATCAAAAACCTCCTCTTCTCCTATATACTCTATACTTTTTACCGTATCCCAAATAGGAGAATCTGTCTGTAGTAGAGAGTTTAAATTTTCATCTCCTGTATTTTCTACAATCAATTTAGCATCTTTAAGTGAGAGAGATTGTTTTGGAGTTACTTTTACTCCTAAACTATTAAAACTAACTCCTCTTCTGCTCATAGCCTCTTTTGCTATAGACCAAGCCTCATTAGGGAGTGTATCAAAGTTACTCTTTTCTCTTTTAGAGATTTCAACTATTATCTCCTCTAATCTTCTTTGCTTTATAGAGTTTGGATAGAAACCTATTTTTTTATAGAATTGGTATATTAAATCTTTATCTGTAATCTGTAGGGTATAGGCAGTTGTCCCCACTTCTGTAATCCTCTCTCTAATTAGAGCAAAGATTCCAAATCTAAGTAGTAAATGATGTATATCTTCAATAAGTCTTTTGGAGTTTGAGTAGTACTCTAAATGGAAACTTTTACCATCTTTTGATTTATAAATAGAGCCATCACCTGAATAGAGTGTTTGTAAAAATAAAATAACACTCTCTTTTTTTGCTCTAAAAATAGAGTCTGGAACAAATTTCTTTTCTGATTTTACATTAAGCTTATACTCTTTTAACCATAAAGTGGCTCTGTTTGTATTCATAATGCCACCTCTCTTTTTTCGATTAACAATTCGATAACTATAAGGTGGAGTTTTTGTTACCTCACAATTTAATCCCTCTTTTACACTTTTTATAAGTAACTCTGCTAAAACCTCATCTTCTGTTGTAAAAGCAGGGCTAAAGCCTTCTGTATCACATTGTCCCTCTGAAATCATTAATCCTAAAAGTGACGCTTCCCAATCTTGTATATCCTCATTACCAAAAAAAGGGATAGCTCTTGCAACTGCAATTCTATCTCCAACTTTTAAATCTTTTAATTCTCTCCAACCATCAATCTGTAAAAATGGATGATTTGAGGTAGCTTTTATCTCTAACCCTGCTTTTGTTTTAAGCTTATATACCTTTTTAATACCATTTGGTATAAAGTTTAATATTTCAGCTTTTTTTGTCTGAAATTTATCAAAGGAGATAGTAGATTTGACACCATTAAACTCTCTGATTGGTAGATATGAGCCATTATCTGCATTTAGAACTCTACTATCACCTGTTAAACATTTGCCAAGACATATTGCTAATGTATCCTTTGGCATCTTAAAATACTCTACCGTTCTAGCTAAAGCAAATGAGTTTGGTGGAACAATACATATATCACCTTTAAAATCAACTACATTATTATTATTAAAATCTTTTGGGTCAACTACCTCTGCATTAATATTTGTAAATATCTTAAACTCATCACTTACACGAATATCATACCCATAAGAGCTAAGTCCATAAGATACAACACCCTCTCCTACTAGATTTTCACAAAAGGGAGTTATCATATCCTCTTTAAGAGCCTTTTCTCTTATCCAACTATCTGACTTAAGTCCCATAGGTTATATAGTTCCCTGCTCATACATAGCTCTCATTCTCTCTTTCTCTTTCTCTCTTTTTAACTTTTCTGCCTCTTTGGCTCTAAATTCAGATATAGAGAATTTTAACCACATTAAAATTGGTGATGCAACAAATATAGATGAGTATGTTCCAACTACAACACCAACTAAGAGTGTAAAACTGAACCCTTTAAGTAGCTCTCCACCAAATAGATATAGAGTCAATACAACAAAGAATGTAGTTAGAGAGGTTAGAGTAGTTCTCGATAGTGTTCTTGTTACAGACTCATCAATAACATCTGATAGATTAGTTGACTTAATTGTTCTAATCCCCTCTCTAATTCTATCAAATACAATAACTGTATCATTTAGAGAGTAACCTAAAATTGTTAAGATTGCTGCTAATATAGGTAGATTTACATCTATCTGAAATAGAGATAATGCCCCTAAAGTGATAGTTACATCATGAATAAGTGCTATAACTGAAGCTAATGCAAATCTCCACTCAAATCTAAATGAGATATAGGCTAATATACCAATTATAGATAAAATCATTGCCATAAGCCCCTGTGTTCTAAGCTCATTACCAACAGCAGGCCCTACCATATCAACACCTCTTATCTTATACTCTCCTGTACCTTTTAGTAGAGTATTCATCTGGTCACTAATATCAACATTCACATCTTTTGATGTTGTTTTAGTCTTAATTGCAATATCGCTATTTGAGCCAAAATATGTAACATTTGCATTTTTATAAGATTTATGTTGATGAAGAATATCTCTAATCTTCTCTATAGGTGCATCTCCTCTATATTTTACCTGAATAACAGTTCCACCTGCAAAGTCAATACCATAATTTAACCCCTTAAAGATAAGAAGTCCTAAAGAGATAATTACTAAACTTAAAGATAAGATAGCAAATTTTTTGGCATTTGACATAAATCCTATAATTGGTTGATTATATTTAAATACTTCCACTATTTTGCCCCTTTTATACCAAACCAGAAGTCTAGTCTATTTTTATCAATCTTTGGTAATATCCACTGATATATACCGTGAGTTCCTAGTATTGCTGTAAGCATAGAGGCTAATATACCAATACTAATTGTAAGTGAGAAGCCTTTAATTGGTCCAGTCCCATAAGCAAATAGAACAACAGCAGCTATAAGAGTTGTAACATTTGCGTCCCAAATTGCTGTAAAGGCATTATTATAACCCTGCTCTATAGATTTTGTTATGGAGTTACCACTATGTAACAGTTCTCTAATTCTCTCATTAATAATAACATTAGCATCAACTGCCATACCAACAGTTAAGACAATACCTGCCATACCGGGGAGTGTTAGGGTAGCCTCAAATAGTGACATAATAGCTAAAATTAGAAATAGGTTTGCAATAAGTGCAATATCTGCAATTACTCCTGCCATACCGTAATAGATAAACATAAATAGTACAACAGATATAAATCCAATAATAAGCGCTATCATACTAGCTCTAATACTATCAGCTCCAAGGCTAGGCCCTACACTTCTCTTCTCTTCAACTTGAACGGGAGCTAGTAATGCACCAGAGCGAAGAGCGATTGCTACATCATGAGCCTCTTGAGGGGTAAAGTTTCCAGAAATCTGCCCAGAGCCTCCACCAATTCTCTCTCTAATTACAGGAGCAGAATAGACCTTATTATCTAATACAATTGCCATTCTCTTCCCAACATTTTTACCTGAAAAGTCTCCAAATATTTTAGCCCCTTGTCCATTAAGTTTAAAGTTAATTAGAGGTTGATTATTCTGTCTATCATATCCAACTTTTGCATCAACTAACATTGAGCCATCTAATATTGGAATTGAGTGTAAGAGATACTTCTGTTTAGGGTTAGATACATCTGTTAATATAATATCTCCATACTGTTTAGCTTCAGCCTGACTCATAGTGTCAACTCTAGCATCTCTATCTTCATCTACTGCCATCATCTGAAGATGTGCAGCTTTAGCTATTAGTTCTCTAATTCTCTGCTCATCTGCTTGAGTCTTAACTCCCGGTACTTCAACTAATATCTTATCAACACCCTGTTTTGCTACTGTAGGCTCTGCCAATCCAAACATATTAAGACGGTTTCTAATTGTATCAACAGCCTGTTTAATGGCATTCTTTTTAGTCTCATCTATCAGTTTCTTATTGAGAGTTAGAGTAAAGTTAAGCCCCTCCTGCTTGATATTAATATCTTTAAAATCATCTTTTAATATCTTAGTCAGTTTTTTTAAGTCATCTTTATCTAAGAGTTCAAACTTTACACTCTTATCTTCTATCTTTAAATCATCAAATATAATATCTTCATCATCTAACTTATATTTAATAGTTGTACCGATAGATTTAACTTTAGATTCAACTGCTACTTCACTCTTTACAGAGAGGAGCATATGTAATCCACCCTGTAAATCGAGTCCTAGCGTAATCTTTTTCCCTTCACTACTCTGTGTCAGTGATGGGATAGAGAATATTATCCCAAATAGAAAGGCAAAGAGAAAAATAACAACTCTATAGTTTAATTTATTCATCGTTAATTAATCTACCTTTTTTGTTACAAACGCTCTATCTAATTTTACAATAGTTTTATCATTAATTTTAATCTTAATAAAATCCTCTTCAACCTTAGCTACTTCAGCATAGAGACCACCTGTTGTTAATATCTTATCACCCTTTTTAAGTGATGCTAACATCTCTGCATGTGCCTTTTGCTGTTTCTGTTGAGGTCTTATAATTAAAAAGTAGAAAATACCAAATAATATAATAAGAGGTGCAAATTGTGCTAATTGTGCCATAGGGAAAATCCTTTGAGTTTATTTAAAATAGGTAAGAATTTTACCATTAAGAATATAATAGAAGGCTTTTATTAATACTCACCCATAAATGAGGTAAATTTATTTTATATACATATAGTATGATGTAGCTTATATAGATTTTAACTAAATAGTGTTATTATCATAATTAAAAATAAGGATTTATTTATGAATAGAGCTACTATTTCCCTTTTCTTGCTCATAAGCACCTCATCTTTTCTATCTGCAGATAGTGGTAAGAGAGTATTTGAGAGCTACTGTTGGGGATGTCACCATCAAACAGCTACAGCATTTGGTCCCTCTTTTGCTAAGATAGCCTCTAAACGAACTGCCCAAGAGATAAAAGCTATGATTAGCGACCCAAAAACTGTCTCTAAACTCTTTGGATATAAAAGAAATGCTATGCCAAAACTTAATCTTAAAGCAGATGAACTTAATGCTATAACAGAGTATATTTTATCATTTAAAGAGATAAAGAGTAAAGATGATAACAATAAAAGTCAAGAGCAAAATAGAACCATTATAAAAAAACCATACCCAGCTATAGCAATCTTTAAGGAGAAACATTAATGTTTAGACTATCTAACCTATTAAACTCTGTAGTTGAAGGTAAACCTGCACGAGTCTTAAATGGTAGTATTGCTATTTGGAATTTTACCAATCGTTGTAACCTCTCTTGTCTTCACTGCTACTCAAAAGCTACACTTGACTCAAAAGATACATTAACTACCGAAGATATTATGACTACCATACCTAAACTAAAAGTTAATGGGGTCAAGTTTCTTATATTTTCAGGTGGTGAACCACTTACTAGAAAAGACATTTATATAATAGCACAACGCTGTAGAGAGTTAGGTATTGTAACTTACCTCTCAACTAATGGCTTATATATAAAACACTCTAATGCTAAAAAAATTTTAGATACCTTTAACTATATTGGTATTAGTATTGATGGAAGTGAAGAGGTTCATGATAGATTTCGTGGACTTAAAGGCTCATTTAAAGCCTCTATAGAGGCTGTAGATTTACTTAATAGTTATAATCTAACTAAGGTTGGAATACGATTTACTATTACAAAAGAGACCTACGATGATTTAGATTTTATTTTTAAATTAGCAGAGCAACATAATATTCAAAAAATCTATATATCTCATCTAGTCTATTCAGGTAGAGGGTTAGAGAACTTAGAGATGGATTTAACCAAAGAGCAACGAATAACTGCTGTAAATTATATTTTAGATAAAGCTTTTGAGTACCATGAGAGTGGACGAAATATAGAGATAGTTACAGGAAATATGGAGATGGATGCTATATTATTTTACAATAGATTTATAGAAAAATATCCTCAATATGCCTCGGAGATGAAAAAAAGACTTATATCTTGGGGTGGGAACAGTGCAGGAAGAAAACTATTAAATATTGACTCAGAGGGTAATGTAAAACCTGACCCATTTTTTCCTTTTACTATAGGCAATATTTTAAAAGAGGATTTTAGTGATATTTGGACAAATAACCCTACAGATATATTAAAAGAGTTAAGAGTTCACCCTCGTAAATTAGGTGGAAAGTGTGAAAAGTGTCAATATTTAACTATCTGTAATGGGGGTTCAAGAAGTCGTGCCTATGCTATATATGATGATTTGTGGGCTGAAGACCCATCATGTTATCTACCTGATATATAAACTAAGTAAGTTTAACTCTCTCTTCCCACTCCCTAAAAGCATCATCAAAATAGATGAGTCTCTGCTTTTTGAACTCTACAGTTGAGTAGAGTTTTCTATACTCTTTTAATCCTGTCTGCTTTGCCATATCCTCTATAATAGTATTACACTCCTTTTGAGTTTTAGCATGAACCATAGCAAAGAGATTATATGCCCAATTAGGGTAAGTAGGTCTAAGGTAACAGTGACTCACAGCAGAAAACTCTGCTAACTCTCTACCAATCTCTTCTGCTCTCTCTTCGGGGACTGACCATACAGACATCGCATTTGCTCTAAACCCTGCTCTTCTATGGTTAAGTATAGTAGCAAAACGACGCATAACTCCACTATCTTTTAGCTCGTGGGCTAACTCAAAAAATCTTTTACTACTCATATTTAATCTCTCAATAGAGTTTTTAAAAGGCTCTGGTATAACCTCTATATCTTTTTGAAGCTCCTTAATAATGGCTATATGTTCATCTGTAAGTTTAATATTTCTATTAGCAACTTTTTTAATTTTCTCTTTTTTAGCCTGTTTTCCTGTTGTATCCATTTTAACAGAGATTTTAAACATCTTTAGTGTTGGAAGTATAATGGCATCTTCTGCCTTAGTATGCTCTTTTAGTATCTCTATTGTCTTTTTGAGTCCTAGTTTAGAATTAGGTGCTACTGCAATAGTAAACCAAATATTATATTCATCTTCTCTTAAGTAGTTATGGCTTACACCAGGGTGTGCATTTATAATTTTTGCAACCTCATCTACTCTATTTGGGTCTATTTTAAAAGCAACTAAAGAGGATTTATAACCTAAACGCTTAGTATTAAAAATTGCAGAGGTTTGACGAATAATCTTCTCATCTTTTAACTTATTTACTCTATTAATAACCTCTTCTTGGGTAACTTCTAATTTTTTAGCAATAACTTTAAAAGGCTTTTGAACCATAGGAAAGCTATTTTGCATCTCAAAAAGTAGTTCATTTTCTATGTTTTTATCTAAGATTTTCATCAATTTTTCCTTATTTCGGAGACATCGCCATTGATGGCGGTGAGGAGAAATAATCAGCTCTGCTGAAAATTCTCACTTGACATCATATCATATTTTGTATATAATTGCTATATGAAAACTATGATACTAACTCAAAAGAACCGATTAAAACTCAGTTCCACCAAACTTGAAATTGTTAAACAGTTATCTT
>WGAM01000092.1 GCA_015494795.1 Campylobacterota bacterium
GTTGGCATATTACTATCTATTGACATATCATATTTTGCTATAGAGGCTCTATTATTTGGTAAAGTTATTAGAGTATGGGTAATTGCAGACAATCCCTTACCATAATTGTGTACTACAATACCACTTCTACCTTTTGGAATATCTCCACTTAGAGTTACAATCCCATTTTTACCTATAGATTGAATTGAAGTTACTACTCTCTTTGGAAAACCATCATTAGAGATAGCAAGAAGTGTAAAAACTAATATTAATACTATTTTTCTCATTTTATACCTTTGAATTGAATTTAACGCTTTTCATAATAGAAAACCAATCTCGCGAGAAGTTATCTTTAATATGACCTCTACGGTGAGGAACAAGACAGTTTGAACAGTCTTGATGAATGCTACTACTACTTATAAACTGTTTACCATCTTTTGATTTAATAGAGCATATACTAAATATAGTTCTATTATCTACTATATCTAATCCACTATCATTAAATCTAAAATTTGGACATGCACATAGATAACAGTTTAAATCTTCAATATCATGACATTTCCTATTTTTAGCATATAGAGGACAGAAATCTGGCTCATTTTTTACCATATTCTCAAATCTAAAATAGTCTATAACCTCATCATCACTTAAATCTTTAAGTCTATCTATAATCTCTCTATGTTTTTTT
Organism: Campylobacterota bacterium; assembly: GCA_015494795.1. Classification (GTDB taxonomy): domain Bacteria; phylum Campylobacterota; class Campylobacteria; order Campylobacterales; family Sulfurovaceae; genus UBA1140. Next base: position 668 of record WGAM01000092.1, read on the forward strand.
CCATGAGAGTTAAACCAAGAGATATAACTCATTAAATACCTTTTCTAAAAATTATAGCATAAAAAGAAGAATAAGAAAGAGAAGTAGCACCTCTACTACTTCAAGTGTAGCACCTAATACATCTCCATTTATAAAACCTAATCTTTTACCTATATATATAGAGATAATAAAAGATAAGATAAATCCAAATACAACTATTATTATAAAAAATGGAGTTAGAATTGTTCCAATTATCATAGATATAGTAAATGAGCCTATTAGATATAGTGGAGTGAGTGAGTTTTTTAGGGTTGTTATAAAAGATGATTTAAAATCTAGCGTATCTATAAGAACTATTAGAGATAGTCTGCTTACTATAAGAACAGCTATAAACTCTCTTAATAGATTATGTTCAAAGATATATACAATAGTAGATATTTTTATAACCATAAAACCAAAAGCATATACTACACCCATAGCACCAACAGTTGGCTCTTTAGTTATCTTATAACTATCTTTTCCACAATATTTTGCATATATACCATCAACAACATCAATAATAGCTTCAGTATGGATAAATCCATATAACATCATATATATAACTGTTGAGATAACTGCTCCATACCAACTAAATGGGTGAAGAAGTTTTAATATAGTAATAGTAATAGAGCCTATAATAAATCCAACTATTGGAAAAAAAAGTAACATATAGCTTAAAACTTCTCTTTTAGATAGATTATCACTCTTCTTAAAAGATATTGGAATAGTTGAGAAGTATGAGAATGAAAATTTTAAACCTAAATATATATCTTGCATATAGCCTCTTTTAATCTTTTAATACTTAAATCATCTTTAATAGCAATCCTAACAAAACTACTATCTAAAAAATCAAAATTAGAGCAATCTCTTACCATAATCTTATATGGAATTAATAGTTTTTGAAACTCTTCTGCCTCTATATTTAATTTTACCAATATAAAGTTTACAGATGAGGTATAGATTTTATCTATATATTTACTACTTTTTAAAACCTCTATAAGCTTTTTTCTATTATTTGACTCTTTTACTCTCTTTTTAAAACTTCTATCTTTTAGAGACTCTATAATATATCTACTATCAAACTCTGAAATCTTCCATATAGGCTCTTTCTCTCTTAATTTAGCTATATTTTTACTATTTGATATGACTCCACCAACTCTAATCCCAGCAGAACCATAAAATTTTGTCATAGATTTTAAGATATATAATCTTTTGTAACTATTTATATATCTTATAGCTGATTTAAAATCTGTAAAATCTAAAAATGATTCATCTATTAGTAGAGTGCAATTTTTATCTCTACACTCTCTAATTAAAGAGTCAATATTATAAAATTTTCCATCAGGAGTTGATGGATTTACAAATATTACTAATGAGTTTTGACTTATTTTATATTTTTTATCTAATAGTCTATTAATATACTCAATTTTATATCTATTTATTAAAGCAGTTCTTTTATACTCTAAATATATAGGTGCAAATAGAGTACATATATTTAAATTAAACTCTCTAAACAGAGAGTATATAGCACTAGTTGCCCCATTAAATAGCTCTATCTCATCTATTTTAACTCCATACTCTTTAGCTACTACTCTATATAAAATATCATAATTTGGATATGAGGATATATTTTTAGTATCTATATTAACTTTTGGTTTTAAAAAATTTATATTTGAAGATAAATCAATTACTTCATCTGTTTTACAACCAATCTCTTTTGCAAAATTTATTATATCTCCACCATGTTTAAAATCCATTTTTCTCCTTTTTATGCTTGATATATTAACATTTTTTAGATAACATCATCACACTTTTATAAACATTTTGATACTCTAAGTAAAAAACTATAAGAATGGAAAGAAATGTTAATAGATGGACATGGTAGAGTTGTTAATTACCTTAGAGTATCAGTAACAGAGAGATGTAATTTTAGATGTCAATATTGTATGCCTGAAAAACCATTCTCTTGGGTTCCAAGAGAAAATTTACTATCATTTGAGGAGCTGTTTCTATTTATAAAAGTAGCAATAGATGAGGGTGTTAATAAAATCCGTATTACAGGTGGAGAGCCACTCCTAAGAGAAGATTTAGACTCTTTTATAAAGATGATAAGTGATTATAAACCAGATATAGATTTAGCTCTAACTACTAATGGATACCTACTACCAGATGTTGCAGGAAGATTAAAAGATGCAGGACTTAAGAGATTAAATATATCGCTAGATACTCTAAAGCCAGAAGTTGCTCATAAGATAGCACAAAAAGATGTATTGGCTAAAGTTCTAAAAGGTATAGATAGTGCATTAGAGGTTGGTTTAGGTGTAAAGATAAATATGGTTCCATTAAAAGGTATTAATGATAATGAGATATTGGATATTATGGAGTTTTGCAAGAATAGAGATATAAAGGTTAGATATATTGAGTATATGGAGAACCGTCATGCAACAGAGACCCTTAGAGGAATGCATGGAAAAGAGATTTTAGCAAAAGTAAAAGAGAGATATAAGATTTATGCTTTAGGTAGAGAGGGTGCTAGTCCATCTTTTAATTATAAAATAGAAGATGGATATGAGTTTGGACTTATTGACCCACATAAACATGATTTTTGTCAAAGTTGTAACCGTATAAGATTAACAGCAGAGGGGCATTTAATCCCATGTCTATATTTTGATGAGGCATTAAGTATTGCAAAGTCTGTAAAAGAGGGAGATATTAAGGGTGCTAGTGAGATTTTAGCAAAGGTATTGAGAGATAAACCAAAAGAGAATAGGTGGAGTATGGATAATATGGAAGAAGAGGATATATCAACTAGAGCTTTTTATAAAACAGGAGGTTAATAATAGATGTTCTATTTAACTGAACAGTTCTTCTCTATTCAAGGGGAAGGAAAATATGCAGGTGTCCCCTCTTACTTTTTAAGAACAGGTGGGTGTAATCTCTCATGTCCTGGATTTGGTGCTAAATATAAGATTAATGATTTAGAGTGTACTGGTTGTGATACATATTTTGCCGTTGATTCACACTTTAGTTCACAATGGAAAAAGATTACCGATTTAAAAGAGTTTATACAGAGATTAGATGAAGAGTTTAAAAAGATAGGTTATCTTCCACATGTAGTAATTACAGGTGGAGAGCCTCTATTATACTATGCAGATAGGGTATTTTATGGTCTTATTAAGTGGCTTGTAAAAAGAGGTATTCAGGTTACTTTTGAGACTAATGGAACTATTGAGATTGATTTTGAGAGATATAGTGCCTATAAGAGTTGTATATTTGCACTCTCAATTAAACTTAGTAATTCAGGTGAAGATTTTCATAAAAGGATAAATTTTAGAGCAATAAAATCTATTGTGTTAAATTCTAAAGATAGTTTTTTTAAATTTACAATTACTAAACAGCTTATTAATACCACAGCATTAGGAGAGATTGCAGTAGTTATACAAGATTATAAAAATCCATTAATATACTGTATGCCAGTAGGTGAGAGTAGGGCTACAATTTGGCACAATGATAGAGCTGTATTTGAGTTCTGTATGAAATATGGTTTTATATATAGTGATAGATTACATATCCGTATCTTCGATACAACACAAGGAGTTTAAGAACTTAAGTAATTTGACAACTTCTGTCTAATTAACCCCCCATCAACTCTCGGTCTCTCTATATTTCAAATCCTATAAGGGAGTATATTTATATAGCAAATAAATAGCTATATCTCTTTTTCTTTTGAAGATTATCCTCACTACACTTTAGACAAAAAAAGAGAAAATAAGGAAGAATATCAGAAAAAAGTGATTATTATGCGATATGCAAACCTACATAATAA
>WGAM01000093.1 GCA_015494795.1 Campylobacterota bacterium
CTCTTTTAGCTTCAGCTCTACTTGAAAAACCTAATATAATTGCTTTATATATTGTTCTACCTCTAACTTTTGCTGTTTTAACAACAGCAGTATATTCTCCACCTGCTCTCTCTTGTGCAATAGCTCTAGCTTTTGATTTAGATGAGAATGCACCAACTTGCACACCTATTCCACTATTAATATTATTAGATGATGATGAGTGTGATGGAGTATAACTACTATTTGATGAGGAATATGATGGAGTGCTTGATGAACTAGATGAAGCACTTACAATAAAAGCTCCGGGGAATTGTCTATTAGCTAATGCTTTAGCTTCACTTCTACTTGAAAAACCTGTAATAATAACTTTGTTTATATCTCCTCTCTTAATATAAGAGTGATATTTAGGACTTAAACTTAGATTTCTTCTAAACTCTTCTGCTGAGGCATAACTTCTTAGTGCAGCAACTTGTAATCCAATACCACTATGAGTTCCACTAGAACTACTACTATAAGATGGTGTAGATGATGAACTAGAGCCACTATAAGGAATATTTGTCGAGTATGTGGAGTGAGATGAAGATGAACTTGGAGCGTATGGGTCATCTACAGCACTATAACCTCCTCCATAACTTCCACTACCATAATCTCTAGCACTTCCAGAAGAGTAAGGGTCACTATATGCTCCACTACTTGATGAAGCAGAGTATCCACCTCCACCTTGAGGTGGTTGATAGTGGTCAGATGGATTAGGTCTTGTAGGAGTTACTGAAGCTGTAGTTGTTATAGTATCTGTTGCACCAATAGGTGGAGTTACCGTACTACTAGAATATGTGCTATCTGAGCTTCCACTTGTTGGGTCAGAGTATATTATTGGTTCTGTAGATGATGAAGTATCATCATATACAACTGAACTTGGTTGCTCATTATATACTGAAGTCTCATTACCTGTAGAAGTTTTTGGACTATTTACCTCCTCTGTTGGTTTAACACAACCTGTATTTAATAGTGTGAATGCAATAGTTGTAATTATCATTTTATTGTATCTCATCATATCCCTTCTTACTTTTTTACTATTATAACAATTTAATATTAAATCTCTTAATTTTTATGTTTTTTTTTATTAGTTCTATCTTTTCTACTAGAGGTAGAAAAACGGACTAATTCATCACTACTCTTTACATATTTAGGTATATTTTTAAATAGAATATCTAACAGTTTTACTGTTGTTAAAGCATCACTATATGCTCTATGGTGTATATCTACACCTAACTCTAAAGTCTCATTTAAAAAGGCTAATCCATACTTTTCACTCTCTATTGTTCTTTTAGCTAAATCTATAGAGCAGAATTTTTGATTTCCAATATATCCTAAACCATATTTCTTAAAAGAGTAATTTAAGAAGTTGTAGTCAAAATTTGCATTGTGAGCTACAAAGATAGTATCTTGCATAAATATTCTAAGTCTATTTAATACTATTCTCTCTTTTGGAGCATTAATTAAACTCTCTCTACTAATACCCGTTATTTTAGAGATATATTCTGGTATAAAATCACTATATACTAAAGAGTCAAATTTATCTATAATTTTACCATTCTCTACCATTATTGCACCAACTTCAATAACTTGTGCATCTTCTGGTTTACTTCCATTTGTCTCTATATCTATAACACAGAACTTCTGTTTTTTATATGGCGTTTTATATGTTTTTAGTATATATTTAGAGTTATATCTATCTATTGGATAGCCTGAAGATTGTAAAAGTAAAAAAGATGTATCTTCATCTTCTAAAAGAGAGTTTGATACTATCTTATTATATAGTGTAGAAGATATTTCACCTCTATTTTCTCTAAAAGCTCTTGTTAACTCCTCATAAACCTTTTGCATTTTTTATAAATTTATTAACCTTGTCATAATCTTTTCTTCCTTTTATCTTCTCAACTCCACTACTAACATCTACCCCATAGAAGTTATATTTTTTAACCTCATCTATATTATCAGGAGTTAATCCCCCTGCTAATATAATCTTCGAGCAATCAACTCCATTAAACCAATCAAGATTTAATCTCTTCCCACTTCCTCCAAAACTATCACAATATACATCGACTAATCGGTAACGGTTAGAGTATTGTAAAATATCTTTAGGCTCTTTAGCTCTAATAACTGGTAGAGTTCTACCTGCTAATGCATCTAATGACTCCTCATCAACATCAAAATGTATTTGGCTAATTGAGAGATTACAATATCTGCTAATGGTATTTATTGTATCAATCCCCTCATTAACAAATAGCCCTACAATAGTAATAAATGGAGGTAATCTTTTTATTATCTTTTTGGCATCACTTGGGGTAATATATCTTGGAGATTTTTTATAAAATACAAAACCTAAAGCATCAGCACCAGCCTCTATCGCAAAAATAGCATCATCATAATTGGTTATTCCACAGATTTTAACTTTTAACATAACATTTTACCTCTTTAAAGATGAGATAGCATACTCATACCCTTTGGTATGATTAAAAACATAAGAACCAGCAACAACAATATCTACACCAGCCTCTTTTAGTAGAGATATATTTTTATCATTAACACCTCCATCAACCTCAATAAGGCAGTTTGGATTATACTTTTCTATTAAACTTTTAAGCCTTTTAGCCTTTTCTATTACAGATGGTATAAATTTTTGTCCTCCAAAACCGGGATTTACACTCATAAGAAGTATCATATCCAACTCACTAATTAAAAACTCTATAGCTTCAGGAGGAGTATGAGGATTTAACACAATAGCAGGTTTTATTCCTAAAGAGCGAATTTTCTCTATCAATCTATGGGGGTGTTTCTCCTCTTCTATATGAAAAGAGATGTATCTCGGATTTAAAGAGGCAAATAGGTCAACAAAAAAACTATTATTCTCAACCATAAGGTGAATATCCAGTGGTTTTGTTGCTACTTTTGCAACAGCAGATACAACAACAGGTCCAATAGTAAGATTTGGGACAAAATGTCCGTCCATTACATCAACATGGACTAAATCACAGCCACTATTACATATTGCTTCTACTTCATCAGCTAGTTTACCAAAATCAGCCGACAGGATACTTGGTGCTACCAACATTAAAAATCCCTATATAAATAATTTTTCGATATTATATCCTTAAAAGTGTAATAATTAATTTTTTGTTATGATAGCTAATTACAATTTATATAATTCTATTCTAAAAAGTCACACTACTACTTTTATAATCTTAATTTTAAGTAAATTTCCACTATAATCCCAAATCTTTTTTTGATGTCAAAACATCAAAATTTTAGCAAATTACTACAAAGGGTATAAGATGGCAAGAAAATGTGCTATAACAGGTAAGGGACCACTGGTTGGAAATCATGTATCTCATGCAAATAATAAGAGAAAGAGACGACAGTTACCAAATCTTAGAAGTGTAAAGATTACTTTAGAAGATGGTACAACAAAGAGAGTAAAGATTGCTGCATCAACACTTAGAACAATGAGAAAAAGAGCATCTCAAGCAACAGTTTAAACTTTTTTACACTTACATACAACTTAAAATAAGTTGTATTATCTTCTAAACTTCAATTTTTTAATATATAAAGGTTATATTATGTTTAATATATTTTCACTAAAGGGTGGAATTTCAAATGTTAAAGGTTTCTTTTGTGATGGTGTAAATGTTGGCTTAAAAGAGAGTGATGAAGATGTAGCATTTATCCGTTCAGAGGTTCTATGTGATATATCAGCTAGATTTACAACCAATAGATTTCAAGCATCACCAATAGTCCATTTTAAAAAGTATCCAAAAGATTTTAAAACTAACTTTCTACTAATAAACTCTAAAAATGCAAATGCAATGACAGGTAAAAAGGGTGTAGAGGATATAGATGAGATATTTAATAGATTATCTAACTATATAGAGATAGAAAATCCAATAATGTCATCAACAGGAGTTATTGGATATAGATTAGATAGAGAAAAGATTACCTCATCTTTTGATAAGTTTGATTTTAATGCAAAAAATTCAGATAGGTTAGCAAGAGCTATTATGACAACAGATAGCTTTAAAAAAGAGTTATCTTTTAGAGTAGAACTTAATAATGGAGACTCTTTTAATATAGCAGGAGTATGTAAGGGTGCTGGAATGATAAATCCTGCTATGGCTACAATGTTATGTTTCATAACAACTGATGCAAAAATTCCAAAAGATGATATGGAGGAGCTTTTAGGCTACGCTACAGATAAATCCTTTAATAGAATTTCAGTTGATGGGGATACCTCTACAAATGATACTATTATGCTATTATCTAACGGACTATCTAATAGTTATAATAGAGAGGCATTTAGAGAGGCTCTAAATAGAATAACATTTGAGTTAGCAATGATGATACTAAAAGATGGAGAGGGGGCTAATAAGTTAATAGCTTTTGAGGTTAAGGGTGCAAAAGATAATAAAGAGGCTCAAAAAGTAAGTAGAGCTTTAAGTAACTCTCTTCTTGTTAAGACTGCTCTATTTGGAGAAGACCCAAATTGGGGACGAATAGCATCAACTATTGGAGCTAGTGGAGTAGAGTGTAGTGAGGAGAGTCTGGAGATATATTATAATAATTTATTAATATACTCAAATGAGCAGAGAGAGTTAGATAAGATTAGAGAAGAGAAGGCATATAAGATTATGAAGCAGGATAGTTTTAAGATAATCTGTAATTTAGGTGTAGGTAGTGGAGAGTTTACATCTTATGGGTGTGATTTAAGCTATGAGTATGTTAAGATTAATGCTGAATATAGAACTTAAATGGGTATAAAGAGAGAAGTATCTAAAAGAGAGTTACCTATTAAATATCAAAAATATAATCTAATTCCGACTACAGAAGGGATTAGTTCTACTGTATATCTTTTAGATGATATATATGTTTTAAAGCTTTTTAATACATCGTTAGAGGATAGAGTTAATGGAGAGATAGAGCTATTAAACTCTATCTATAATCTTTCTATTCCAAAAGTGGTAGATAGATTTAAAATAGATAATCAGATAGCAGTGATATATACCCAAATATCAGGAGAGATAATTAAAAGTCCAACTAAAGATGAGGTATCTCAAATAGGTAGCTTTTTAAGAGAGTTTCATAAGCAGAGTAAAAATATTAAAATTGAGTCTCAAGAGCTATTTAGTAGAGATAGATTAAAAGAGTTAATTATATATTCAAAAAATAGAACTCTTCTAAACCACTATAACTCAATAGATATTAAATTAAATAGAGATGGGATAATACATGGTGACCTATTTATAGATAACTGTAAATTTAAAAATGGAGAATTATCAGGGGTTTATGATTTTAGTGATTTTGCTATTGGAGATTTCTATTTTGATTTAGGAGTTGTTGCAATTAGTTTCTGTTTTAGAGACTCTATATTAGATATAAATTTAGTAAATACTCTTTTAGACTCATATAGTGCTTCGATTAATATAGAGGATTTTATAATATATATAAAATATGCACTACTATATTATACGACTACTAGATATATATCTAAATATAACTATAGAGAGTTATTAGATAGATTAGAGTTTATGTGAACTAGATAAATCTATCTGCACCATTTTTTAAAGAAAATATTTAAAAAATGGTTTAGTTAAAATTAATATTACTCTTTAATATCTTTAAAATCTCCTCTTCTCTTCTCTAACTCCTCTCTATATCTCTTATAATCTCCAAAATCAAAAAATTTATCATATCTTGAGTGTTTATCCTTTAGTGGTTGTGAGTGTTTAATAGGACACCAAAACTGCTCTGTTCTTGCTGAAATCTCTCTAACATAAGCAATTACCCCATTAAAATATTCACAATATAAGCAGTTTATTCTTTCTACTTTATCAAGATAGAATAGATTATATCTATCTATAATAATATAATCAGAGCGTTTTACTTTTGGAATTTTATATATTGGAAAACAGATAGCTTGATATATAGTTACAAATATATCAGCAATAATTGCAGGTATAATCATCATCCAAATAAATGGAATTGTTAAAATAACTAAAAAAGAGAAAGATGATAGATATTTAATAGAGCCTATCAACATTGATTTACCATCTTCTATAACACTCTTTTGAAACTTTATCTTTCTATTTTTAACTTCATAAAAAAACTCCTTCTGCTTCTTTTTAAACTCCTCTAATAGCTCATTTTCTAACTCTTCTATCTGTTTTTTTATCTCATCAATTCTATTACTCATGATTTTCCTAAAAATTTATTTTATTTTGTGATATAATTGTAGCATATCTTATAAAATTCGAGGTTTAAATTGAAAAAAGAGTTACTTTTAGAGATAGCTAGAAAAGCGATAGAGGTTGAATTTAATAATTGCCATATAGATAGAGAGTATCTACTAAAAAAATATCCAAAACTTAAAGAGAAAGGAGCAGTATTTGTCACTCTAAATAAGAGAGATGGAAACTTGAGAGGTTGTATAGGCTCACTAATTGCTCATAGGTCACTCTTAGATGATATTATCTCAAATGCAAAAGCTTCAGCCTTTAGTGACCCTCGTTTTCCACCTCTAAAAAAAGAGGAGTTAAAAGATATAACTATAGAGTTATCTATATTATCTCCTTACAAGAGAGTAGAGTATAAAAATATAGATGATTTAAAGAGAAAAATTAGACCAAGAATTGATGGTGTTATATTAAAACTTGGAAATCATCAAGCTACATTTTTACCACAAGTCTGGGAAGATATTCCAGATTTTAACTTATTTTTTGCTCAATTATGTCATAAAGCAGGAGTTAATCCATATGGCTGTTTAGAGAAACATCCCGATATTTTTATATATCAGATAGAGAAGATAGAAGAGAAAAATAGTAGAAAAATGAGTGTAGCAGGTGCATTTTATCCTAATAGTTGTAAGAGTATAGAGAGCTATATAGAAGAGTTTAATAAAATAGAAAAATATACCAAAGTAAAATTTAAACCCAAAGCAGTAGTTGTACCACATGCAGGATATATATATAGTGGATTAATAGCAAATTCTGTATATAGACAGATAGATAAGAGTCAATTTAAAAGAGTGGTTGTTATTGGACCTAGTCACCACTTCTATTTTAAAGGAGCTAGTGTAGCACTATATAATAATTACGATACTCCATGTGGAACTCTAGTAATAGATATAGAATATAGTAATAGAGTTATTAAAAAATATAAAATATTAACCCATATTGATAATATGCATCATGAACACTCAACAGAAGTTCAGATGCCATTTATAAAACACTATTTTAAAGATATTAAAGTAGTGGAGATTGTATATGGGGATATAGATTATAGAGATTTAATTCCGATAGTAAAAGATATTTTAGAAGATAGAGACTCTCTACTTGTAGTAAGTACTGATTTAAGTCATTTTTATAGTTTAAAAGAGGCAGAGAAGATAGATTTAAACTGTCTAAATGGTATAAAGTCTCTTGATGTTAATATTTTAAATAGTTGTGAAGCATGTGGTCTTTTAGGTCTAAAAGCTATAGTATCTGTTGCTAAAAAGAGTCAAATTATAGATTATGGAACAAGTTATAATAGAAGTGGAGATAGTAAAAGTGTAGTTGGATATATGTCAGCAATATTTCAATAGTTTACAAAAGGGAGAAGAGATGAAAATATATTTAATACTACTAATATCTACACTTATATTAGTAGCAGATAAATTACCAAAAGAGATTAATATACCAAAAAATTACACTATTCTAAACTTTACAAAAGGTGATTTAAATCTTGATAAATTTCAAGACGCTATTTTAATATTAAAGCATAAAGATGAGGATAAGAAAGATTATAAAAGACCACTCTATATATTACTTGGAGATAGTAGAGGTAAATTTAAAGTTGCAAAAGAGAATAATAACTCTGTACTTGGTTACTCTGATGGTGGGATATATGGTGACCCATTTAGTGGAGTTACTATTAAAAATGGTTATTTTTCTATAGAGCATTATGGAGGGAGTAATTGGAGATGGACAAGAATTGTTACTTTTAAATATGATAAGGAAAAAAAAGATTGGTTTTTATATAAAGATGGTGGAGACTCCTATCATACCTCAAATCCAAATAAGATAACTACAGATATAGCAACTAAAAAAGATTTTGGAGTAGTCCCATTTAATAAATATAATATTTTTAATTAGCATTTTCTCTTATAGATAACTTTAGATATAATTCGCCTAATTTATTATTATAAGGACTATAATATGGGACAGACTATTACTGAAAAAATCTTCTCTGAACATGCAAACAGAAGAGTAAAAGCTGGGGAGATTGTTAGAGTTGATATTGATATGATTATAGGTAATGATATTACAACACCAATATCTATAAGAGCATTTGAGGAGAGTGGAGCTAAGAGTTTAGCTAAATCTGATAATTTTTCTATTGTTATGGACCACTATATACCTGCTAAAGATATAGCCTCTGCAAATCAAGCAAAAATATCAAGAGATTTTGCATATAAACATAACCTAAAATACTTTTTTGATGAGAAAGATATGGGGATTGAACATGCTCTACTTCCTGAAAAAGGGCTTGTAATCCCGGGTGATATTATTATTGGTGCAGACTCTCACACATGTACACATGGAGCATTAGGAGCTTTTAGTACTGGAATGGGAAGTACAGATATATCATTTGGTATGATTACAGGTGGAAATTGGTTTAGAGTCCCTGAAACTATTAAAGTAGAGCTGATTGGAAAACCTGCTAAACATATATATGGGAAAGATATAATCTTAGAGTTAATTCGTCAAATTGGTGTTGATGGTGCATTATATAAAGCTATTGAGTTTACAGGTGATGGAGTATCATATCTAGGAATGGCAGATAGATTTTCTATTGCAAATATGGTTATTGAGGCTGGAGCTAAAAATGGTATATTTGCAGTTGATAATATTACAGAAGAGTATTTAGAGGAGAGAGCTAGAGTAAATGGAGGACTTAGAGCAGAGCCTAAAATCTACTATGCAGATAAAGATGCCTCATATTGTCAAACTATTACAATAGATATATCAAAACTATCACCAGTAGTAGCATACCCATTTTTACCATCAAATGGTAAAAGCATAGAAAAGGCTGTAGCAGATGATTTAAAGATAGACCAAGTCATGATTGGAAGTTGTACTAATGGTAGAATTGAGGATTTAAGAATTGCAAGTGAAATTGTAAAAGGGAAAAGAGTTGCAAAACATACTAGAATGATTGTTACACCTGCTACTCAAAAGATTTTTCTTCAAGCACAAAAAGAGGGATTAATAGATACTCTTATAGATGCTGGAGCTGTTGTATCAAATCCAACTTGTGGAGCATGTTTAGGTGGATATATGGGAATTTTAGGAGATGGCGAGAGATGTGTAGCTACTACTAATCGTAACTTTGTTGGTAGAATGGGGGCTAGAACTTCAGAGATATATCTAGCAAACTCAGCAGTAGCAGCATCATCTGCAATAGCTGGGAAAATTAGTGACCCAAGAGATATTTAAAACTAAGAGCCTATTTATAGGCTTTTATACTTAAATAAGATTTGTATTTTTAGATAAATATAAAAATACAAAAATAGATACAGTTAATAATAGACCAAGTTTAAATAGACTCTTTATAAATGAGTCCTCTTTGAAATTATGATTATAATAATCACTATCTATTAGGCTAATTTTATTTTTATATGACATTGACATGTTATCCCCTATAATAT
>WGAM01000094.1 GCA_015494795.1 Campylobacterota bacterium
TCTCCTGTTATTATATGCTTATTGACTATTTCTGATATATTTAGCTCTTTGCACATTCCTGCTACTAAGCCTAGATGTCCTAATTTTTTTGTTTTTATTTTATTTACTTTTGTGAAACAGATAGTTTTTCCCTTATTTTTGAATTGGTTTGCTATTATATTCGTTTAAGGTTATAGGTTTGATGAAAGTCGGCGATAAAGCAAAAATAAAAAATTAATATTTTATTACTAAGGATTAATAAGAAAAAAGTAAAATTACTAAAGTAGAAAGATAAATACTTTATGAATGAAGATAATATTTATAAGCAATATAAAGAATTTGTTGAAAATAGAGTGTAAATTTATTTTTTGCTCGAAACTATCGAGCAAAAAATGAGTGTTTTACCTTATCGAAAAACTCATAATCTTCACTTTTCATTCTACTCCTAAAGATAATATGGTTTAACTGTTTTAAGATATTCATCTTTAAGTATGGTTCATTATAGAGTCCATTTGATATAATTGATATGTGAGTATCAATATTATCACAATCTTTCTCCATAATTTCATCTAAAAGTTTTTGCGAATCTTCACTATCACAATCAAAATTTTGTTTCATAAAACGGCAGAAAATAGGCTTTTCAACAACTAAATCTTTATTATCTAATTTAATTGCATGACAAAATAGGGTTGCAACAGACTCTTTTAACATTTTATCCATTTTAACTCCTTCCCTTGAACTATTTATCCATATAATATCAAAATAAACATATAAAAATAATAAAAGTTAATCACTATTTGGGAAAAGTCTTCTTTTTATCTTCTCAAAGATACGATAATCCTCATTAGATATCTTATCAGAATATATAATATGATTTAACTGTTTTAATATATGCATCTTACTAAGCTTATCATCTTTTAAAGCTCTATCAATTGTATCTATATGTTCATCTAAATCATAATCCTCAACCATAGCTGATTTTAAAAATCCTAAAGCTTCATCACTATTACAACCAAAATCCTCTCCCATTATAGAACAGAACAGTGGTGCTTCTTTCTCTATATCTCTTTTATCTATCTTTATTATATGTGCTAATAGTGTAGCTACAGACCTTTTTATCCTCTTTTCCATTATAATTTCCTTTATATAAAAATAATATCTATATTATAACATAATTAAATATTACTTATCTAAAGTTAATAGTTTTTGATTATTATACTCATCATAAACGGTATATTTTGTATCTGTACTCTTAATAATAAACTCCCTATTTGGAATAGTTGCAACTCTATATCCTAAATTTAATCCTATTAGAGGAATGGATGCTACTATTTTATATACATCTGTTTTACCATTTTTAAGATTATTACTTAATTGAAATAGTGGTTTTTCTATATTTTTTGCCTCCATATTAAGCAATATTTTATTTTCACTTATTCTAGCACTAATATCTGTAGATGGTATTTTATCTATACCAAAACTATTTATAATAGTATTATTAATAATAAAAATTACTATTAGATATATAACTGATGATACTATTTTTTGTATAATATTTTCAACTACTAACTTTTGAATAAAAATACTAAATCCAACTCCTACAGAGATAATGCCTAAAAAAATTCTACTACTATATGTAATATCTGTCCAGAATAGAAATGCAATAGGTAAAATAAAGATAAAAAATATCTCAATAAAATACTCTAAAGTATTTAATGAAAAAATTTCAGAGATTTTATCTATTTTAAAATTTAAATTCATAAGCATAGTGACTGCTACTAAGATATAAAACCATATAAATAGAAATATATTATTAATACTACTACTAAATATTGCTAAATTTAAAATAATATCAATATCTTGTTTTGGTAATATTGCCATAATAAATATACTATTTATTAGAATTGATAATAGTGATGTAATAAAAATTAGGGCAATAGTTCCTATTTGAGTTAACATATATGGAAATATATACCTAATAGTTGGTTGGAATGTAATAAAAATACCTATAGTCCAAAGTATAGCACATATAATAACCCATATAGTATCCCCCCCCGAGATATACCATAGTGTTGGTACTGTTATAATAGATAAAATAGTTGAAATTAATAGAGTATCGTAGTATTGGATAGTTTTTTTTAGAATTTCCTTATAAAACATATTATATCCTTTGAATTAAATAATATTAAGTGTATTCTAATTGTAATATAAAACTATTGTCAATAAGATAAAATCATCTAAAAGTTATAGACTATTATCTATTTTTTGATTATGTATAGATATAATATTATCTTTAAAAATAAGGAGAAGTAGATTTATGAAAGCAGTCTCTCTATTTAGTGGAGGACTTGATAGCATGATTGCTATTAAGCTTATGGTTGAACAGGGCATTAAAGTAGTAGCTGTTCATATAAAGACAGGTTTTGGTGGGACTAAAGATATAACAGATATACTTAAAAGACGAGCTGCTATAGCAGGAGCAGATTTTAGAGTTATTGATGTACGAGAAGAGTATATAAAAAAGATACTATTTGACCCTAAATATGGATATGGTAAAAATTTTAATCCATGTATTGATTGCCATGGATATATGTTTAGAGTTGCAAAAGCTCTTATGAGAGAGCTTGGAGCATCATTTATTGTAACAGGAGAGGTTATTGGACAGAGACCTATGAGTCAGAGAGCAGATGCACTAAAACAGGTTACTAAACTAGCTAAAGATAGAGATGAAAAACTAATTGTAAGACCACTATGTGCCAAACTATTAGAGCCAACAACTCCAGAGATAGAGGGGTGGATAGATAGAGAGAAGCTATTGGATATTTCAGGGAGAGGTAGAGATAGACAGTTAAAGTTAGCTAAAGAGTTTGGTTGGGAGGATTATGAGTCTCCCGGTGGTGGTTGCCTACTTACAGAGGCACACTACTCTAGTAGAATTAGAGAGTTTATAGAGCATGATAGTTTTGAAGTAGAAGATATTGATTTGCTTAAATTTGGACGACACTTTAGATTACCAGATGGAGCAAAACTTGTAGTTGGAAGAGATAGAGAGGATAATGAGGGATTAAAGGGGATAAATAGCAGTAAATATAAGACTATTACTCTACCAGTAGCAGGACCATACTCTCTAATAGATAAAAATTCCTCAAGAGATGATATAGATTTAGGTGCAAAAATTGCAATAACCTATGCAAGAAGTAAAATTGAAGAGAGCTATAGCGTAAATGTTGGTGGTGATATAGTGGTAACCTCACCATTTGCCACTAAAAAAGATGCTCAAAAATATTTTTTTAAAGTATGAGTTATGGAAAAATTAATCTCACCTCATCTAGCATATCTAGCAAGTGCAGGAAGTGGCAAAACATTTGCTCTAACTCTTAGATATATATCTCTACTCTTTTTAGATATAGAGCCTTCTACAATACTAACGGCTACTTTTACAAATAAGGCTGCTTTAGAGATGAAGCATAGAATTATAAACTCTCTCATTAATCTATCAGATAATAAAATATTTTTAGATAAGATATCTAAAGATACAGGATTATCTATAAAAGAGATTTTAGATAAACAGCCAGAGGTTTTAGAGAGGTTTCTATCTAGCTCAAAATTTATAGTAACACTAGATAGCTTTTTCTCCTCTATTTTGCGTTCTGCTTCTCTCTATATAGGTTTAGAGCCAGACTTCTTAACAAAAGAGATAGATATAAGATATAAAGAGAGTATCTTTTTAGAGGAGGTAAAAAATAACTCTCTTTTAAACTCATTAGTAAGAGTTGTAATAGATATTGAAGATAGAAGATTTTTAAAACTATTTGAGCTTATGCAAAATTTTTATAAAATAGAGCCTCTTCTACCTAAAAATAGTTACAAGATAGAGTCTCTATCAGAGATAGAAGATAAGATAGAGACTAAAAGAGAGCTACTCTTAGATTTAGTTATAGAGAGTGGGGCTTCAAAGAGAGCTATTAATAACTTTAAAAAGATTGAGATTAAAGAGTTTTTTAAAAAGAGTCTATTTTCAAAAAGTTCTCTATTAGAGCATAGAGATTATAGAAAATATGTGGAGAAAAATCCTCAAATTGAATATGAGTTTTTAGAGTTAAAAGAGCTATTAAGAGAGTGGGCAGAGAGAAGAGAGAGTATAGTTATATACAATCTATTTAAGATATTTGACTACTATAAAAATGCAAATATTTTAACAGCTAAAAGCTTAGGAGTTTTAAGTTTTGATGACCTTAGCTATTTTACACATCGTCTATTAAGTAGTGATATTAATAGAGATTTCCTATATTTTAAGATGGATAGCCACTTTAAACATATACTGCTTGATGAGTTTCAAGATACATCTACTCTACAATTTCTACTTTTAAAGCCTCTTATAGATGAGATTTTTTCAGGTAATAGTGAATTTCGAACACTCTTTTATGTTGGAGATACAAAACAGTCACTATACCGTTTTAGAGGTGGAGTTGAGGAGCTATTTCATTTAGTATCTAAAAAGTATAATATTCCAATAGAACAGATGGATATAAACTATAGAAGCTCAAAAATAGTTGTAGAGCAGGTTAATAGATGGTTTAAAGATAGTATGGAGGGATATTTCCCTCAAAAGTATAGAGATAATGCAAAAGAGGGGTTTGTAGAGGTTGGAGAAAGTGATAATCTTATTGATGAGGTATTAAAAAAGGTAGAGTTTTTTTTACAAAATGGTGTTGATTTATCAGATATTGCTATTTTAGTCTCAACTAATAGAGATGGTGCAACTATTCAAGAGGCACTATATAGTAGAGGATATGATAGTAGATTGAAAACATCAAGCTCACTAAAATATATCCCTAAGATTGCATCTATTGTAGCTATGGTTGAGTATCTATATGATAATAATAGACTAGATGCTATGGCTCTTTTAGAGCAGATAGGTAAGGATTTAGAGGATATTGATATAAGTTGGTTTAATCCATATATGCAACCATTAGATGTTATCCATAGAGTTATATCAGATTTTGGATATTTTAATAGTGATTTAAATATATTAAAACTTTTAGAGTTTGCAAGTGGATACTCAAATATCCAAAACTTTATTGATGAGTTTAAACTATCTAATATAGATGTAGCATCTAGCTCAAAACATGGAGTTATGATAATGACAATTCATGGCTCTAAAGGGTTAGAGTTTCCACATCTAATAGTAGTAGATAAGCTAAAAGGAAATGCTCCAGATAACTCACCACTTATATATGAGTATGATGAGTCTCTAAATATAAAAAGAGTATATTATAAGATGAGTAAGAGAGAGAATTTTGATGAACACTATAGAACTCTTATTGAAAAGCAGAAGAGATTATCTAAAAAAGATAAGTTAAATATCCTATATGTGGCTCTTACTCGTGCCGTTGATAGTATGATAATTATTAGAAAACCGAAAGGCTCTATATTTGATGATATTGGATTAACTCCAATGAGAGTTGGTAAGCTAGAGATTGAAAAAAAATTAAAAACTAAAAGAGAGGAGATAAGAAAAGATATTAGATTAGAGAACTATGGAACTCAAGAAGTTAGTAATAGAGATGAGATAGAGGATAAAAAGGCGATAAATTTTGGAATAGCTATGCACTATACATTAGAGATGTTAAGAGATTTTACCTCATCAAGTATAGAAGATGCAATAGAGGCATCTAAAAATAGATATGGTTTAGATTTAACTAATGATGAGTTTATAGATATTAAAGATAGGGTTACCAATCTTATATCTAATAGTAAATTTAAAGAGATAATAGATGGTGCTATAGATATAACAAAAGAGCAATCTATTAGCTTTAATGGAAAAGTAAAACAGATAGATTTACTTATAGAGTATAGCGATAGTTATTTAGTTATAGACTATAAAAGCTCTAAAAAGTCAAATCTAAAATATAAATCACAAGTTCGAGGCTATATGAGAGCTATTACAGCTATAACTAAAAAAGAGACAGATGGATTAATTATATATCTTTTAAAAGATAGAATAGAGATTGATAGAGTTAATAGAGAGAGAGGTTAAATATGAGATTAGAGTTTTTATCATATATATTAGATACTGAAACACCCACCTATGGAGATAGAGAGAGATTTAATCAGTTTAAAAAGAGTAGTATTAGTAGTGGAGATATAGCAAATAATACCTCAATAGAGACAACAACACATATTGGTACACATATAGATATGCCATATCACTTCTATGAAGATGGTAGAAGTATAGAGGATTATCCAGCCCCATTTTGGAACTTCAAAAAAAAAGAGATATTATATATTGAGTTAAAAGTTAGAGATTTAATAGTAAAAGAGGAGTTAATATCTAAATTAAAAGAGATTAAAAATAGAGATAGATATAGAATTTTAATAGTTAAAACTAATATATGTGCTATTAGAGGGGAGAGAGAGTTTTGGGCTAAAAATTATGGCTTCTCTCCAGATATATATGACTATTTAATAGAAAATTTTCCTAATATTAAAATATTTGGGTTTGACTCCATCTCTATATCTAGTTTTGCAAATAGAGAGATTGGAAGAGAGGCTCATAAGAGATTTTTAAATCCTAAAAGAGAGATTTTACTCTTAGAGGATATGAATTTATGTAGATTAGATATAAATAGAAAAATAAAAGAGCTTACTATTGCACCATTTAGAATAAAACAGAGTGATGGTATCCCATGCTCTATTATTGCTAAGTTGAAACTACCTAAGGTTAAAAATATACTTTGGGATTTTGATGGTGTAATCTTTAATAGTATGAAGATTAAAAATGATGGTTTTTTAGAACTATTTAAAGAGTATAAAAGAGAGGATTTAGAGAAGTTTAAAGAGTATAACTTGGTAAGTGGTGGAGTTCCTAGATTTGATAAGATTAGATATTTCTATAATAATATTTTAAAAGAAGATATAGATGATGATGAGGTTAAAAGATTAGCAGATAAGTTTTCTAAAATTATTAAAAAAAGATTATTTCTAAAAGAAAATCTTATATCAGAGACTATAGAGTTTATTAAAAGAGAATATAAAAATTACAATTTTCATATAACTTCAGGTGCAGAGCATAATGAGCTAAATAGATTATGTAGAGAGTTTAATCTATCTAAATATTTTATCTCAATAGAGGGAAGCCCTACAAAAAAGAGTATATTGATTAAAAATATTCTAAAAGAGTATGGATATAGAAGAGAAGATACAATCTTAATTGGTGATGCAATTACAGACTACTATAGTGCTTATGATAATGGAATTGGTTTCTATGGATATAATAATCCTGAATTAGAGAGATTTTTCTATATTAGAAGTTTTAAGGATTTTAAAATTTGAGAGAGTTAGATAGAAGTTTTAGAGCTAGAAGAGATGAGTTTTTAGAATATATTAGAGATATAAAGAGAGAATCAAAATGGGATATATATACAGTATCTAATGTAACTCTTATCTCTAATCCATATATTACAGATTTTCCAAAAAACTTTTTTTTAAATAAAAAGAGTAATAAAAATAGGTTTTTACTATTTCTAAAAAGCTCACTTAAATTTTATATAAAACAGCTTCTTCTATTTAGCTCCTATATAA
>WGAM01000095.1 GCA_015494795.1 Campylobacterota bacterium
CCTCAACTCAATCTATTTATCTCTAAAGATAATGAGTGGATAGCATGGACACCGAGTGGTTATTATGCTTCTAGTGTTGAGGGGGCTAAATATGTGGGTTATCACATTAATCAAGGAGCAGAGCATGAAGCATATTTTGTAAGTAGTGACAAATATCCACAACTCTATCGCCCTGATATTATTGAAGCTGTTCTAAAAACAGGTAGTGAAGGACGAGCTATTAAATTGGTATCTAAAAATAGAAAGGTAAAGGCTGTTGATATTGTATCTGCTACACCTCCTATACTCTCTCTATTGACTCCATCTAATATTAATACTAGAGAGAGTAGTATTAATATTAAACTAAATATTCAGAGTAAATCACCACTAACTAAATTTATTGTTATGAGAAATGGAGAGAAGATAGATACAAGAGCTATTCAACTTAAGTTAAACCCTACAATTAGAGTAAACTTAGTAGATGGAGAGAATATTATCTCTATTCGAGCTAAAAATAGAAACTCTATAAGTGATGAGGTGGTAGTCAGAGCTACGAAAGAGACCACAACTAATGGGAGTATCTTATCTAATCTCTATAAACCTACCCTCTATCTACTCTCTATTGGAGTAAGCAACTATAAAAATAGCGATTATAATTTAAAAGTAGCAGATAGAGATGCTCAAGCTGTAGTAGATATGTTTAAGAGACAAGAGGGGAAAATTTATAAAAAAGTAGAGGTGAAAAAATTACTAAATGAAAATGCTACAACTGATAATATACTTGATGGATTGGATTGGATAGAAAAAGAGGTTACTCAAAGAGATATAGCTGTTATATTTATTGCAGGTCAT
The DNA here is from genome assembly GCA_015494795.1 of Campylobacterota bacterium. Taxonomy (GTDB): domain Bacteria; phylum Campylobacterota; class Campylobacteria; order Campylobacterales; family Sulfurovaceae; genus UBA1140. Next base: position 832 of record WGAM01000095.1, read on the forward strand.
GGAATAAATGATGATAAAGGTAATTACTATTTTATGAGTTATAATGGTCAGGTTTCAAGACTTAGAAGAACAGCTCTAAAATGGTTAGAGATAAAAGATACAGTTGAGAATTTACCATCAAAAGTTATCCTTTTAGCTGATACTTGTCATAGTGGAAATATTACAGGCTCAAGAAGAAGAGATATTACAGGGGCAATTAAATCAATTCTTGAAACAGGAACAGGAGCTATTGTAATGTCTGCTACTACAGGTAGAGGTTATAGCTATGAGAGAGATGAGTGGGGTCATGGTGCATTTACCAAAGCTCTACTAGAGGGAATTAGTAACTCACAAGCAGACTACAGTGGTGATGGAGTGGTAACGATAAAAGAGATAGACCTCTATATAACAAATAGAGTAAAAGAGCTTACAGATGGGAAGCAGAAACCAACTACCAAAATACCAGATAGTATTCCAGATTTTGCTATTGGGACTAGATAGTATATTTTTCAGAATTGACGACTACTCTGATTCGGATTAATCTTTGTTGCTATCTTTTTTAGGTTTACCCTCCCTAATCTTATTATTGATACGATTAATCCTACTATTATGAATATTCTTCTTTTATTCTAACCTGTTTGCTCTTTTATTTTTAGCTCTAATTTGTTACAATTCTTTTGGAGTTTATTTTTTTTCATAAGGGCAATTTTGCCCTAAATCAAACTATTTTTCAAGCTCTCTTATTCTTTATAATTTATTTTTTGACGACTACTGAGAAATTTAATAGAGAGTAAAGGCTTAATAGTTAATGGAGGTATCAAATCATTTAGACATAGAATTAATGATGCTTATAAGCCTATTATAGCAAAAGCTGAATTTACTATATATTGATTTATTCTTTATCTGTTATTTTTAATTTTTCTATCTCCTCAGTAGTAAGTCCTGTTTTTAATGCTATTGTTTTAGAGTCCAATATATCTAAAAGATTTTTAGCTATCTCAATAGCTTTTCTTTTCTCTCCCTCTTTTTTACCTTTTTCAATGCCTCTTTTTATTCCTTTTTTTAATCCTCTTTTTTCACCCTCTTTTAACCCCTTTAATCTAGCTGTATATAGAAGAGAGGCTTTATATCTCTTATTCTCTTCACTTCTTTTATATATAGCTCTTGCTTTATCATCTAATTTCATAATATCTAAAGTCTCTTTGGCTTCATTTAGCCCTTTTGCCTTAAAGTCGCTCTTTATCTCATCATTTTTTAGAAAATATATCCACTCATCAAGGCTATTTTTAGCAATATCATTAAATTGATTTACTCTTAAAATATAGTATTCTGGATATATATCTGAAATTGTATCTATACCAAAATCCTCTTGTTGGCTTTTAGATGGTTTTAAAATATCATCTTTTTTATGCAATCCTCTAAACTCTGTTTTTCCATAAGATATATAATTCTCACCCTCTTCTAAAGTAGAATATACAATATTAACAGAGTAAACTTTTTTAATATTTTTATAACTACTATCTCCTTTTGAGATATACTCTGTAATTAGTTTAGATGAGCCATAGAGCATTCTCTGAAAATAGTCAATTTCGCTACTATATTGAACTTCAATTAATATAAGTTGCCCCTTCTCATTTTTAGCTAACAAATCAACTCTATTAAATTTATCCTCTTCGCTCTCTTGATTTGCCTCACTCTCTAAAACCTCTTCTATCTTTACATCAAATTTTAAAAGTTCTGTTAAAAAACCCTCTAATATAACAAAATTTGCCTTTTGTCTTAAGATTTTTTTCATTGCCCAATCAAAACTTACTAATTTTCTTGACATAAAAAATCCTTTTTTAAAAGATTATATCATAATTAGTAAAATTTAGGTTCAATTGGAACATTTCTCATAGGTATATTAAACTTATTGAGATTTTAATACATCACTCTGTTTAGGTTCAATACGATTTTTTCCAAACATTTGGCTTTTTAACAAAAAAATATTAAATAACTCTCTCTAAAGGCTATTTTATCGTGGTTTGTATTAGATTTACTTAAAAAATCGGTTGGAAAAATTCCTATCTTAAGTCATTAGCTTTAATAAAATCTTTAAGATGAAAAGTCACTGCCATGCTTATGTGTATGTCGTTTTTCATGATGTTTAATAATTTTATCCATATTGGTATCATCTAAAATCTCTAATTCGCCGTTTTTAAGCTTCTCCAATACCTCACTAAGTAAAATACGCTTAAACCCTGTATGATAGAGCATTAAACCTAACTCTTTAGCTTTTGTATAAGGACTTACTCCCATCTCTTGAATTAAAAGTGTATTTACATTCATCTTTAAAAGCCATTCAATAACAGCTTGACCACCAGATTGATTATTAGGAACAATATCTATTTTCCCATCTTTAACAATTGCAAACCATTTTGCTTTACCAAAAAGTGGTGCTACAGCTGAGTTCTCTTTATTCATTTTTACAGGTATTGCTAATTTCATTCTTGTCCTTTTTATAATTTAAAATTATAATAATTATTTGCATGAATTATATTATTTTTCTACTTATAAGCCTATTATAGCAAAAGCTGAATTTACTATATATTGATTTATTCTTTATCTGTTATTTTTAATTTTTCTATCTCCTCAATAGTAAGTCCTGTTTTTAATGCTATTGTTTTAGAGTCCAATATATCTAAAAGATTTTTAGCTATCTCAATAGCTTTTCTTTTCTCTCACTTTTTAAAAGATTATATCATAAGTTACTACACTCTCCATACTTATATTTAATATATAGTTTAAACTTATTAGTGTGAATATCTTTTACAATTGGGTGGCTACTATTAATATCTGTAATTAATATATATGGCTCATTTTCATCATTGTAGTGGCTACAGTCTATCTTTCCGGGAGCATGTTCAACAATATATTTTGTCTGCTTTGCCTTATCTATTTCTATATGCTTTCTATCTACTTTAATATTATATAACTCTAGCTTATTTTTTATATCTGCTATAACAGTGCTACTAACTCCAATATCTTGTGGTAAGTTAGAAACTATAGAGAAATCAAAATTACTAGGCTCTTTAAATAGTTTATCAACACTCTCTATACCCTCTATACTACTACCATTTTTTGTAATAGTTCCTTTTGCATAGTTGTGCATTATATTAATATTTTTACTAAAGTGGTCAATAGAGTATATAATTGTATTTGGAATGTTTGACTCAACTGCATTATTCTCAATGGTTAAACGATTAGTATGGCTAATTCTAAAGCCTGATTGTTTTGTTGCTCCACCATTATTATAGTAGCTATTATTGGTTAAATTTACATCTTTTGCTAAATTAATGGAAACAGCTTTACCATTATAAATCATTAGATTATCTTTTATTAAATATTTTCCATTATAACTACTACTAGTAGTCCCTGCATTCTGTTTACCCTCTTGAATTAAGAGTGCTTCTCCCTCATCAATTCTTAAAGTTGCAAATTTTTTCTTCCAAACATGGGAAAAAACCCTCTGCTCTATATTAAAAATAAGGTTACCTATAATTTTATTTTTATATTTTCCATTAGCATCTTTTCCAGTTGCAGTTGTAATACCAACTCCTTTACTTCCTGCTATAGTCCACCAATCAGAGTTATATACAATATTACCCTTAATTGTAGTATAAGCACCACCATTTGCACTAATACCACTTCCTGACATCTCATGAACTACATTATCTTTTATAATTATATTATCTCCATTTGTAACAATACCACTACTTTGCATAGTATCATTACTATCCCACCACCAATATTTAAGTGCTGTATCAAGTGAGATATTATCTGCTTCACCCTCAATTTCTAAATTTTGAACTGTAATATATTTAGCACCCGGTTTAATTTTAATGCCATAGAGTGCATCTGTTTTTAATTTAACATACTCATCTCCCCAAGGACGAATTACTATTAGATTAGCTTTAGAGCCTTGACACTCATCACCAATAGATGGATATCTACCCAATTTACTATAATCTCTATGATAACCCGGATTTTTATATACTCCACCTCTTATATAGATATTATGATTACCATTTAGATTGCTACATGCCTCTTTAAAAGTCCCATAAGGCTCAGTTGGAGTACCTATGCCACCCTTAGAACCACTTAAATCTATAAAAACACCATTATAATTACTATTTGAATTTCTAACATGAAAATTTAGCACTTTGCTATCAAGAACACTATTATTATTTAATAGTTTTACTATTACAGTGTAATCTCCTTCTTGCTCATTTGTAGGTGTCCAGACAAGTGTGCCATTTGGAAAAATAGCCATTCCCTTTGGAGCATCTTCTATCTCATACTTACCACTTTGATTAAACTCTAACCTCTTTTTATAAGTTTGTGTTGAATTTAAATCTATTATAGAATTATTGTTATTTGAAATATTTGTTGTATCTATATTTATTGAAGATGATGAGTTACCCTCTTCTCCACACCCTACTAATATTGTTAGAGCTATTAAAAATATACTAACTTTTGGCATCTGAAATTCCTTTTTAAAATTAACTTAATCTAAGTTAGATATTTTACTCTAATTTTTATATTCTGTCATTAATTTTAAATCTGATATTTCAATACATCACTCTGTTTAGGTTCAATAAAGATAAAATAGGCATTTGCAAAAATAGTAAATCTCACAAAAACCCATAATATCATTATCTTATACAATTTTTGACAAAGCCTTTTGAATAACATCTAATATCTCGTTCATAATTTTTCTCCTTTATCTATCTCTTGTTTTAACAACTCATTAGCTTTTGAGTAAAGTACCAAATCAATAGGTAAATCCAAATCTTTTAAAATAAGATATTTAAAAAACTGTATCTTTGCCTCTTTAAATCTCTCTACACTCATCTCATTAACTACAGCAATATCAAAATCGCCACCTTTTTTAGACCCATCAACTCGACTACCAAATAGAATTAAATCAGCCTCTCCAAAGGCTATGTTTGAGGCATTTTTTATCTCATCTCTAAGATAGGGAGATACTCTCATCATACCTCCTTGCAAACTCAAATACCTTTACAACCACATCGTGCAAATAATCAAAACTATCAACACAATATTTTAAATCTTTAAGAGCCTCTTCTAACTCATCAGGATAATCATGCTCTAACTCATTTCTAATATTTCTAAACTCTATCCATCTATCTAATGATATTATTTCCTCTTTTTCAATAAGTGTTAAAACCTCACTCATTTTAGTAGTGCTAATCCCTGCCATATTAAGTAGAGTCCTAAAAACCTTTGCATCCAAATAGTCTTGTAAAGAGGAAAATCGTTTAAGATAGGCTTCTAAAACAGCCTTTTGGGGAGTATCTAGGTTATTAAACTCTTCTACACTAAATTTAAACCCTACTTTATCTATAAACTCTTTATACTCTTTTAGTGCTAAATAGTGTTTAGCTACCTTTTGGAGCTGTTTTTGGGGTATGCTCATAACCTACTCCTCACTCTTTTTAATACATCACATTTGGCTTTTTAATAAAAAAATATTAAATAACTCTCTCTAAAGGCCATTTTATCGCAGTTTGCATTAGATTGACTTAAAA
>WGAM01000096.1 GCA_015494795.1 Campylobacterota bacterium
TGGTATCTAATATAAAAGTTCTTCAGATTGATGCAATTAAGGGTGATGAGAGAAAACATTTTGAAAAGCAGGTATTCTTCTCATCTATGACTAAAAATCATCTAACTGCAACTCTAAATATTGATAATAAAAATATAGAGGTAAAACTTATAAAATATCTACCAACAGCTACACAAGAGTTAGTACCAGACCCTAATGGAAAAAAAGTTATAGCTCTAAAAGTTAGTAATGGCTCAAGAGGAAAAGATATATATCTCTTTAAGGGTAAAAGCTATGATGCCTCTAATTTTATTATAAATTTTGAAGATAAATCTCTTAAACATACAAATATTCCAATTTTTAATATTATAGATAGGGGAGATAAATTAGAGATTAAGACAGATTTTAATTTAGAGACTCTATCTATGGATAGTAGAAAAGAGCAAAATCTCTCTAAAGGAGTTAATAGTTTTGAGAAGAGAAAACTATATAAATTTAATCAAAATATGATAGTTCTAAGAGAAGTATATGATAAAGCAAAATTAAAATATATATCTCACTCTCTAAAGACAAAACCAACCCTACCAGAGATGACAACATTTAAAGTATCTATTGGAGATAAGAGTAAGATAGTTAATCTATTTAGCTATAGTGGAGAAGAGGGAGAGGTTAAAAGCTTAAAATTTGGAGATATAAAGGTAAATATAAGTCTAGGTGCAAAAGTTATTAATCTTCCATTTTCACTAAAACTAATAGATTTTCAACTAGAGAGATACCCCGGCTCTATGAGTCCATCATCGTATGCTAGTGAAGTAGAGTTAACAGACATAGAAAAAGGAATAAAAAATATGCCATATAGAATATATATGAACCATGTTCTTGACCATAGAAATTATCGTTTCTTTCAATCATCTTATGATAGAGACGAGAAGGGAACAATATTATCTGTAAATCATGACCCAGGTACTCTTCCTACATATTTAGGATATATTATATTAGCTCTTGGAATGTTATGGAATATTTTTGCTAAGAAGAGTCGTTTTCAAAAACTATTAGCTCGTGCTAAAAAACTCCAAAATACAACCTTAGCACTACTTATCTTAGGTGCATTACCTCTATACTCTTCTGATTTAAAATTGGATAACAACAACTCTAAAGTTATAAAATCTATAGATAGTAGTGTTGTAGATAAATTTGCAAGACTTTTAGTACAAGATAGAAGAGGTAGAATGAAACCAATAGATACATTAGCCCATGAAGTTGTAGCAAAACTTTCAGGTAAAACCTCTATCTATGGAGTATCTCCAACAGCTATATTTTTAGGAATGACTATAAAACCTCGTTTTTATCAACACATTCCCATGATAAAAGTATCTCATACAAGAGTAGTAAAGGAGTTAGGATTACCAAAAGGTACTAAGTATGCTAAGTTTTCAGATTTTTTTACACCAAAAGGAGAGTATAAACTAGCAAAAAATATATCAATTTCAGCTAGAAAAAAACCACTAGATAAAAATAATAAATGGGTAAATCCAAAAAATGCTATAGAGGGTTTTCCTAATAAGCTCTCTACTGTTATTCGTCAAATGACCTCATATCTATTTCAAGGTATAGATGATGGAGTAAAAACTAATGATTGGTCACATGCAAAACAGTCTATAGATATGATAGGACTATATCAAAAAAAGTTTGGCTCGGAGGTTATACCATCAAAAGAGCATATAGATATGGAGATTTGGTATAATAAAATAGGTCTTCTATCTAAAATAGTACCTATATATCTTTTAGTTGGAGTTTTTCTATTAATTTTCTCTTTTATTAATGTCCTAAAACCTAACTTTTCTCTAAAGTGGATTATGAAAATTGCATGGAGCATTACTATTATTGGATTTATATTACATGTTATAGGAATGGGTATGAGATGGTATATCTCTGGTCATGCCCCATGGTCAAATGCTTATGAGTCTATTGTATTTATTGCAGGAGCTACTATTGTAGCAGGACTATTTTTTGCTAAAAATTCACCATTTACTCTAGCAGGAACAA
>WGAM01000097.1 GCA_015494795.1 Campylobacterota bacterium
TGGTATCTAATATAAAAGTTCTTCAGATTGATGCAATTAAGGGTGATGAGAGAAAACATTTTGAAAAGCAGGTATTCTTCTCATCTATGACTAAAAATCATCTAACTGCAACTCTAAATATTGATAATAAAAATATAGAGGTAAAACTTATTAAATATCTACCAACAGCTACACAAGAGTTAGTACCAGACCCTAACGGAAAAAAAGTTATAGCTTTAAAAGTTAGTAATGGCTCAAGAGGAAAAGATATATATCTCTTTAAAGGGAAAAGCTATGATGCCTCTAGTTTTATTATAAATTTTGAAGATAAATCTATTAAAGAGACAAATATTCCAATTTTTAATATTATAGATAGGGGAGATAAATTAGAAGTTAAGACAAATTTTGATTTAGAGACTCTATCTATGGATACTAAAAAAGAGCAAAATCTCTCTAAAGGGCTTAATAGTTTTGAGAAGAGAAAACTATATAGATTTAATCAAAATATGATAGTTTTAAGAGAAGTATATGATAAAGCAAAATTAAAATATATATCTCACTCTCTAAAGACAAAACCAACTCTACCAGAGATGACAACATTTAAAGTATCTATTGGAGATAAGAGTAAGATAATTAATCTATTTAGCTATAGTGGAGAAGAGGGTGAAGTTAAGAGTTTGAACTTTGAAGATATAAAGGTAAATATAAGTCTAGGTGCAAAAGTTATTAATCTTCCATTTTCACTAAAATTGATAGATTTTCAGCTAGAGAGATACCCTGGTTCTATGAGTCCATCATCTTATGCTAGTGAAGTAGAATTAACAGATATAGAAAAAGGAATAAAAAATATGCCATATAGAATATATATGAACCATGTTCTTGACCATAGAAATTATCGTTTTTTTCAATCATCTTATGATAGAGATGAGAAAGGTACAATATTATCTGTAAATCATGACCCAGGTACTCTTCCTACATATTTAGGATATATTATATTAGCTCTTGGAATGTTATGGAATATTTTTGCTAAAAAGAGTCGTTTTCAAAAACTATTAGCTCGTGCTAAAAAACTCCAAAATACAACTTTAGCACTACTTATCTTAGGGGCATTACCTCTATACTCTTCTGATTTACAGTTAGATAATAATAGCTCTAAAGTAGTAAAATCTATAGATAGTGGTGTTATAGATAAGTTTGCAAGACTTTTAGTACAGGATAGAAGAGGTAGAATGAAACCCATAGATACATTATCCCATGAAGTTGTAGCAAAACTTTCAGGTAAAACCTCTATCTATGGAGTATCTCCAACAGCTATATTTTTAGGAATGACTATAAATCCACACTTCTATCAAAAAATTCCTATGATTAAAATATCTCATACAAGGGTAGTAAAGGAGTTAGGATTACCAAAAGGTACAAAGTATGCTAAATTTTCAGATTTTTTTACACCAAAAGGAGAGTATAAACTAGCAAAAGATGTATCAATTTCAGCAAGAAAAAAACCACTTGATAAAAATAAGTATGATACAGAGCTTATTAAAATTGATGAGAGACTAAATGTGGCATATATGGTATATTCGGGGACTCTTCTTCAAATATATCCAGTTCCAAATGATAAAAACAATAAATGGGTAAATCCACAAAAAGCTATAGAGGGTTTTCCTAATAAGCTCTCTACTGTTATTCGTCAAATGACCTCATATCTATTTCAAGGTATAGATGATGGAGTCAAAACTAATGATTGGTCACATGCAAAACAGTCTATAGATATGATAGGACTATATCAGAAAAAGTTTGGCTCAGAGGTTATACCATCAAAAGAGCATATAGATATGGAGATTTGGTATAATAGAATAGGTCTTCTATCTAAAATAGTACCTATATATCTTTTAGTTGGAGTTTTTCTATTAATTTTCTCTTTTATTAATGTCATAAAACCTAACTTTTCTCTAAAGTGGATTATGAAAATTGCATGGAGCATTACTATTATTGGATTTATGTTACATGTTATAGGAATGGGTATGAGATGGTATATCTCTGGTCATGCCCCATGGTCAAATGCTTATGAGTCTATTGTATTTATTGCAGGAGCTACTATTGTAGCAGGACTATTTTTTGCTAAAAATTCACCATTTACTCTAGCAGGAACAA
>WGAM01000098.1 GCA_015494795.1 Campylobacterota bacterium
TATCATAAATAAAACTAAAAAATGGCTGGACAGTTTTAGAAGAGTCAAGAGGGATATAGAAGCCCATAATATAGGCGTTTCAATCGGTTTGCAACTTGAAATTAAAGATGGTAATTATTATAATATATTGAGAGCTTAAAAAAGTAAAAATGCACTTCTTGAACCATAAAATAGATAATCATCATGGTTTAATGAAATTATATAAAAAATAATGAATTAAATGTAATTAAATATTTTAATTTTTATAAAATTTTATCTAATTAATGTATAATTTTATTTTTTTAAGGAAGATTTATGGCAGATAAAAAAATTGCAAATGTTAGAATGGAAGAGGGATATATGAGATTAACAATTGAGTATCATAATCCTATTGACAAAGCTGAAATATGTAGAAATATTACTCTATTAGAGAAGAAATTTGATATATATCCAGAGGTAATTCATAGAAGAGAGAATAAAAAAGATTGCTTTTCAAGCATAGAGTTTTCAGGTGGAGAGTATATATGTAGTAGAACATGTGGAGATTTTATAGAGGAGCTACTTAGAGATTTAGATATTAAAGAGTGTGAGAGAGATTAGGATATAATACCTTAATTTTTTATAGAAGGTATATTATGGAAGAAAGATTAGATGTTATTGACCTCTTTTTAAGGCTACTTAGTGCTAAGTCTATTACTCCTGATGACGGTGGACTTTTAGCTTATATTAGAGATTATCTATCAGATTTTGAGGCAATTTGGGTTAATGAGGGGGGAGTTAAAAATCTATTTTTAACAAAAAAGTTCTCAGATGGTAAACATCTATGTTTTGCAGGACATGTAGATGTTGTTCCTGCAGGAGATGGTTGGAGTAGCAATCCATTTGTACCTATGATAGAAGATAGCTATATATATGCTAGAGGTACACAAGATATGAAGAGTGGTGTAGCATCTTTTGTTCAAGCCTGTAGAGATATAGAGGAGTTTAACGGAAGATTATCCATACTCTTAACCTCTGATGAGGAGGGAGATGGAACTTATGGAACTCAGATTGTATTAAAACATCTAAAAGAGATAGATTTATTACCAGACTACTGCATAATAGCAGAGCCTACTTGTGAAGAGGTTTTTGGAGATGCTATTAAGATAGGAAGAAGAGGTTCAATTAATGGTTATCTAAGATTAAAAGGAGAGCAGGGACACGCTGCATATCCTGAAAAATCAATTAATCCAATTCATGATATTTCATCTATTTTAGGAGATATAGCAGGGCATAATCTTGATAGTGGAGATGATAATTTTGCTCCAAGTAAAATTGTAATCACAGATATTAGGGCTGGAATGGGGGTAACTAATGTAACTCCTCATGAGCTTAATATGATGTTCAATGTAAGAAACTCAACTAAAACTACTAAAGAGAGTGTTAAAGAGTATATAGATAGAGTTTTTAATGGATTGGATTATGAGTTAGAGTTACAACAAGGCTCTTATCCTTTTGTAACTAATCGTAACTCTCTAATTGTATCTGAACTTAGAAAAACGATACAAGAGGTAACAGATATAAAACCTAAACTATCAACAGCAGGAGGTACAAGTGATGGGAGACATATTGCTCCTTATGGCATAGAAGTTGTAGAGTTTGGTGTCATTAATGATAGAATTCATGGTAGAAATGAGAGAACTACTATTCAAGAGGTGGAGACTCTTTATAAAATTTTTGTTAAGATATTAGAAAGATTATAAAAGGATTGTAAAATGACAAGAGAGATTAGAGAAGAAGATAGTAGAGTAATTGAGTTAAAAGAGAAGATTGAAAATCTATTAAAGATGTATCATAAGAGGAAAGAGGAGCTTCAGTGGGCTGATGATGAGTGGGATATTAGTGAAATTCAAGAAGATTTAGATAATTATGCGAAAGAGATTAAAAAATTAAAAGCAAAAATTAAAAAATATCATCAAGAGGATTGATTGAGACCCTCATTAACTAAATATGTTATAACTCGATTAGTTATTATATCTATATTTATAACTATTATATATGGGATTGCTCTTATAGTAGTTCCATATAATTATCAAACATATCTGTTTCATATTGGACTCTTTATATCTCTACTACTTATAATTATTGCTATTATCTATAGAGGTATAAAAAAGATTACAAGAGAACTTAAATTAGTTAAAAACTATCTATCTGGAGTAGATAATTTTAACTCAAGTAATCCACAAGCAGAGTTTTTTACTTATGAGTTTGAGGAGATTAATATTCAGCTTATCCAAATTTTAAGAAAAATAAATAGAAGAGATAAGCAAAAACGAAAATATACAGCTAAGATAAAACTTAAAAATAGACAGCGTTCAGATATGCTATCGGCAATAGCACATGAGTTTAGAAATCCAATCTCTTCAATTATTGGATATGCTCAGACAATTAATGAAGATGAGAATATTCCACCAAATTTACGAAGAAAATTCTTAACTAAAATATATAAAAATGGTGAGAAGATAGAAGAGCTATTGAGTCGCCTTCTACTTTGGAATAAATTTGAGAGTGGAGAGTATAAACTACAGATAAGTAGATTTGATATAGTTGTTTTAATAGGAGATATTAAATTATCTTTGGAGGATAGATATAAAAAGCGTAAAATAGATATTCCTAAAGAGTCTCTTATCGTGAATGGAGATAGAGCTTTAATTGAGATAGTTATAAAAAATTTAATAGAGAATGCTCTTAAATACTCAAAAGGCGTTGTAACTATAAAAATAGAGGGTAATAAAATATCTATTATAGATAGGGGTATAGGTATATCTACTCAAAATATTGATAGGGTTACTAAAAAATTTTTTCGTACAGAGAAAAATAGCTGGGATAACTCTATGGGTTTAGGTTTGGCAATAGTTAAACAGATATTAAAACTACATAATAGTAGTTTAGAGATAAAGAGTAAAGAGAATAAGGGTTCAATATTCTCTTTTACTATTTAATTTTTATAAACTCCACAAAAATCAAGTATCTCTTTATCATTAGTTATCTTTAAATCTTTAAACTCTCTATGAGCTACTAAAAATACAATAATATCTGCCTCTTTTATGGCAATATTATAATCTACTATATTAAATTTATTGAAAGTTTTTATATTTGGCTCAACAGCTAATATATCTAATCCATTAGATATTAACTCTTCTGTAATATAGAGTGCAGGAGACTCTCTTAAATCATCAATATTTGGCTTAAATGCCAATCCCATACATGCTATTTTTGCTTCTCTATTATACTTTTTCTCAAACTCTAAACTACTATTTTTTATCTTCTCTATTACCCATCTACTCTTATAGTTATTTACCTCTCTAGCTGTCTTAATAATCTTAGCATCTCCTCTACTAGCATGAACAATAAACCATGGGTCAACAGCAATACAGTGTCCACCAACTCCAGCACTAGGTTTTAAAATATTAACTCTTGGGTGTCTATTGGTTAATGATATAAGCTCCCACACATCAATATTAAACTTATCACATAAGATAGACAGCTCATTAGCAAAAGCTATATTTACATCTCTAAATGAGTTCTCTGTAAGTTTTGCCATCTCTGCTGTTTTGGCATTAGTAGCTATCACCTCACCTTTTACAAAAGTTTTATAAAACTCAATAGTTTTTTTAGTAGCTTCTTTAGTTAATCCCCCTACAATTCTATCATTTTCAACTAACTCTCTCATAATCTGACCGGGCAATACTCTCTCAGGACAGTGAGATATATATATCTTACTTGTATCAATTCCACTATTTTTTAAAATAGACTCTATTTTATGTGTTGTTCCAACAGGGGAGGTTGATTCAAGTATTATAATATTTCCATCTTCTATATATGGAGCAATAGATTTTGTAGCATTTACTACAAAATTTATATTTGGTATAAATCCCTTATGAAAAGGTGTAGGTACTGCTATAATAAATATATCAGCTTTAGTTGGTTTTGTATCAGCTATTAAGTGACCACTATTTACAGCTGATTTTACAAATGTATGTAAATCGGGTTCTACTATATGTATATCTCCATGATTAATTGTATCAACTGTAGATTGAACTACATCTACCCCATGAATTTGATAGCCTCTATTGGCTAGAAGTGATGCTGTTGGAAGACCAATATAACCTAACCCTATTACACATATTTTTCTATTCATTTAAAACCTTTTTTATCTACTTTTGTTATATAATATGATTATATAGCTTTTTTCTTAAAATCAACTGCTATTTCTCTTTTAATAGTCATATTTTTAATTATATTTAACATTTTATGTGCTAGTACTTTTCTATCAAATTTTAAAGCTAACTCCATACAACCTTTTTTACAACTATTATATAAATTTTTGTCATTTTTTAATAGATATACTTTATCTATAAAATCTTTCTCATTTTCAGGCTCATAACATACTCCAGCTCCATATTTTTCAATAATCTCTTTAGCTTGACCCTCAACTCCTAAAAGAGTTGGTTTTCTCATAGCAGATGCTTCAAATATTTTAGATGGAATTACACTCTTAAATGTATCTGATTTTTTTAAAGGTGCTAATGATACATCAACTATAGATAGATATTTAGGAACTTCTTTTTTTGTTATTGGGTCTAAAAATGTAATATTTTTTAGATTTAACTCTTTAGCTAAATCTATAATAATCTGTTTCATAGCTCCATCTCCAATAAATAGGAAATGAATAGTATCATCATCTATTTTTGATATACTCTTAACTATAAAATCTAAACTATGTGCCATTCCATGTGTACCGATATAGCCTATTATAAACTTATCTTTGAGATTTAGTCTCTCTAAAAGTTCTACATCTTTTTCTCTTATATGAAATAGCTCTATATTGGAGCCATTTGTAATAACTGATATTTTATCTTTATCTATACCTCTATTTATAAGATTTCTTTTAAAAGCATCTGTAACAGCTATAACACCATTACTATCTCTATAGAGTCCTAACTCAATTTTCTCTAAAATATTAATTACTCTTTGATATCTAATTGCACCAACACTCTGGATAGATTCAGGCCATATATCACGAAGTTCAAATATCCAAGGTATGCCTTTTACTTTATTTAATAGATATGCACTCCATGTTGTAAAAAATTGTGGTGATGTTGCAATAATTATATCTGCGTTCTGGAAAAGTCCAACTAGAAATGAAGTAATTGAAAATGAGATATAATCAGCTACTCTTTTAAAAAATCCTATATTTATACTCATATAACTCCATACTCTAATTACCTCAATGCCATCAATATACTCTTTTTGATAAAATCTATTTTCATATCCATCAAAAACTTTTCCATTTGGAAAATTTGGTACACATGTAATAACAGTTACATCAACTCCCATTTTTATCCACTCTTGTGCATGCTCATAAGTTCTAGTTGCAGGTGCATTAACTTCTGGGGTAAAATTATCTGTTATAAATAGTATTTTCACTTCTATTTCCTTTTATATTTTAAAATAAGATTAATCATCTCTTCTCTTAATTTATCTAAATTGGAGTTGCAATCAATATTTTGTAAAAATATCTCTAAATTGTAACTATCTTTTCCCTCTTCTTTTAATTTATCTATTATATTTTCTATTGTTGATATATATCGCACATCTGTTATTGCCTCTCTAAATCCCTCCCACTCAATTGTGCCTACAATTCCATTGGTTGTTGGATATGTAAAAGCCTCTTCCCTATATTTAGTTAAACGAGAATTACCTGTATCGAAATCATTCCAAAATGCTCCTCGATGTGCTTGATATGCCCAATCCATCTCTCCATCAAATCTATGCTTCCATAATTTACAACCAAAATTTCTTCTATATATTTCAGGGTTTTCAACTCCTGCTTGTGGTGAAGCATAAGCAAATATCTCTCTATTTATCCCATGCCACTTTCCAACCTCTATATCTACATCTTTTTTAAAGATAGCATTTGCATAGTTAAATATATCTACAGCATTTCCTAGATACTCATAGGTATATTTATATCCTGCTACAAAAAGTTTTGCTCCTAATTTTTTTATTATATCTATAAATTTTTTCTCATTTTTTAATGCCTTAGGACTAGCCTCATCAATACCATATATATAAAGATTTTTATAGTTATATTTTTCTAAAATTTTTTTATAATCTTTGACTCTTTTAGCAAGATTACTACTCATAATATTAAACCCTAAAGTATAAAATCTATCTGTTGGAAATCCAACCTCTCTTCTTATTTTAAGAGTATCTTCTAAACTCTCAAGGGTCTCATAACTAGTTGGATACATTACTCCATGAGCCTTAATATCTTTTAGCTCTAATAGTTGCTGTTTCTTAGATTTATTATAAGCATCAATAGGTGAAACTCTTTTATCTCTTAATCTTCCTGTATAGTATATTGAGTATATAAGATTTGATTTATCTAATTTAAATGGTAAAACTTCTACTTCTATAGGAACTCTTTTTAATATTTTTTTAGTTTTTGTATCAATAATTTTAAGTGTGGTAGAGTAGTTACCCTCTTTTGTATCTTCTGGGATATGAACTATACCCCATAAAATTTTAGCTCTTAATCTATCTAATATAAATGGTTTTAACTCTTTGGAGTCATTAAATATAATGCTATTTGTATCTGGAAATTTTCCATTTGGATTTGATATATCTATATACTCTTGCTTATTATCTTTTTTATATCTGACTCTAAGATAGTTTATCTCTTTTTTATAATCAACTTTTACTAAACTATCATCTTTTAATAGTAGCTCTTGAGTTAGATACTTACCTGTCTTTTGAGTATTATGTAATCCACTCTGATACCAAACTTTTGCTATATATAAATCTAAATCTCCTACAAAACTATTATGTTCTACTTTTAAATTCTTAGAAGAGCAGAGGCTCTCCATTATAATAGCAATAGATTTATACTCTCCTCTACTAACTCTTAGGTGATAAGATTTTAATCTATCCAATTTTGGAATATTTGTACCTGTAAAACGGTAATATTTCATAGGTGGCATTTTATATAGATTGATTGGGAATTTTGTTTTACTATTTAATGATTTTAATTTTCTTAAGTATGAGTCTAAATTATCTATGGTAGATGGTTTTATAGTTTCATGCTTCTTAAATGAACTATTAATATCATTAAATATAGATATAATCTTTTCTTTATAAAAATTTATAGTAGGGCAGGGCTTTTTATCTTTGGTAAGAGTTTTATATAACTTTTTTCTATCCTCTATTTTTCTATTTACTCTTTTTCTATATTGAAACCATGATTTTTTATATCTATCAATAAATAGTTTATCTTTTTTTATACTACCATATATTTTTAAATTATCTAAGTTTATATGATATTTTTTAGAGCCTCTACCTCTTATTAATATTGCTACTTTAGATATAGCTCTTCCAAAATCACTTAAATTTGTATCATATATTTTTGAGATAAAATGTTTAGCATGATTTAGAGCAAATGAATTTAAATCATCAATCTTTATACTATTCCATATATTAGGTTTTATATCTTGTTGAATTTGATGAATGCCACTTGTATATGGAAAATATTCAAGATTAAATCCAATTTGTATATTTTCTGAAGTCTCTTTATCTGTTTTAATATCTAATGAAAAGGATAATTTCCCCTCTAAGTTAACAGAAGGCTCTATAGGTATCTGTAGGTAGTAGTACCATTTATCTTTTTTTGTGGTATTTACATCTATATCTATCTTTAATGAGCTATCCCCTTGGGTATAAGATTTAGTATCATAGTTATATTTAATATTAACACTATTTTTATCTAAATTTGTAACCCAACTTTTAACTGGATTAGTCTCATTTTTTTCAAAATTCTCTTTATAATAATAGTTTATAAAGTTTGGGTCTTTTATATTTATACCTAAAAAGAAAAATAGTAATATACTTAATATTAATAGTGTTATTAATATCCTTTTCATAATAATTTCTCCCTTATCTACTCTAATCGTCTATTACGCAAATAGTCATAAACTGTATATTCTTTATTACTATGTATCTGATGAGTCCCTTTTATATCTGATAGAAAATTTGGTAAAATCTTACATATCTCTTTTTCACTAAATAGCTCGGGAGTTAACTCCGTAATTTCTGCTAAACTTAGTGAACCACCATAGCTATTAAACGATTGTCTCTGTCTAGCTCTTATTACTATACCTTTATCTAATCCTACAATTCCACCATTTCTAGCTATTGTAGAGTTATTAATTAGAGGGTTTTTCTTATGAGGAGTCCATTTACCATTAATTGGGTCATCTGTATAGTATGCTACTAGGTGTGAATTGTGATTTTTTCCTATTAATGATGTAGTAAAAAAAATCCACCACATACTGTTATGATAAAATATCATGCTATCAGCTGCACTTATATCCTTAAATAGCTCTTTTTGATACTCCCATTTTGTAGGGAAATCAATACATTTATATAATCTTATTGATTTTGCTTTAGATGTCTCTGGTACCATATATAGCTCATCTTTATATGAAAATATATATGGAAAAGACATATGGAAAGGCTCTTTTATAATATACTCATATATTTTATATTGATTGTTATCAAAAATTTCAATAGCTGATATAGAACCAATCTTCGTATCGTATGAGTAGTCCTCTACAAAACATACTGTTCTATTATCTTTTGTAATAATAAATGGGTCTGCAAAGAAACGATTTTTAGGATTTTTAATCTCTATACCTTCTCTTAAAATAGCTCTATCCCAACTCTTTTTAATAAATGCAACACTCCATCTATCTTGTCTTTTCAATATATATTTTTTTATAAAAAATGTAAAATATATACTAAAAGTTTTAATAGCATATATAGTACTCTCTATGGCTGTTGGTAGTTTTAATATAGTTCCACTATATGGAATAGACTCTTTAGCTTTTGGTAAATTTCCACTATTAGCATACTCATTTAAAATTTTTAACATATAAGAGTAACTCTCTTGATATAAATATACTACATTCTCTATATATGAATTTTTAGTTGTAATATTAGAATGAAATAGTACATCTCCACTAGATAACTCTTCTGATAATATTTGAATAATAAATTTTGTTGTATCTTTTTTGTAATATACTTCCCAAAAACCAGCAGGTTCACCTCTATTTAACATATTATCACCATAATGGAAAGATATAATTCCATCTTTAGAACTATTTAATATATCACCTCTAAAGATACCTTCTGCATTACCTCTAATAATTAAATCTAATTTTAGAGCTTTTATCTTCTCTATATCCTCTAACGGATAAGTAACAAATAGCCCTGATTTAGAAAAATTGGGATTTAAATATAATAGATTATTATCTATTAACCCATTAATATCTTTAATTATATTATAGTGTTCCCTTATATTTCTTAGGGGAAGTGATAAAAATTTAAACTCCAATATAGTAACTATTTTAAATATTAATAGTGATATAAAGTAGTATAAACCTCTATTTTTTATTAATGAGATATATTTTTGATATATACTCTTTTTCTCTTCTTTTTGATTATTTAATAAAAAGAAGAGTTCTATTTTATTATTATTTATCAATTCTCGAATATTTTGATAAAGATATTTATCACATTCTGTTGATTTTAATATTATTCCTATTTTTCTCATTTCGTTAACTTCTTCTGTTTCTAATATCTATTATTAAAATTATATATTAAATGTTGTAAATAATTATTTAAAAACATTAACATAATTTAAAAAAAATAAATTTAATTTTTTTCTATTGTGAAAATAGTAATTTTAATATCTTTTGTAAAATTAATATTTATATAATTAGATTTGATTTGTTTATTAAAACCATTAGATAGATAATATTTAGAGAATTTAAATCTATTACCATCTACTTCAATATGCTCTTTTATATCATCTTTAGATATTTGATTGTGAAAGTGTAATCTAAAAACTGCATTACTACTTCTACTTAATCTATCCTCTATAACTACTCTATCTCTATAGAAGCTCCATTTTCTTGTGTGTAAAATATCTCCATATCCATTATGAGTCGCCTCTATATAGTTATCTTCTTCTATAATATTAAAAATAGAGGCTCTATTTCCAACTCTAAATCCACCCCAAACTTCAATCTGATTTCTACCATTAACCTCTACTGTATTATGAGCTTTAGTTGACCTCTCTATATCTCTCCTTTTTGATACCTCATAGGTAGTAATTCCACTATCTACAATAAAGGCTCTACCATTAGCTCGTAACTCAAAATTGAAAATATCAGAGTGTGTATGTCCTGCTATATATTTAGCAGATATTGAGCCAATATCTAATATAAGCTCATAATTCTCTTTAGCTATTTTTCTATATCCACTCTCTTTTAATTCTATTTTAGCTCTTTTAATATTTAACCTTTTAGCATAGTTAAATAGCTCTATAGTTGTTGGTGCTATATCTTTTGTGCTATCATTAAACATTGGAATATCTCCATTTTTATAACTAATAGCCTCTAACCAACCTAGCATAATCTCTGCTTTATCTATTAGAAATTTTAAAAGATTATCCTCTATCCAAGAGTTATTTTTTAAAAGATTAATAGAGTCTAATACTCTAAGTAGCATAATCTGATGATACATTGGACTAAGTTCAAAATGTGCACCATCATTTAATATCTGCTCATTTAACTCTTTTATGAGTATCTCTTTTGCCTTTTTATATAAAAGTTTATCTCTAAAGTAGTATGCTCCAAAGAGTAGAGAAAACCCATTCTCTAATAGATGATTTCCTAAGATATGATACTCTAAATTATTCATTAATATATAATATTGAGCATATAGTGAGTCATCTATCTTCTTATCTCTTATATTATAAAAAGATATATACTTAATCCAGTTAACCCCTCTTAGGCTAATGGGATATGGTTCTAATCCATCTTTTATACTCTCTATATTATCTATAAAATCATATATTAAAAATATATCGTCTCTTTTTGATAAGAAATCGAAATATGTAAGATTATATGTCCAGAGTTTGCCATAATTATTATAGTTCCAATTGATTTTATCAAATCTCTTAGAAAGATTTAAAAAAGTAAACTCTCCATTATCATATATAGATTTAACTCTAATAGACTCTTGTAGCTTTAATATATTAGAGTTTGAGACTTTAGAGTATTTATATC
>WGAM01000099.1 GCA_015494795.1 Campylobacterota bacterium
AGTAATAGGATTGAGTTAGTAACATCAGATCCATTTAATTATGAAATAATCGATTATATTCAAAGTAAGACTCCAATAGAGTTAAAAATATCTCTTGCAGAGTTTCATAATATAAAAAGAGCATTAAAAAAATTTAGAGGGAATTTCGGAAAATATAAAACAACTATTATTGGAAATAAAAATGGATTAACGAAAAAAGATATATATAAATTTACTGATGAAAAGAGTGAACTTCCTGTAATTGAATTTGTTCAATTTATTGTTTTAGAGGCAAAAAGAAGTAAAGCATCAGATATTCATATTGAGCCAACGGAAGATGAACTAATTGTTCGTTATAGAATTGATGGTGTGTTACAGACAGAGGTTACTCTTCCACTTACAGTCCATAGAGAAGTCATATCTCGTATTAAGATTATATCAGATATGAATGTTGCAGAAAAGAGGTTACCTCAAGATGGAAGATTTGATATTATAGATGAAGATGGTAATAAAATGGATATGAGAGTTTCAACATTTCCTACAGTTTATGGAGAAAAGGTTGTTATGAGGCTACTAGAACAAGATTCTTTAAAACCATCTTTAAAAGACCTTAATTTAGACAGTGAAGATTTAGAGCTTTTACAAAATAAAATTAACTCTCCTTATGGGCTTATTTTAATTACAGGACCTACAGGAAGTGGTAAGACTACAACTCTATATTCTGCTCTATCTACAATTGATAAAAATTCTAAAAATGTATTAACAGTAGAAGACCCTGTAGAGTATCGTTTAGATGGAGTTCATCAGATGCAAACTAATGAGAAGATTGGTTTAACTTTTGCTAGTGGTTTGAGAACCATTCTTCGTCAAGACCCTGATATTGTAATGGTTGGAGAGATAAGAGATTTAGAAACTGCAAATATGGCAATTCGTGCATCTTTAACAGGACATATTGTATTTTCAACTCTTCATACAAATGATGCAATTGGTGTAATTATAAGATTAATAAATATGGGAATTGAACCATTTTTAGTCTCTTCTGCTGTATCATTAACAGTTGCTCAAAGATTGGTAAGAAAAATATGTCCTGATTGTATAGACTATAAAGATGCAGATACTCTAAGAGCAGATTTAAAAAATAGTGGAGTTACAGATAGTAAATTAACATCTATGAATATAGAGTTAGATGATGATTTTGATTATGCTTATGGTCAGGGTTGTTCTAGTTGTAGAGGAACAGGATATAGAGGAAGACAAGCTGTTTTTGAATTTTTTGAGCCAAGTTTAGAGATAAAACAGGAGATTTTAAAATCTGATTTTGATGAGGGTAGAATTCGTAATATTGCTAAAAGAGATGGTATGCGTACTCTACTTGAGCATGGATTAGAGTTAGTAGAACAGGGAGTTACTACTATTGATGAGATTATTAGAGTCATAGGGGATTAGTAGATGTCAAGAGATATTAAATTAAACACCATTGTTACATTTACAACACAATTTGCATCTATGATAGGAGCATACATTCCTCTTGTTAAAACTATAGATAATCTTAAAGAAGATATGAATGATAAAGAGTTTAAAACTATTTTACATACAATTAGTGAAGATATTAAACGGGGGGTTGATTTTGCAGATGCAATATCTCAACACTCTAATGCTTTTGATACTGTTTATGTTAATATGGTAGGGGCAGGAATGGCTAGTGGAAAGTTAGATATGACACTAAAACAGTTAAGTACCTATCTAACTAAAAGAGCTGAAACTACTAATAAGGTAAAAGCTGCGTTATCATATCCAATCTTTATGTTTATAGCAATGACAATTATCATTATTATGATGCTGATTGTTGTTATTCCTATGTTTGAGAAGTTATTTGCAAGTTCAGGTAAAGAGCTACCGTTACCTACACAGATTGCCATTAAGATGTCTAGTTTTTTACAAAATAATTGGGGTATTATTATTATAGGTATAGTTATAACTTTAATTTCAATTAAATTTTATATCTCAACAGAAGGAGGAAGGAGGAAATTAGATTTAATTAAGATAAAAATGCCGATTTTTGGTATATTAAATAGTAAATCTGCAATCTCTAAATTTATTAGAACTTTTGGTGTTTTAGTAAAATCTGATATACCAATATTAAAAGCTATTAAATTAGCTAAATCTTCATCAGCCAATGTTATTATTGAGCAATCAATAGATGATATTGTAAATATGATAGAGAGAGGCTATGGTGTTGCAGAGGCGTTTAGAGAGGTTGAACTATTTCCTGATATTGTTATTCAGATGATAAGTTCAGGAGAGGAGTCTGGAAAATTAGATGAACTGCTAATTAGCACAGCAAACTATTATGATGACCAAGTTGATAATGATATAAAGGCTATTGTTAGTCTTATTAATCCAATATCAACAGTTATTATATCACTATGTGTAGCAGGGCTTCTATTTGCTGTATTTATGCCTATTTTCCAACTAGGTGATACAATTGGTTAATTATTAAAAAGAAAGGATAAAAAAATGAAAGTTCAAAATGGTTTTAGAAAAGGTTTTACACTTGTAGAGATGATGATAGTTGTTGCAATTATTGCAATATTAGCAGGGGTAGCAATTCCTCAATATACAAAATATGTTAGAAAATCAGAGGCTGTTGAGGCTATAGGATTTCTAAAAAATGTAGTTGATGCAGAATCTCGTTATAAATCATCTCATGGTCATTTTTATGTAGGAAATGATATGAACAAAACTGTTCAAGTTTTAAATTTAGATAATTTAACAGGACAATTTGAATATGGATTACAAGTGGGAGGAAACAATGGAGATACTATTTTAGTAAGAGCAAATAAAAAAGGTGAGGATAATTATATATATATGTTCTATCCACAAGAAGGTAATGTTAGTATCAAACAAGGTCCAGACAACTATAATCCTGATGAGTGGGATAATACTGCTTATACATTAGATTTTATAAATAAGACAAATAATGGTGTTACATTAGCTAATGGTAAGGGTACTTGGAACTAAGTATTTATGAATAAAAAAGCATTTACACTTATTGAGATGATGATAGCTGTATTTATTATGTCTATGTTGCTAGTTGTGGCTACACCTATATATAAAAAAAGACTCTTGAAGTCAAGGACAGAAGAGGCAAAAGTTGTTATTCAATCTATTATATTTGCCGAGGAGAGATATAAGCAGGAGAATGGTAATTTTTTTCCAAAATACAATACTGATTCTATTCCTGCTAATAGTGAAGTTAAAAATGAGAAATTAATTGCAGAAGCATTAAAGATTAATCTTTCTCAATCTAATAACTTTAACTATACTATAAAGGATTTAAGTGGTAGTGATGATGGTAATTTTACCATTAGAGCTATTTTAAGAGCTGATAGTTGGGATATTTGTACTGATGGTATGGTAGCCTCTACAATATGTAAACAAAATAATACTATAGATGAAGATAGTTGGGTTAAAGAGTATAATAGAGATGAGAATAAACACTATTTGGAGTTTAGATATCCTAATAAATTAACTGGCGATTATGTAGAAGGAGGAGTCTCATATGAACACTTATATGATAATTAAGGGAAAATATAATGGGTAAATTATCAAAATGGAGTGAAATTAACCTACTATTATCAACTATATTTGTAATTCTTGGTTTTTTAATACCTATACTTATTGAAAAATTTAGTTATAGTGGGAAGATAAAAGAGGTTGAGAGTGTTGCTAAAAATATTGCTGAAAATGAATCTGAAATATACTCTACAAATAATGAATATATTGCTATTAAAAAGTCTGAACAGCCTCTTTTATATAAAAAGTTCAATAAAATTAGTAAAAATGATTTAAAAAACTATGATTATACTATTACTACAACAAGAAATAGTTTTACCATAGTAGCCGAACCCAAAATTAAACTCTTAAAAACTAGAGACATTCCAGCTAAAATATATACCTATAGACATATTTTAAATGGTAAAGATAGTAAAGAGTGGAGTAGTTTATAGTTATGAGACCTTCATTTACTCTAATTGAAATTTTGACTGCTATAGTAATTATGGGAATTGTTATGGTTGTATCAATTCAATCTATAAATTATATAAATCATATCCATCAACAAAATGAGATTAGATATTTAGCTCTTAATAGATTGGATAGTGAAATGAGTAGATTAGTTATGGCTTATGAGAACGATTATAATACTAGTTCTAATTTTATGACAACTGGTAGTATAAAGACTTATCTTTCAACTAGTAATAATGGTATAAGAGATGGTGATTATGGATTAAAAATATCTACTGGAATAGATAAAATAAATTTTGTTCAATTAAAAGATATAGGTGGAAATTTTAATAAAGTTGAAGATGGAGATATTGTAGGTATTTTAAATTGGCAAGAGATAAATTCTGTGGCTAATAAAGAGGTAACCCTTTCAGTTAATCTAACTTATCCATATATAT
>WGAM01000100.1 GCA_015494795.1 Campylobacterota bacterium
AAAATAGAGGAGTATCACAAATCACTCAAACAAAATCTTAAAATTGAACACTCACCTACCAAGGTTATGACCTCTCAACTCAATCATATTTTTCTTTCTGTCTGTGGCTTTATTAAACTTGAACGGCTTCGACTTAACTATAAGATGAACTATTTTGCCATTAAGGAGAAGATTTATATTGAGGCTTTAAAAACAGCTTATCAAAAAGTTATGGAGTTGAAATCTGCTTAGTTTGGTAGCTTTTTAAGAAATTCCTATTTTGGGTTTATCGTAACATCAGATTCTCTGTACAAAATTTAAAGGCTATATTCTAAACAAAATAGAAAATGGTTTTGAGGGTGTAAGGCTAAATACTCTACTTAAAATTATGGAAGTATTAGTCATGGAAATGAATATGAAAGTGTGGAATAGTGATGTATAATTGAAAGAGGTTGCTTTAGATATGCCGTTAATAAAAAGTTCTCACCCCCCAAAAGGGGTATAAAAGTGTTACTAATGCTTAAATAGCATCAATAATACCATTCAAAGTAGCACTCGGACGCATAGCTTTCTCAGCTAACTCATCATTAGGTTTATAGTATCCACCAATATCAGCAGGTTTACCTTCAACAGCTAATAACTCTTCAATAATCTTAGCTTCATTCTCTTTAAGAGCTTCTGCAACAGGTGCAAATTTTTCTGCTAATTCACTATTATTGCTATTTGCAAGTGCTTCTGCCCAATATAGAGCTAGATAGTAGTGAGATGCCTTATTATCTGGCTCTCCTGCTTTTCTACTTGGAGCTTTATTGTTATCAAGATAACCCTCATTTGCTTTGTCTAATGCCTCTGTTAAGGCTTGAAGTTTCTCATCTGAGTGTTTTCTTCCAATAAATCTAAGTGACTCTGCTAAAGCTAAGAACTCACCTAAACTATCCCATCTTAAGTGACTCTCTTTTAAGAATTGATCAACATGTTTTGGAGCAGACCCACCAGCACCAGTTTCATAAAGACCTCCACCTGCAAGTAGTGGAACGATAGAGAGCATTTTAGCACTTGTTCCAAGCTCTAAGATTGGGTACATATCTGTTAAGTAGTCTCTTAAAACATTTCCTGTAACAGCAATACTATTTTTTCCCTCTCTTACTCTTGCATTAGTAAATCTAGTCGCTGATGCTACATCCATAATTTGAATATCAAGACCTTCTGTATCAAATTCAGGAAGATATTTCTCTACTTTTTTAATCATCTCTGCATCGTGAGCTCTATTGCTATCTAACCAGAAGATTGTAGGAACTTTTTCAATACTTGCTCTCTCAACTGCTAGTCTTACCCAATCTTTAATTGGAATATCTTTAGCTCTACTCATTCTCCATATATCACCCTTTTCAACATCAAAGCTCATAAGCTCTGTTCCATCTTCAGCAGTAACAGTTACTTTTCCATCTTCTGCCATCTCAAAAGTGGTTGGGTGAGAACCATACTCTTCTGCTTTTTGAGCCATAAGACCAACATTTGCAACAGAACCCATAGTGGCTACATCAAATTGACCATTAGCTACACAATCTTTTACCATCTCTTCATAGAAAAGTCCATAAGAGGCATCAGGAATAACAGCTACACACTCTTTAGCATCACCATTTCTGTTCCACTGTTTACCACCCTCTCTTACAACTACAGGCATAGAGGCATCAATAATTACATCATTTGAAGCGTTAAAGTTTGTCTCACCTCTATCTGAATTTACCATTGCAATCTCTGGAGAGTCGGCATCAACTACAGCTTGGAATGCAGATTTAATCTCTGCCTCTTTCTCATGACCTACAATCTTTTTATTAATATCAGATATACCAAGTCTAGCATTAACTCCAAGCTCTTTAAATGTATCAGCATACTTTTCAAATACAGGAGCAAAGAATACTTCAAGTGCATGACCAAACATAATTGGGTCAGATACTTTCATCATAGTGGCTTTTAGGTGAATAGACCATAAAACATCATTTGCTTTTGCATCATCTATTGTTTTTTGAATAAATGCTCTAAGTTTTTTAACAGACATAAATGTACCATCAAGAATTTCACCATCAAGTGCATCTATTGTTTTTAACTCATTACCATTAAGTGCAATAGTAACTTTTTGAGCTTTTTCCATAGTTACAGACTTTTCATTTGAGTAGAAGTCACCATCTCCATTCATATGTGCCACATAAGCTTTTGAATTTTGGGCAAATGGTTTAAGTCTATGTGGATGGTTTTGAGCAAACTTCTTAACAGCTTTTGCTGCTCTTCTATCTGAGTTCCCTTCTCTTAGAACTGGGTTAACAGCTGAACCTAAACAAGTATTATATTTTGCACGAATTGCTTCCTCTTCTGGTGTTGAAGGATTTTCAGGGAAATCAGGAATATCATACCCTTGAGATTGAAGCTCTGAAATACACTCTTTAAGCTGACCAATAGATGCAGAAATATTTGGAAGTTTAATAATATTTCCATCTGGTTGATGTACTACCTTTCCAAGCTCTGCTAAATTATCTTCTGCTAGACCCATAGCTGCAAGAACTCTTCCTGCTAGTGAAATATCTGAAGTCTCAACAGTAACACCTGCTGATTTTGTAAAGGCATTTACAATTGGTAACAGTGAGTAGGTTGCTAATGCTGGAGCCTCATCAATTTTTGTCCATATAATTTTTGGTAATGACATATATCAATCCTTATGTGTAGTTTAATAGCATGAGTTTAGCAACTTTTTTTAAATAGAAGAATTAAACTCTATTTTACTCATTACTCTATTTTTTATCTGTTTCTTTACTACACAGATAGTTTTTTAGCTCTTTTTATATCCTCAACTATAAAAATTGCTTTAGAGAATAGTTGATATAACTCTATATCCTCTCTACATATATCTTTATATCTCTCATAAGATACAATTACTCTTTTAGCTCTCTCCATAGATTTTTTCCTATTTCGTTTTATATGCTCAAATGCAATAGAGGCATTAATTAATCCCTTTACAAGATTTTTTAATGGGTGGTTAGATTTTCTAAGTGGATGCCAAACCTCTTCTAATATCTCATGAGCATTAAAATATTCTCTATCTTTTAGTAATCTAATATACTCGTTTAATCCATCTTCTAAATTTAACAAAAATATATCCTTTTTTATTTTATGTTATAATCATATACTTAAAAAAGGATAATAATGCGTATAATTATATTATTAACTATCTCTATCTATACTATTTTTGCAGATGGGGGTCTGCTTAAGGTTGATTGGTCTAATATATCTACTACAAAAGAGAAATTGAGAGTTATTCCAAAAGAGTTAAAAGATAAAATTAAAGTTGTAACACTACCTGTATATATACCAAACTACTATATAAGTAGTAAAAATATCAAGGTTGTAGCTGATAGAAACTTTTATGCTATTACAGTTTTTTTAAAAAATGCTAGATTGTTAGTTAGAGGAGATAGAACATATCAGATAGAAGATAAAAAGCATCAATTTAAAATAGTTAAACCATCTGAAGATAGAGTTATACACGCAGAGGGTATGGCTACAATAGATTTTTATAGACATAATATAGACTACTCAATGGTTTTAGAGTGTGATAATCCAGATATAGATAGGAGATGTAGAGAAGATAGTTTTTTAGAAGATTTATATAGAAGATTAACCTTTATTGGTGGAACTAGATGAGAGAAAAAATAGTTTTACTAATAATTTTACTTTTTATCTCAGGTTGTATAAAACGAAATCAGACTTATAATATAGATGAGTTAAAAAGATTTAGATATACTCCTGCAGGTATATTAGTTCCCAAAAATAGTGGTATGGGAAGATATGGAGATAACTATATATATGCTCCAAATATTCGTTTTCCACTTGAGACTGCTCCAGCCTATATAAATTCACAAGTTTATGGAGTTGGAGGTATCTATGGGAAGAGAGGTAATCTATGTGATAAGAGAAACTATCAATACCCATGGCATGATAACTATTGTGAAAAACGCTCATGGGCAATGCCTCTATGTCCTACAGGAAAGGGACATCAAGGTGTGGATATAAGAGGTGCAACTTGTCAAGATAGAAAATATTATGCAGTAGCAGTCGAAAATGGTGTTATTAGCTATATTGGTAGATATAGCGTATATCTAAGAGGAGTTACTGGTAGAACTTATCGTTATCTACATCTAGCTCCAGATAGTCTAAGAGTTAGAATTGGAGATAGAGTAAAGAGAGGGCAAAGAGTAGGTTTAGTTTCAAATAATATGGGAGATACAAAAACCTCTATTCATCTACATTTTGATGTAAAAGAGACTCTTTTGATTAATGGGAAACCAAAAAGAGTATTTGTTCCAATATATACATCATTAGTAGATGCTTATAAAAGATTACTAAAAGGGAGACCATGATAATAGATACACACTGTCACTTAGATGACAATAGATATATAGATGATTTAGATGAGGTATTAAGACGAGCTAAAGAGAGTGGAGTTGGAAAATTTATAATTCCCGGTGCTGACCCCAAGAGTCTAAAGAGAGCTGTAAAACTTAGCCAAGAGTATAAAGAGATATATTTTGCTGTAGGAGTTCACCCATATGATGCAAAAGAGTATAGAAGAGAGTTTTTAGAGGAGTTTATAACTCACCCTAAGTGTGTAGCTGTTGGTGAGTGTGGATTAGACTACTATAGATTGCCTAAAGATAGAGATGAGGTAGAGGAGGAGAAGAGGCTACAAAAAGAGGTATTTATAGACCAAATTAAACTAGCTAATAAATTTAAGTTACCTTTAATAGTCCATATTAGAGAAGCCTCCATTGACTCTTTAGATATATTGCAAAAGTATTCAGGAGATAAGGGAGGAGTATTACACTGTTATAATGCTAATGAGGAGTTACTTAAACTATCTAATAGTTTTTATTATGGTATTGGTGGTATTTTAACCTTTAAAAATGCAAAAAAATTAGTTAGAGTATATCCTAAAATACCACAAAATAGACTTCTTATAGAGACAGATGCTCCATACCTTACACCTCACCCACATAGAGGAAAAAGAAATGAACCAAGCTATACTAGATTGGTAGCCTCGAAAATGGCAGAGCTATCTGGCATAGATGAGTCTATAATAGAGGATATTACATATAGAAACTCTTTAAAACTATTTAATAAAATATAAAACAACATATAATATCTTTATAGAAACATTAAATATTAATTAAAATTAGATATTTTTATAGTTTATATAAAATTATAATATAATTTTTTAATTTAAGGTTTATTTTAAGTTTGTATCCAATATAATATTTATATATTATAAAAGGATTGCAAATGAAATTTTATAAAACTTTAATAACTTTAATATTTTTTCATATATCTCTTTTTGCAAATATAGTAAAAGATTTTCCAGACCATAATTATGTATTAAATGAATTTGGTATTGATGAGAGTTATATTTATGATAAAGATTTTCAAAATTTTATATATAAAAATAGAAGAAAATTTACCAAACTATTTATTAGGGCAGTAAACCGTGGACAGCTAATAATACCTACAATGAGAGAGATAATGTATCAAAAAGATATATCTCCTCTATTTATCTATTTAGCTATGGTTGAATCGGCATTTAAAACACATGCAATATCATCATCATCTGCTGGTGGACTTTGGCAATTTGTAAAAGCAACAGCATTAGATGAGAATTTAATTATTAATGAGTATATAGATGAGAGATATGACCCAATAAAGGCTACAGAGAAAGCTATAGATTATCTATATAAGATACATGATAACCGTTTAGGAAAATGGTACTTAACTGCTATGGCATATAATTGTGGTGCAGGGTGTATCCAAAAGGGTATAGATATGGCAGGTACAGATAGACTATCTACTCTTATTAATCCAAATGCAAATTATATTAGAAAAGAGACAAGAGATTATATTAAAAAAATTCTACTATTTGCTCTTATTGGTGAGAACTATCTATTTAAAAGAGGTGATAATTTAGGTGTAATAAAATATAAATTTGACAATGATATGATTACTCCTGTTAGAGTTAGAGGTGGAGAGAGATTACAGAATATAGCATCAATATTAAGAATGGATTACTCTATTTTAAAAAAGATAAATCTACATTTAAAAAAAGATTTTGTACCACCTAACAGTAATATTAGAGTAAATATACCAACTTCTCGACTATATATGTTTCGTACACTATATGAACAGAGACAAGCGTATAATAGATATAGATAAAGGATAAATTATGAACCCCAATACTACAATACTTTTTGCGATTATACTTCTATTTAATGGTTGTATAGCAAAGAGTGAACAAGTAAAAAATTATACTACAAATTATACTTATAAAACAAAATATAAAAAACTTCCTATGTCAAAACAATTCTGTATTGGAGATAGTTGTAGAGCAAGTTTTGCAATATCTAAAAAGAGAGAACCTTTAGTATCTATTCAAGTTGGTGCATTTAGACGATATGCAGGTGCAAAGGTGTATGCAAGAAGATATGGACTACTTAGCAGTAAGTATAAAACAGTTATTAAAAATGGATTTAAAGATAATAGACCAATATATAGAGTTCAAATAGAGGGTTTTTTAGATAATGATGAGGCTAATGCTTTTATTGAAAAGTATCCTATATTAAGTTACTCTGACTCTTTTTTAGTTAGTAGATAGATTTTAATTTAATTTTAGCCAATGTAGTTATAATATTGGCTATGAATGGAAAAATAAAAAAGCTAACTTTTTTTACTGTAATACTTGTAACAACTTTAATAGTAGAGATTATATATATAGAGCATAATAGAGGATTAACAGAAGAGGCTATTAGAGATAAGAGAGATTTTATTAGAGTTGCAAAGAGTCCAGACCTTGCTATATCTACAGAGGCTTTCTATATTAGACATAGAACTCTAGCTAATATATCTGATATATATAGAGAAGATAGCTCTCTATATGAATATTTTCCTTCAACTTTTATCTATTCTCACTCACACATATTTAAATAGAGGTTTTGATGAAAAAGAGTAAAATAAATCTATATCTATTAGAGTTTTCAATAAATGCACTACTTAGAGCAAAAGCTAAAAATATATCTATATTACTTATTTTTACCCTTTTAGTTGCACTATTAAGCTCTATATTTTTTATTAGCAACTCTATTAGATATGAGTTAAATAGTGTAGTAGATACTCTTCCAGAGATTATTATCCAAAAGGTAAAGGGGGGAAGAGAGTATGATATAGAGATAGATAGAGTAGATGATATTATTGCAATTAATGGAGTAAAGAGTGTTATAGCAAGAGTTTGGGGATACTACTATTTTGCAAATGCTGGTGTAAACTTCTCTATTATTGGGATAAATCAGTATGAGGAGCAGTATAAGAGTAGTTTAGAGAGATTAACTAATAGAGTAGATTTTGATACATTAGAGGCTAATAGTAGTATGTTAGTTGGGATTGGTGTTAGAGATATTATGAAGAGAAACTACTATAATAGATATTTTAACTTTATTAAACCAAATGGTAAACTAAAAAAGATGACTATAGCAGGGGTTTTTAGAGATGATATACTATTAGAGTCTAATGATATAATCTTAATGAGTCAAAGAGATGCAAGAGAGATATTAGGTATATCTCCATCTATGGCAACAGATATTGTTGTAAAGGTAGCTAATCCTAAGGAGGTATCTACTATTGCAGAGAAGATTAAATTTATATATCCAGATACAAGAGTAGTAACTAAAGATGATTTAAAGATAAGCTATAGGAATATATTTGACTATAAGAGTGGACTCTTTCTAGCTCTATTTACCATATCTCTATTTACATTTTTTATGATAGTTTATGATAAGAGCAGTGGATTAAATAGCCAAGAGAAGCAAGAGATAGGTGTATTAAGAGCTGTTGGTTGGAGTATAGATGATATTTTAAAAGAGAAGTTTTATGAAGCTTTTATTATCTCTTTTATATCTTATCTATTAGGTGTAATATTAGCTCTCTTCTATGTATATATATTAAATGCACCTCTCTTAAGATATATATTTGAGGGTTACTCAAAGTTAAAAACTCCATTTGAGTTACCTTTTATATTAGATATAGAGACATTAGCTATAATCTTCTTCTTGTCTGTTCCAATCTATATTGGAGCTACAATCATTCCTGCTTGGAGAGCATCATCTTTAGATGTTGATGAGGTGATTAGATGATAATTTTAAAAGATATTGTAAAAGAGTATGATAATATTATAGCTCTAAAGGATATAAATCTAAAGATAGATAGTGGTGAGTTGGTTATATTAAAGGGTGTTAGTGGAAGTGGAAAGAGTACAATCCTATCTCTTATAGCAGGTATTAATCGTCCAACTCTAGGAGAGGTTATTGTAGATAATAGAAGAGTATCTAAACTTCAAGATAGATTTGCATCTCTATATCGTAGAGAGAGTATAGGTTTTATATTTCAAAAATATAACTTAATTCCAAATTTAACAGTATCAGATAATATCTTAACTCCTCTAATTCCAATTAATCTAAGAGAAGATGAGGTTAGAGAGAGATTAGATAAAGTATTAAAAGAGTTCAATATTTTAGATAAAAGAGATATAGTTGTTAAAAATCTATCGGGTGGTGAGCAACAGAGAGTAGCAATAGCTAGAGCATTCATTAATAATCCCAAAATCATAATAGCAGATGAGCCAACTGCAAATCTTGATGAGGTACTATCTATGAGTTTTATAGATATAGTAAAAAATCTAAAAGATAATAAAAAGATAATAATTATAGCTACTCATGACCCTATATTTTTTGATTTAGATATTGTAGATAGATTAATAGAGATAAAAAATGGAAAAATCTTATGATACTACTACCAGAAGTAATATCTATCTTAATTTTAAATAGTCTATTTTTTATATTTGCAACTATTGCCTTCTTTATATCCATAAAAATAGCTATCTATTGGGATTTTAATAAGAGTACAAAAGAGCAGTATAGGTTAGAGAAGGAGAGTTTTTTAGTCTCTACAATTATAAAATATATATTTATTTTAAAAATTCCTCTATTTCTATTTTTTATATTTACACTAGATAAGATTTCAGACCTTATAACAGGAGCTATGTGTGCCTCAGGTGTTATTACTGCCACTAGTTATGGAGTATATCTATTAACCATTAAGCTATTAAATATATATATATTTGGATTATGGCTCTCAATCTCATATCTTGATATAAGAAGAGAGGATTTGCCATATACAAAGATAAAGTTTGAGCTATTTATAGTAGCATATATATTTTTTATTATAGAGTTGATATTGATGTGGTTAATGTTTAGTAGTATAGATATAGATAAGATTGTTAGCTGTTGTGGTACTCTATTTTCATCTTCATCTAACTCAACGATAGGTGATATTATCCGTATAAAACAAAGTACTCTATTGACTATTTTCTATATAACCTCTCTACTCCTATTTATATTTTATAGATATAGAGTAAAATATCTATTTGCTATAACCAATATACTATTTATAACTATCTCTATTATAAGTTTAATCTCTTTTTTTGGTACATATATATATGAGTTACCAACACACCACTGTCCATTCTGTTTCTTACAGAAGGATTACTACTATATAGGATATTTAATATATACTCTTCTATTTATAGGCTCATTTAGTGGATTAAATAGTGGAGTTATGGAGGCTTTAGGAGAAGATGCCTCTAAGAGCTATAGATACTCTTTAATCTTTAATAGTCTCTATATAGTTTTAGTTACACTATATCCAACTATCTACTATATAAAAAATGGAGTTTGGTTATAGATTTAGATATACTAATGAAAAAGGAAATATATTATATGAAACGCTATGGTATTGAAATTTTTAATAGACTAGACCAGAGTTTTGAACAAAATTTTATAAAATATGGAAAAATGGTATCATATAAAAAAAAAGATACTCCATTTTTAAATGGAGAGCTAGAAAAATTTTTCTATATTGTATTAAAAGGGAAGATAAAAACTTTTCAGATAAATTTAGAAAATTCAAAAGAGCAGACTATATTTATCTATAGAGCAGGAGATATGTTTGATACACTTATACTTCTTGATGGAAAACCACATGATGTAATGTATGAGGTTTTAGAAAATATTGAGCTTTTAGAACTCCCTATAGGTAAAGTTAGAGAGTGGTTAAGAACTAACGAACAGTTTAACAGACACTTTTTCCCATATATAGCTTCACAAATGCGTCATACAGAGGAGTTGGCAACAGACTTATCACTCTTACCAACATCTGAGAGATTATCTAAAATACTCCTAAGAAATATAAACCCTAATGATAAGTATCATCAACTACTTCAAAATCTATCCAAAACAGAGATTGCGAAACTTATAGGTACAGTTAGAAATGTAGTCGAGAGACACTTAAAAGAGTTAGAAGAAAAAGATATTATTAAAAATCAGAGAAAAAATATATATATTAAAGATATTAAAAAACTTCTTCAAGAATCTAATCAATTACTCTTAACATAAAAAAAAATTTAAAATGCTACTAAAGTGGCATTTATTTTTCTACTCAATAGCATATAATTTCACCATAAATAAAAAAAATATAAAAAAGGATAAAAAATGTTAGTAAAAAGATATGAACCATTTAGTGATATTAAAAGAAGTTTTGACCTTATAAACTCTATTATGAATAGTATTGATGAGAGAAGAGGTGAGCAGGAGCTTGTTGATTTTATACCAAAAGTAAATACTAGAGAGACAGGAAGAGCTTACCATATTGAAGTTGAGTTAGCAGGTGTTAAAAAAGATGATGTTGATATTCAAGTTGATGGTAATATTTTAACTATCTCTGGAGAGAGAAAAGTGAGAGAAGAGGTAAAAGATGAAGATTATCAAAAGATAGAGAGTAGATATGGAGTATTCTCTCGCTCATTTACACTTCCAGAAAAAGTTGATATTTCAAATATTGAAGCAGAATTTACCGATGGTATCTTAGAGATAACAATTCCTAAATTAAAAGTTGATACTTCAAGTAAAAAGATTGAGATTAAGTAATAAGGAGTTAAAAATGGCTATAACAAAAGATAAAATTATTGAAAATGGAAAAAAATTAGTTAATAGTGTAGAGGAGCATGTTGAAAAAGGTTTAGATGTAGCAAAAGAGGCTTTAGGTAATGTGGCAAGACATCTACCTTTGGCAAATTTTGCTAGACATAGCAGTGATACTTATGATATTGAGGTAGATTTACCGGGTGTTAAAAAAGAGGATATTGAGATAAAAATTGAAGATGACTACTTAACAGTAAATGCTATAAGAAAAACTAAAAAAGATGTAAGAGAAGAAGATTACTATCTATGTGAGAGTAGTTATGGTTTAATCTCAAGAAGCTTTATACTTCCAAAAGATATAGATAGAGAGAAAATATCTGCTAAATATGAAGATGGAAGATTATATATCTCTTTAGAGAAAGAAGAGAGAAGAAAAGCTAGAAATATATCAATAAAATAAAAAAGGATAATTATGAAAAATTTAATAAAAGTAGCACTAATTACTATTCCATTGAGTCTAACTTATGCAGACTCAAATGTTACAGGATATGATTTATTAAAAAATGACCCAATTTTTAAACATTTCCAAAAGATGCAGAGTGAGATGGATAAGATGTTTGAGGAGTTTCATAATAATATGTTTAAAGAGATGAAATTAACTCCTGCTCTTACAGCAAATTTCTCATTCTCACCAGATGCAGACCTAGTCGATAAGGGTGATAAGTATGTTTTAAAGATGAATTTAGCAGGAATGGATAAGAATAGTATTAAGATTGATATTAAAGATAACTATCTAAATATTCAAGCTAAAAGCGAAGATAAGAAAGAGGAGAAAAATGGAGATAAAGTCATATTCCAAGAGAGACATTTAGGTGTTATTCAGAGAGGTATGACCTTACCAAAAGATGCAGATGGCTCTAAATATAAGAGTGATTATAAAAATGGAGTCTTAACTATTACAATTCCTAAGAATAAGAAAAAGTAACTCTTTGTAAAAAATGGGAGATTATATTTTAATATTTCCCATTTTATTTTTTAGAAAGAATATTGTAATAGCTAAAAAATTATAGTTCTATTTCCATTTAAGAAAACTCTATCATTAAGAACTAAATTTAAAGCACGAGATAATACAATCTTCTCAACATCTCTACCCGCCTTTTGCATATCTCTCCACTCAAATCTATGATTAATAGGTATTACATCTTGAGCAATAATAGGACCTTCATCTAAATCATCTGTTACAAAGTGGGCTGTTGCTCCAATAATCTTAACTCCTCTATTATATGCCTGTTTATATGGATTTGCTCCAATAAATGCTGGAAGAAAAGAGTGGTGAATATTAATTATCTTATCTCTATAGTGTGATACAAAATCAGAAGTTAAAATACGCATATATTTCGCTAAAACGATATAGTCAAATCTATATCTATCTATTACTCTCTTAACCTCTTCTTCATGCTCCTCTCTACTCTTACCATTAGCAGTTATATGAAAAAATGGTATATCAAATCTCTCTACTAAACCTTTTAGAGTATTATGATTTGCTATAACAGCTTTTATATCAGCATCTAACTCTCCTGCCTCATGTCGGATTAATATATCTCCTATAGCATGAGACTCTTTTGTTGCAAATATTATAATACTCTTCTTTTTAGGCTCAATGACTCTTAGATTTGCAGATTTTGGAATAACCTCTTTTATAGCATCTCTTAATCTATTTTTATTAAACTCTCCTGTTACAACAGTTCGCATAAAAAATCTACTCTGCTCTCTATCTACAAACTCACGGTTATTTTCAATATTTAAATCTCTATCATAAAATACTTTTGATATTTTATATACTAAACCCTTCTCATCATTACAATCTATTAAAACTCTTACTCTTCTCATATCTTTCCTATCCAATAAAATTAGATAGAATTATATCAATTAAAACTCATAACTAATATATTTATGATAGTTAATAGAATTTAATATAGATGAGGTTTGTGGGCAGAATGCCCACAAAGGAGAAAAGTAGTTAAGCTTTTATCTCAACTGAATATGCTTTAGCAGATAGTGCAGGACCTGTTCTTTTAATATGAGGAGGTCTTCTTAGTTTATCACCTGCTTGAAGAGGTCTTGTTAATTTATCTCTCCATATTTGATATATTTTCATATTATTCTCATAATTTACATATATATCACCGATAGTATCATCTTTACTAGCAAGTTCAACTCTTATCTTTTGATGCCAACCATGATTTCCTGCAATTGGGTCTGGGTGTGGTGCTGCTACTGCATTTTGCCATGAACCACTAAGTCCGTCCCACCAGATATTATCAAGGTCTTTATTATATTTTTTAAACTGCCAAGTATCTTTTCTTGCCATCATTCCAGCATCAATACCCTCTTTTGGTTTAAGAGTACCAATTTTTCCGTCCATTGTCATATCATATAGTGGAGCACCAAGTCCCATAACACCTAATTGATGACTAAATCCAGGAATATCAACTGCATTTTTAAGTTTCCATCTACCTGCATGGTGAGAGTTTGCCATAACTCCTGGCATCTGTGCTTCTGTTGGTACTGCCATTGCAATAAAGTATCCACTCTCTAATCCTGATAGTGTATCTATAATAGTAACTTTAATTGCATCACCCTGTTTAATATTTAACTTTTTAGCATCTTGTGTATTAATCCAAACTGGGTTATGGTTTTGTGAAATCTCCATAAGGTGTTTAGAGTTAACTGAACGAGTATGAATATTATATGGTAATCTATATACTGTATTTAAAGCAAACTCATTCTCTTTACCCATATAATCATGGTGAACTTGAGTTACAAGATGTATCATCTTCTCTCTTTCAGCTTTATTCTTAGGATAGATTGGTATAGCATACTCTGGCCATTTCCACTCTGCAAACCACTCAGAGAAGAACTCTAGTTTTTTACTTAGAGTATGGAATCCACCTACAATCTTACCATTAACTTCAACTCCAATAGCCTTTTTCTCACCATCATGTTCAGCTAATATTGTACCAAACTCATCTTTTACTAGCTCATCAATATCATACTCATGTCCATGAGCAATAAATTTATTACCCTCTCTCTTTAGAGGTCTCTCTTGTGGTCTATATATATTATCCTCTTCTAACCATGTACCCATATCTCTCATTAACTCATAGTTAGGATATTTAGAGTTAGGATATTTAGCTTTTGCTGTCTTTCTTAAATTTGGTAAGTTATCAAATGCTGCTTGATACCACTCTGCAATAGTAACAGCTCTATTTGGGTCTGTTTTTGATGCCCAATATTTTTTAACTCCAAGCTCACCTGTTGGGTCAACATAATCAACCATTAAATTTGCCCAGAACTCTACCTCTTCCCAAACTTCACCTAATCCTGATGCCATATGTGCTTCAAGTGTTCCTCTTGCTGGATGTTTTGGTTTCCACCCCATCTTCTCTAATGCAACTCTAAGTGCAGGTTGTCTAAATGATAACCATCTTGATGGTTGTGTTGGTGATGAGTGTTGGTCATGTCTCTCACCTGCAAGTCCAACAGGTAAAATATAGTCACAATACCAGTTTGTCTCACTCCATGTAGGAGATAGATTAAATGGTAACTCAACTTTATCTTCTCTCTTTAATGCCTCTATCCATCTAAATCCATCTGGATTAATCCAAACTGGGTTATAAATTCTAGGAACATAAACTCCTATCTTTTCAGGAACTTGTAGCCCTTTACTTTTCCATTTATTTCTCCACTCATCATCAAGTAGAAGGTGAGGAAGTAGGAAGCTCATCTCATAAGAACTAAGTGGATATTCTGGTGGCCATGCTAACTCATTCCAAACATCTACTTTTTTAGGTTTCTCTCCTGAAACTGTAGCAGCTTGACCTTTACCATTTACAGATATTTCATGCCAGTGGTGTAATCCAATTTGACCCTTATCACCTGCCATTGCTCCACGAAGAACAAAAGGTAAGAAACCAGCTCTTCCATTCATCCAACCACCACGGTGAGCGATTGTTCCTGCTCTCCATATATATGTAACTGCTCTATCACCAGCATCAATAAACATATCATATAGCTTTTCAACTATTCTAGCCTCAATTCTACACTCTTTTACTACAAAATCAAGTGTATATGGAGAGTACATCTCTGAAATCATCTTAATGAAATCTTCATAGGTATCACCCTCTGGAACAGATTTAATATAACCTTTTTGGACAAGTAGAGATAGATAGTCTCTATTTTTCATTAATCTATCCCAGTTTACCCAATTTTTTACAAAATTGTGGTTAACTAAGTCATTTCCATTTATATCTTTTTCATTAAGAATTCTATTTGCTAGATATAGATATAGAGCTGCTTCTGTACCTGGCCAACATGGAACCCATAAGTCTGCCATACCAGCAGAGTTAGAGAGTCTTGGGTCCATAACAACAAGTTTTGCACCCTTTTTTCTAGCATCTGCAATTCTACCTGCTGCTTGTTGGAAATAGTGACCAGCATCTGCTGCATGTGATGATTGTAGGAAAATCAATTTAGCACCAGACCAATCTGGCGAGTTTCTATCATCATTTGCCCACTGAATTGTCGCCTCTCTAGCACCAGCTGAACAGATATTTGTATGAGAATCCCAACCATCAATACCAAGTGAAGCAGGTACTCTAGGTCCAAAACCATTCTCATTTGGTCGTCCAACATGGTAGATAAACATCTTTCTTGATATCTCATCACCATTTTTAAGAAGTGATGCTATTTTTGAGCCAATCTCTTTCATAGCATCATCCCAACTACTTCTTATCCACTTACCTTCACCTCTTTTACTACCTGGAGCTCTTTTTAATGGGAAAGGAATTCTATCTGGGTCATACATCTGTGACTGAACTGCATACCCTTTAGCACAGTTTCTACCACGGCTACCTGCATGTAGAGGGTTACCCATATATTTTCTAACCATTAAATCTTTTGGATTTTTTGATTTTTTATACTCTGTAATATCAACCCATGCAGTAAGTCCACAAGCAGCTTCACAGTTGGAACAAGCAGTCGGAACTAACATATAGTCAGTTACTTTAATTCCATCTGGATTATCTTTACTTCTTAATCCATTTCTGCTAACTCCACCTCTTTTCCAATCAGACCCATCTAACTCTTGAAAATCATTCCACTCCTCTAGTGGTGGATAGAAAGATAGAGATTGAGGTGTTGCTGTAAATTTTGTCTCTTCTGCCATTGCAGGAGTATCAACAATAGTTGTAAATACTCCCTTAGCTACAGTTGCTCCTGCTACTGTATATGCTGTCCCCTTTAGGAATGTTCTTCTACTCTCAAAGAAAGAAGATGTTGTCTTATTCATTTTCTTAACCATATTTATCTCCTTAACTTAATGATAACATTTGTGGAATTTTAAGCCATACATCTTTTGCAAGATATAGACCAATAAGAGCTGTAAGAGCTGCAAATTTAATAAGAGTTCTATTCTCTTTTTTTAAGTTACCAATAGCAATGAAGAATGGAATGATATATCCTAACACCATAGCTGACCAGAACTCAACATTATAAGCCCCACCCTTATGAACAAACTCTAATGTAGCTTCTGCCTCTGCTGATTTAAATGAAAAGAAGTATTCACCCATATACATTGTAAATGATAAAAATACTGAAATAGCTAAAACTAAAGCTAAATCTTGTTTTGCACTTTTACTCCAATTATTAGATATTAATATAAGAGTAGCACTACCTACCATAAACGCAGCAAGTAACATCTGAATTAGCTCTGCTGGTGCTTGCCATAACTCTCTAGCACTAGATTCTGCCATGATTATAGCTGTATATAGTGTAACAGGAATTGCTAAAAATACTACAAATGGGAAAACTGCTTCATAAAATCCACTCATTTTTCTACATGTATTTGCTAATGGGCAATGTTTTCTAACATCTGGGTGAGCATCAAAAAATCCAATTAACATCATAATAGTAATTAGTAGAGTAAATAGTGATGCCATCCATGCACCGACTGTAATCGCACTTGTCCAGTGAGGGTGCAAGAATATATTTACCATTCTTAGAGGCTGATGTAAATCAAGTAGTGTAAATAGTAGGAAAATATTTAAAAATATAAATGAGATAAGAGGCATTTTCCATCTAATCCCACTTAACTCTTCTCTCTTATGTCTATATAGTAAAAAAGCACCGACAAGTATAACACCCGTACCGATACTTTTTGCCCACATATTAAGAGTAATCATCCAACCCCAGATAATTCCAGGAAGTGCAACATCAAGTGTTACAACAGCTTTAGTTGCTTCTATAGCATGTTCCATTAGTGTCCTCCTTCTTCATGTGACTCATTACTATTTGGCATATCTATAAAACTTTTATTATCAAGATGTTCATGTCCAAAAATTGGTGCTGTAAATCTATCTAAAATTGAGTGGTGTGGGTCACCTATCTCTTTTAGATGTGTAACATTATTAAATAATCCATACCCCTCTATTCTCTCATGAGCTAAAGGATTTAGAGTCTGATTTCCTCCACCAACATAGTAGTGTTTAGGATTGGTATTTTTTTCTGGCTTTCTTACTTGAACACTACCTTGATGTGCCATAATATATCTTGAGATATGAGAAGTTTCATCTTCAACATCACCAAAAATATTAGCTTCAACAGGACAAGCAACAACACAAGCAGGCATCATACCACTCTCTACTCTATGAGCACAATATGTACACTTATCTGCTGTATTGCTCTCTGGGTCCATATATATAGCTCCATAAGGACATGCCATCATACAACCAGCACAACCTATACATCTACTACTATCAACATTAACAATTCCATTTTCAAGATAATGCAAGGCAGATACAGGACATATTCTCTCACATGGTGCATTTTCACAATGGTTACATCTAAGAGGTGTAAAAGAACGGCTAGTATCAGGGAATGTCCCTATATCAATATATTTTACACGCAAACGCCATGAGCTTAATGGCACTTCATTTTCAACTTTACAGGCAACTTCACAACCTTTACAACCCATGCAAAGATTTAAGTCAACTAAAAAACCTAATTTCATGTTTCCTCCTATTTTTTTAGTTAATAATTATTATTACTACAACTTAAAATAATTTTATATAGTAAAATAATACTTACTAATGGATATTATAGTATCACTTTCTATAGTAAAGGATAATTAAAAATAGTTTTATTAGTATATTTTGTATAAAAAATATAACAATTATTCTCACTTTTTTTTTACAAAAAGTAATTTAGAAATTTAATATATATAGATATTCAAAAGGATTTATTATTTTTTATTACCTAAGAAAATATATATAACTGTAGCTATAGCAATAATAGCTAAGGTTATAATTACAATTTGGTGTAGATAGTTATGTAATAGCTCTTGGTTTGCACCTATTAGATAGCCTAAAAGTGTTAA
This sequence comes from Campylobacterota bacterium, assembly GCA_015494795.1. GTDB lineage: Bacteria > Campylobacterota > Campylobacteria > Campylobacterales > Sulfurovaceae > UBA1140. The sequence continues at coordinate 18,478 of WGAM01000100.1, forward strand.
TACTACTACCCATATACCAGCTCCAATAGTTGTATATAGTATAAAAGGGGTAATTGGCATTTTAGATAGTCCAGCAGGAAGAGAGATAAACTGTCTAACTCCGGGGATTAAACGGCTTGTAAGTGTAGAGAATGAGCCATGTTTATAGAAAAATCTCTCCATCTTTTTTAACTTTTCCTCATTAAAAAAGAAATATTTTCCAAATCTTAAAACAGCTCTTCTTCCATACACTTTTGCTAAATAGTAGTTAAATATAGCACCTGTTAGAGAGCCTAAAACTCCTACTAAAATAGATAGATATAGACTCATCTCCCCTTGTGATGCTAAATATCCAGCTGGTACCATTGCCACTTCACTTGGGAAAGGGAAAAATGTACTCTCTAAAAACATCATTATAAATATACCAATATATCCCATATTGCCTACTAAATTTACTATAAAATCTACTATCTCATGCATTAAAAATTCTCCTTAAACTCTTCTATCTTCTCTTTAGTTGTCTCTATCTCCCATTTAACGCCACTATTTAAAAACTCTCTATCTACCTTTTCTATATTTAATTTTTTTAGTAGATATTCTGTTTTTTGAATATTGCTATATGGGGTTTCAAACTGATATTTTAACATTTTTTCATAAAGAAAAGTATTAGAGTTGACAATAACATTTTTTACAGCATTCCCATAGGCTCTAACTAACCCACCAATACCCAATTTTATACCTCCAAAATATCTAACAATTAAGACTGCTACATCTATCATATCTTCACCACGAAGAACATTTAAGGCAGGTTGTCCTGAAGAGCCTTTTGGCTCTCCATCATCAGAGCTATTCTCTACAATCTGTTCAAACTCATTCAGATATCTAAGAGCATAGACTACATGTCTAGCTTTTGGGTGTTCTTTTTTTAATCTATCTTGCAGACCTTTAAACTCTGATATTGGAACTAAATGGGCTATAAATTTTGATTTTTTTATCTCATAGGTTGAAATAAAAGATTTATTTACGGTTTTCATCAATTTTTCCTTATTTCGGAGACATCGCCATTGATGGCGGTGAGGAGAAATAATCAGCTCTGCTGAAAATTCTCACTTGACATCATATCATATTTTGTATATAATTGCCATATGAAAACTATGATACTAACTCAAAAGAACCGATTAAAACTCAGTTCCACCAAACTTGAAATTGTTAAACAGTTATCTTATTACTCTGCGAGACTTTATAATGTAGGTCTTTATAGTGTTAGACAATATTATTTTAATAATAATGCTTA
>WGAM01000101.1 GCA_015494795.1 Campylobacterota bacterium
AACACAAGCTAAATTTATCTGTAAACAATGTGGATATTTAACAAATGCAGATTTTAATGCAAGTGTAAATATTCTAAACTCTGATGCGGTAGGAACTACCGTCAAAGCCTCTTAATATCTGAACAATAGTTCGGAGTTTCTAGGAAGCTCCACCATTTATGGCGGGGTAGTTCACCCATATATTCACACCAAACACACTCTGTTTTTCCAAATTGCACTAAAAGTCGTTTTCCTTTTGGAATATCAGCCACTTTTACTTTAAGGACTGCTCCAAAATCATATCCAAATATAGATATAGTTAATATATTTAATAGTAGTATTTTTTTAAACACTCTAAACTCCTCTTAAAAGTTATTGAGAATAATAACATATTTATCTATGAGAATAGTTACACTAAAGATTTATTACTTATAGTTTTAACTTTTCATTTTATATATTAAAAGAGATTAAGATACTATAGTTATTAAAAAGTAGGAGATAGTAGTATGATGCAACAGTTAGATATGAGTTCAAAAGAGTTTTTAGATGAGCTAGAGAAGACGAAAAAGTTTACAGATAAAGTATGTAAACAGTTTGGTTGGGAGTATCACCCAATGGAAGATGTTAATGAGGGTGTTCAATTAGGTTTAGCTAGACATAAACTACTCTATGGAAAGAGATTTTGTCCATGCTATATGGTAGAGCCAGACCCAAAAAGAGAGGGGAAATTTAGAAGTGTAGATAATAGAGTATGTCCATGTCCACAAGCTATAAATGATGAGATACCAAATGAGGGTAAGTGTCACTGTGGAATATTTTGTACTCCTGAATTTGTAAAAGCTAATAGCTAAAGGGATTTTTTTTGAAAATAGTGGATATAAGAACTCAAATTATAAAAGCTCCACTTAAAAAACCTTTTAAAACAGCTCTTAGAAGAGTTGATAGTTTAGAAGATTTAGTTGTTACTATATATACAGAGAGTGGTTTAGTAGGATATGGAGAGGGGGCATCTACAGCTGTAATTACTGGCGATACTATTAGTAGTATGGTTGGAGCTATAGAGTATATTAAATCTATGCTTATTGGTAAAACTATAGAGGATTTTAACTCTCTACTATATATAATAGAGCATAGTATGGTACATAATAGCACAACTAAATCTATATTAGAGATGGCTATATATGATTTAAAAGCACAATCTCTAAAACTGCCTCTATATAGATATTTAGGTGGAAGTAAAACCTCATTTAGAACAGATATTACTATCAGTATAAATAGTATAGATAAGATGTTACAAGAGTCAAAAGAGGCAATAGATTTAGGATATGATATTTTAAAGATTAAAGTTGGTAAATCTATATCAGAAGACTTTGAGATTATAAAGAGTATAGCCCAAACATTTCCAGATATTACTCTTAGAGTTGATGCCAATCAAGCATGGAGTCCAAAAGAGAGTCTATATATACTGAAAAGATTAGAAAGATTAAATATATATCCTGAACTTATTGAGCAACCGGTAAAAGCTAATGATTTTAGAGGAATGAAATATATAAGAGATAGAAGTATCATTCCAATACTTGCAGATGAATCAATCTTTTCACCTAAACAGGCAATAGAGATTTTAGAGCTAGAGGCGTGTGACTATATTAATATTAAACTTGCTAAGTGTGGTGGAATATCTAATGGATTAAAGATTGCTGATATTGCAGAGCTTTATGGTGTTAAGTGTATGATAGGTTGTATGTTAGAGGGGGCTATATCTGTTGGTGCTAGTGTTCATTTAGCCTCTGCTAGAGAAAATAGTATTACTATGTTAGATTTAGATGGAGTTAATCTATTAGCAAATAATCCAATTTTAGGTGGAGTAGAATTTAATGAGAGTCAAATAAGATTAAATAGTAGTTATGGACTTGGAATTTTAAGAATATAAGAGTGGCTTTTAGTGCCACTCAAATATTTAAACTCTATAGAGCCTCTTCATCAGTCTCACCTGTACGAACTCTAACTGCATGAGATATATCACTTACAAATATTTTACCATCACCAATTTTACCAGTATGAGCAGCCTCTTTAATTGCATTTACTGCTGTATCTGCAAACTCTTGTGAGCTTACTACAATCTCAATTTTAACTTTAGGGATAAACTCAACAACATACTCTGCACCTCTATATAACTCAGAGTGTCCCTGTTGTCGTCCATAACCTTTTACTTCAGATATTGTCATACCCTCAATTCCAGCCTCAACCAATGCCTCTTTTACATCTTCTAACTTAAATGGTTTAATTATTGCTTCAATCTTTTTCATTATCTATCCTTTATTTAAATTAGCAAAGAACCTCTTATAGGTTCATTGCTTTTTCTCCATGAACTGCTTCATCAAGACCTTCAACTTCAGTCTCTTCATCAACTCTTCCACCACCTGTTAATGCTGACGATATAAAGAATATTATAGCTGTCATAATAGAGCTATATACTACTGTTAATCCAATAGCTTTAAGTTGTGCTAACATTTGAGTACCAAGTGAAAAGTCATCTGCTTTTAAGTATGGAGCAATAAATAGAGCTGTTGCAATTGAACCCCAAATACCAACTAAACCATGTACCCAAAAAGCATCTAGGCTATCATCAACTTTAAATATCTTTTTAAGTTTAGATACTCCAATAAATCCTAGCATACCACCAACAAGACCAATAATAATAGCACCAATTACATCAGCACTACCAGAAGCAGGAGTAATTGCAACAAGACCAGCAACAGCACCAGATGCACCACCAATTAGTGTTGGAGTTTTATATACTACATATTCAGCAATTAACCAACCAATAACACCTAAAGCAGCAGCTACATTTGTAACTAAAAATGCGTTACCAGCAACACCATCAGCCGCAACTTCACTACCTGCGTTAAATCCAAACCAACCAAACCATAGTAGAGCAGAACCTAAAACAGCAAATACAGGAGAGAATGGTTTCATAGCAACTTTTTCATACCCTTTTCTTTTTCCTAGTATCATTGCTACAACAAAACCTGCAATACCAGCATTAATATGAACAACAGTACCACCAGCAAAATCCATCTCACCAAAGTTTAGAGTTGAACCTCCACCCCATGCCCAGTGTGTAATTGGTGCATATACAGCTAAAATCCAAAGAGCAGAGAAGATTGTAAATGTTGAAAATTTTACTCTCTCAATCATAGAACCACTAGCAATTGCTACAGCAATAGCTGCAAATGTCCCTTGAAATGCAACAAATAGAAGCTCTGGAATTGTGCCACTTAAACTCTTATCTGTAATTCCTGTTAATAGAATTTTTCCTGTTCCAATAAAATCTCCATCTCCAAAAGCTATACTATAACCTGCAATAACCCATACAAGAGTACCAACAGCAAATGCTATTAGACTCATACCCATTGTATTTAAGACATTTTTACTTCGTGTCATACCACCATAAAATAGAGCTAATCCTGCAGGTGTCATTAACATAACAAAAGCAGTAGCTACAATCATCCATGCAGTATCTCCACTACTTAGCTTATCTTCTGCCATAGCAAATATCGGTAATGATAGCATTGCTAATAGTGCTAAAAATCTATTTTTCATAAATCTTATCTCCTTGAAATTTTTATATATGCTAGTATAGCAAAATAGAAAATATAATAGTAAAAATAGGTGTATAAAAAATAATCAATCTAAAAAAATAGTTTAAACTTATATTTTAATATTACTTTTCTACTCAAAGTATTAAATTGATTAAATTTTATACAATATTTTGTAAATCTTTTTTAAATGTTTTTATGTATAATAAATTGTAAAATAATTCAAAGTTAAAGGAGTAAATATGAAGTTTACAAAATTAAGTCTTATTACACTATTAGCAATAAGTAGTGTATATGCAACAGAGAGCAGTATATCTGGTGATGCAAAAGTATTTTATGGTACAGATGATATTGGTGAGCATGATATGTTTGATAAGGGGGCTTCTTATGGAGATGCTTCTGTAAGTATTGATTATAGTAAAAATATTAATGATAATCTATCTTTAAATGCCGGATTAACAGGTATCTCTACACTTGGATTAGAAAATACTTTAGTAAGTGATGTATGGGCTAAAGCAGGAGAGAGTGGTATAGAGGATACTATATGGGTTGATGTTGCAAATCTTACAGCAAAATTTGGTAAGACTACAGCTATTCTTGGACGACAAAAATTAGATACTCCTTTAGCATTTACTGAGACATGGAATATTGTAGAGAATACTTTTGATGCCTTTACATTTATTAATGGAGATATTCCAAAGACCCAAATTATAGCTTCAGCAGTAACTAGAGCTAATGGTATGTCTAATTTTACAGATTGGCAAGGTGGTATGACAGATTTAGGTGATGGTATATATGCAGCTGGATTAGTAACTAAACTTATCCCACAAACAACTCTACAAGCTTGGTACTATGAGGGTAATGGTCTTGTAAATAGTAAAAAAACTTGGGTACAGGCAGATGCGAATGTTGCAGGTGGAGTTAGCGTTGGTGCTCAATTTGCTAATGATGATAAAGATGCACAATTTATGGCAGGAAAAATTGGATTTGATAAAGATAAACTTAGTGCATATGTAGCATTCTCACAAGCAGATGATAAAGGTAAAGTTGATTTTACTAACTTTGGTGGATTTGGAGGTTCTAAAGCATATACTGAAGCTTGGTGGAACTTTGGATATGTAACAAGACCAGATGCAACTACTGTTGCAGGTGGAGCATCTTATGATTTTGGTTCTGTTAAATTAGGTGCTCAATATACGACAGTTGATAGTGGAGCATTAAATGATGATATGGACGAATTAACAATCACAGCAGATACAAAAATTAAAGGTATTGATATATCATTTGCATTTATTAATACAACAGCAGATAATAAAGGTTCTGATGGCAATACAGTTCAAGCTTACTTAACTGTTCCATTCTCTCTATAGATTTTATGACCTAAGCAGGTCATAAAACTGCTTGTAATTTTCACATTTTTTCAAAAAATCTTCAATAAAATCCCAAAGTTTAGATGGGAATGAATTGAAGATAATTTAATATTTAGTAAATTTTCTTATAGCTCTTTAGCTAAATGTAGTTTAATTAGCGATTATCTCCAAACTCTTAGCTACACTAAGTCCTACAAATGTACCTATAATATATCCCATCATAGCCATTAATACACCTATAGGGATTAATGCTCTATTATAAGCACCTGCTAAAATAGGAGCAGATGCAACACCTCCAATATTTGCTAAAGATGCAACACCTAATGAGAATAGGTCTAATTTAAATAGTTTTGCAAATATAACCATAATAGAGGCATGTATTAATATAATAGTAAACCCTGTTAAGATATATATTGGAGCCTCTGTTAGTTCATTAAAGTTTGCTCTTGAAGCAATAAGTGCTACTATAAAATATAACATAATATTTGCTAATGGTTGAGCAGATTTTTCTCTATTTAGAGGAGTTAATCCTGTTAAAATTCCTGCAATAGTAGCAAAGATTACTATCCAAGTAGTCTTAGTTAAAAAGTTAGTAGTTGGCATAAGTTCTGCTAACTCTTGAGAGATTAGAGAGATAAAAAGAGATAATCCAAACATAAAAAATAGTGGTGGAAAATCTATTTTATTACATCTATCTTCTATATTTAGAGATGATGTAATACTCTCTAAGATAGAGCTATCTACTCTTACCCATCTATTAAATTTAGGAGCAAATGGAACAAGTGATAGAAGTATCATAACCCATATAGCATAATCTATTGAGTCAATTAATAGAACATATCCCATTTTACTATCTGGTAAATTTAATGCCCCTTGAATTGCTACCATATTTCCTGTTCCACCTAACCAAGAGCCACTTAATGCTCCAAATGCTTTCCACGCATCACTATCAAAATAGTTATGAAATATAGTAAAAGAGATAATAAATCCTAAAGCAATACTGAATGAAGCTAGAAAAAATGTAAGAAGTATCTTTTTACTAAGTTTAAAAACTTTTCTAATATCAGATTGTAATAACATTAAAAAAATCATAGCAGGTAGTAGATTGGATTTAAATGTTCTATATGTATCTGTTATCTCTTCACTTCTACTCCATACTCCTAAAGTAGATAGAGTCATAATTAGAAAGTATAATATAACAATAGCAGGTAGATACTCAAAGAGTTTTGATTTAGTTTTATGTTCAATATAGACTAATAGTGAGCCAATAGAGAGTAAAATTGTAAGATAAGAAAAGGTACTATCTATCATAATCTATTTTTATTTCCCCTTTTTTTAATTAATTAAATTCTAACATATTTAATATATAAAATATGTTAGAATACTTTTAATTATATTGAAAAATTATAAAAGTAGGAAGTAAAGCTAAATATAGCTTGAAAATATAAATTATGAAAACAATTTTATTTTGTACAAAAGAGGACTCTTTTAATATTTTAAAACCTTTAGCTGATGAGTTAATAAAAGAGAAAGATGAATATATATGGTATATTACTCCAAAGCTATTCGATAAGTTCCCTTATAAAAATATGATGCATACAAATAGTATTAAATATTTAGATGAGTTTAGGGCTGATGTTATATTTACTCCTGAAGAGATAGTGCCATATTGGTTACATGGATTAAAAGTTCATATATTTAATAGTTTAATAGTAGATGAAGATAGATACAAAGAGATGATAAACTATTTTGATTTATATCTAACTCCGGGACCTAAATTTACTAAAATATTTGAACAGTTAGCTGAAAAATATAAAAGTTTTCATGTTATAGAGACAGGGTGGACAAAACTTGATACTCTTTTTAATATGACAAATGATGATATTATCTCTTGGGAAAGGGATAATCTTTTAAAAAAATATGGAGTTAAATATATAGTTCTATATGCCCCAAGTCAAAATTTAAAATTAACATCTGCTATTAAACTAAAAGAGATTATTACAAAACTATCTTTACGAGGCGATATACTCTTTATGGTTAAATTTGATAGAGATATGAAAAAAGAGATAATAGAAGAGTATAGAGAGATAAAGAGTTCAAATATTTTAATATTAGAAGATGATAATATAAGTAAATATATGCATATAGCAGATATTTTAATAAGTGATACCACATCTTTAGTATATGAGTTTATACTACTAGATAAACCTGTTTTAACAGTTGAGACTAAACTAAAAGATATAACTTGGTCAAATCAAGCCGCAGGTGGAATATTTTTAAATGTAGTCAGAACTCTTGAGAATAGAATAAAAACAATAAATAGAAGAGGGAAGACTATTAAAGAGTATCACCCATATAGTAATGGAGAGTCTGCTAAAAGAGCAATAAATCTTACTAAAGAGTATATAAAAGATATTAAGATACCAAACGAGAGAAAATTATCATTTTTCAAAAAATTGAAAATAAAAAGTAAATTTAAAAGAGATTAGATATAATTTTATTTAACAAAAAAAAATATATTTTAGGAAAATTATGAAGATATTAGTAACAGGAACAGCAGGTTTTATTGGTTCAGCATTAGCAGATAAATTAGTAGAAAGAGGTGATGAGGTTATAGGGCTTGACTCTATTAATGACTACTATGATGTTAATGTAAAATATGGCAGATTAGAAAGAGCTGGAATTATAGATAATTTAGAAGATGGAAAAGATATAGAGTATAACTCAATTATAACCTCATCAAAAAATAGAAATTTAAAATTTATAAAACTAAATTTAGAAGATAAAGAGAATTTAAATAGACTCTTTGAGAATGAGAAGTTTGATGCTGTATGTAATCTTGCAGCACAGGCTGGAGTTAGATATAGTCTTGTAAATCCCTATGCCTATATAGATAGTAATATTGTTGGATTTATCAATCTACTTGAAGCTAGTCGCCATAATGGAGTTAAAAACTTCTCTTATGCCTCTAGCTCATCAGTCTATGGACTCAATGAAAAATTACCCTTCTCTACTGAAGATAGTGTTGACCACCCAATATCTCTCTATGCAGCTAGTAAAAAATCTAATGAGCTTATGGCACATACATACTCTCATCTATATGGGATTTCAACCACAGGACTTAGATTTTTTACAGTATATGGCCCTTGGGGAAGACCAGATATGGCTCTATTTCTATTTGTAAAGGCTGGGTTAGAGGGTAAGAGTATAGATGTATTTAATAATGGGAATATGCTAAGAGATTTTACATATATTGATGATATAGTAGAGGGTGTTATTAGAGTAATTGATAATCCTGCTAAGAGAGATAGCTCATGGAGTGGAAAAGATGGGAGACTCTCTACCTCTTCAGCTCCATATAAAATATATAATATAGGTAATAACAACCCTGTAAAGCTTATGGATTTTATAGAGGCTATTGAGAATAGACTAGGAGTTACCATAAAGAAAAATATGATGCCAATTCAAGCAGGAGATGTTCCAGCTACCTATGCTGATGTAACAGATTTAGTAGAGGATTTAGACTATAAACCCAATACACCAATTCAAGAGGGAATTAATAGATTTGTAGATTGGTATTTAGATTTTTTTAAAGTTAAAAGATAATATATGAGAGACTATTTATATCTATCTCTATACAAATTCTTTACACTTTTAGCAAAAATATTACCTAAAAGTGTTATGGATTATATATTAAAAGCTTTAGCATCATTTGCCTATAGAGTTGATAAAAAACATCATCATATTATAAATGCAAATCTCAAATTGGCATTTGGAGATAGTTTAAATCATAATGATAGAGATAGTATTGGAAAATATACATTTTATAATCTACTTCAGACTATTATTGGATTTATAAAGAGAGATGGTAAAGATATAGATAATATTTTAAAAGATATAGAGTTTAAAAATAGTCATATATTAGAAGATGCTATTAAATCAAAAAGAAAAATTATATTAATTACAGCTCACTATGGAAATTGGGAGCTACTACCACTTGCAATAGCCTCTAAATTTGGAGTAGAATTAATCGGAGTTGGAAGAAAATTGGACTCTCCCGTTATGGATAGAGTTCTTATAAAAAATAGAGAGCAGTTTGGTGTTAAGATGATTTATAGAAAAGGTGCTATGAAAGCTCTTATTAGAGCATTAAAAGCCAATAAGATAGTAGGAGTTCTTTTAGACCAACATCTAGGTGAAAAACAGGGTGGAGTTGAAGTTAATTTTTTTAATAAAAAGGTATTTCAATCTCCAATAGCTTCTATTCTAGCAAGAAACTTTAATGCTATAGTGATACCTGCCTTTATATCAACCGATGATTATAAAAATTATATAGTTACATTTTATAATCCACTACCAACTATTAAAACTCATAATATAGAAGATGATATTTTAAAAATGACACAAGCTCAATCTGATATTATGCAAGAAGTTATCTCTAATAGACCAAAAGAGTGGTTTTGGGTACATAGAAGATGGAAAGGATTTTATCCAGAGATATATAGAAGAGAAACAGATTAAAAAAATAGTAATTTAATTATTAATATTAATATTTTTTGTAAGTATTCAGTCCTATAAAGTCCTCATGAGCTAAAATGTCAAACTAATATTAAGAAATTATGAAAATAAAGATAATGGATATTTACTAAAGTATATTAAAATTAACTTATGATAAAATTATTTAATACTTAAATAAGTACGAAACATATAAAAAGGAAATAGTGTGTCCATTATAAATATGAAAACTATTGTATCAGCTTCAATAGTAAGTTCTCTTCTCTTCTTCGTTGGATGTGGTTCAACATCTAATAATAATAAAAATTCTAATCAACTAGCAGATAACTATGAAAAGTTTCAATCAGGGGTTATTAGTGCAAGTACACTAAGTAAATATATTGAAAACTGGTCAGCAAATAAACCAAAAGGGGTAACTGGTCGTTTGGTTATTATTCAGGCAGGAGCAACAAGTAATGGAAAATTTTTAAAATCAAATGGGAAGGATGTTGTTACATATCAAATTCCAGCAGGAGGAGCATGTGACCCATCGTATATGCGACATGATGGTGTATCAAATATTCCAGGGGCAACTCTTGATGGGACAAGAGTTGATAGAATGATTAATTCTTTTCATCTTGACCCCCAAAAAGATTTTGTTGTTTTTGCTGTAGGGGTAGGTTCATTAACAGTACGAGATGTTATTCGTTCTGCTTGGACTTTAAACTATTGGGGTTGGAGTCATGATAGATTGGCAATATTAAATGGTTCTGTAGATTATGATTTTTCTGTATCTAGTGGATTGAATAACTATTTAGTAGATACTCCAACAACACCACCTACAACATCATCAACATTTAGTATGAAATCGTTAAAAAACGATAGAACTAATCTGCATATTTATATAGATGATATGATGAAAATTGCTAGTCTTGACGATAAAAAAGGTTATTTTATTGCTGATGCAAGAGGAACAGCTGAATATAGTGGAGCAAAAAAATCAAAAGCAATAGACAAAAATTGTGGAGTAAATCATGACCAACAGTGTTATAGCCCATATCAAGGTCATATTCGTGATGCTGTAGATTTTCCATATACTGATTTGCTAGTTTTAGATGACCAAACTGAAGATGTTAATGGTGATGGAAATATTACAGCAGATGATGCTTCGTTTAAATTTAAATCACCAATTGATTTAGAGAGAATATATGCTCAAAAGGGTTATAAAAAAGGAGATAAAATTATAACCTATTGTCGTACAGGACGAAAAGCGACACTTATCGCCTTTACATCTGATTTTGTACTAAATTATGATGTAGCTATGTATGATGGTTCATGGATACAGTGGGGAGAGATGGCAAATAGAGAAGATGTTAATGGTACAACTATTTTATCAGCAGATAATAAGTGGATTACAGATGACCCAAAATACTCTGTTAATTTAGGGTACACTAATCCAATTGATACTCAATCTGCAAAACCGTATGATATTAAACCAAATGCAACAACTTCTCAAGAAGTCAAGCTTGAAGACCAAGCATATCTCAAATAACTATAGATAGATGGATAGATAGGTCAGATAGCAGGATACTATCCTATAATAAATAGAGGAGTAGAACAAAAAAGAAGCTTATATCATAAAAGAGATATTAAAAATTTAAATATCTCTTTTCTTTTTTCTAAAAATCCAAAATAGAATAGCAAGTATAGATAATATAGGTAATCCAATCTGTATCCAAGCTGATATTTTTATGCTTTTATTTAAAATATCTCTATGTGTTCTATTATCTATTTTAACTCCTGCCATATCTGCAATATGACTCATAGCAGATATTGCTAAATCCCCTTTAGGAATGGTCTCATGGCAAGATAGACAT
>WGAM01000102.1 GCA_015494795.1 Campylobacterota bacterium
GTGCAATATATGGAACTAGCATTAAAAGAACCCATAAAAATAGGTCATCACCCTTAATATTTCCAAAAAGTCTGAATGAGAGTGAGATAATTCTTGAGATATGAGATACTATCTCTATTGGAAACATTAATGGAGCTAGTAGTTTAACAGGACCCATAAAGTGAGCAAAGTAGTGTACTACACCATGCTCTCTAATCCCCTCATAGTTATAATATACAAATACTACTAGTGCTAAAGGTAGAGTTACATTAATATTTGAGGTTGGAGACTCAAATCCCGGAATTATTCCAATAACATTTGATATAAATATAAAAATACCAACTGTTGCAACTAAAGGTAGATATTTTCTAGCTAACTTCTCACCTATAGTATCTTTTCCCATAGAAATTACACCACCAAGATATGCCTCCATAACATTTTGAGTACCAGATGGTACAGCCCTTAAAGTTGTAGTTGCATATTTAACTAAAAGTACAGCAAGTCCTGCCACTAATATTAAGTGAGCCATAACCATACCCTCTCCATGTCCTGTAAATGCACCTAAAAAAGTAAAAACACCTTCCATATATCCGTCCTATGTTATAAATTATTTTAAGGGATTATATCTTAGAACTACTTAGTATTGATTTATAGAAATTATAAACAAAGATTAAGTAAATAAGTTAATTAATTTGAGTATTTTAGTTACATATTTTTAAATCTATTTAAAAGTGAAAATTCTCCCCTAAGTAGTATTTTTTCACATTTTTATCGTTCATTATCTCTTTACTACTACCAGTTGCTAATATCTCCCCATTTCGCATAACATAAGCTCTATCACAGATACCAAGAGTCTCTCTTACATTATGGTCTGTAATTAAAACACCCATATTAAGCTCTATTAACTGTCTAATAATACCTTGAATATCCTCTACAGATATTGGGTCAACTCCTGCAAATGGTTCATCTAGTAACAGAAATTTAGGTCGAGCTACTAAAGCTCTTGCAATCTCAACTCGTCTTCTCTCTCCACCACTAAGTTGAATACCATATCTTTTTCTAATTGGCTCAATATTAAATAGATTTAATAGGTCTTCTATCCTCTTATGAGTTAATTTCCTATCTAATTTCATAACTTTTGCACCTATTAATAGATTTTGTTCAACTGTTAAATCTTTAAATATGCTAGACTCTTGTGGTAGATAACCAATTCCTAGTTTTGCTCTTGCACTAAGAGGAAGATTTGTAATATCTTCATCATCTAAAAATACACTACCACCTGTAGCATCTGTAATACCACAAATCATATAGAATGTTGTACTCTTCCCTGCTCCATTTGGTCCTAATAGTCCAACTATCTCACGAGATTTGATATTTAAAGATATATCATAAATAATTTTTGTCTTTTTAATAGTTTTTGATAGATGTTCTGCCTCTAATATATGTTGTTCTTCCATTTAACTACTCTCTATAATATACTCTCTTATATCTCTATATGGAGTAATTGTAATAGTATAGATATTATATCCACCATTCTTAAGAAAATTTTTCAATAAATCATCACCCCACTCTATTAAGTGCCAACCACTCTTATTAAACTCTTCAAAGATACCTAACTGCATAAACTCATTATAATCTACTCTGTATAAATCATAGTGGAAAAAATCACTATTATATATATGTTGAAGTGAAAATGTAGGGGAGGTAACTTCACTACTAATACCTTTATATTTAGCAATAGCCTTAGTTAGAGTTGTTTTTCCTGAGGCCAAATCTCCAACTAAAAATATAATAGCATCTTTTAGTAGAGTTCTATTTAAATATTCTGCTACTATATTTAACTCATCTATATTAGCTCTAAATAGTCTTCTCATAACTTATTTGATACTTTAACTATACTCTCTAAATGTTTTAATGCTCTTTTACTCTCTATAGCCTCTCTTACCATCTCAAAAGCCTCCTGCATATCTCTAGCTTTACCATCTACAAATAGTCCATAGCCTCCATTTAAGATAACTATATCTCTCTGTGCATCTGTTGCACTATTAGAAAATATATCTCTAGTTATTCTTGCATTATAAACTGCATCTCCTCCTAGAATTGCCTTTTTAGGTGCTAATTTAAATCCAAACTCTTCTGGGTCAATTACCCCTTTTGATACTCTCTTATCTTCAATATAGGCAAAATCTGTAACAGTAGATAGGCTTATCTCGTCCATTCCATCATGACTACTCACAACAAAAGCTCTCTCTGTATCTAACTCTACTAATGCTTGAGCCATCTTTTCAATATAGTCTGAAGAGAATACTCCTAAAAGATATTTTTTTGCTCCTGCTGGATTTGTTAATGGTCCTAAGATATTAAATATAGTTCTATGCTCTATAGATTTTCTAATTGGCATAATATATTTCATAGCTGGATGGTGATTTATTGCAAATATAAAAGTAAAACCTGTCTCTTCTAACATCTTCACCTGCTTATCTGGTGATAGATTTAGATTAACCCCTAGTGCTTCTAATAAATCAGCTGAACCTGATTTTGAGGTTATACTTCTATTTCCATGTTTTGCTACTATTGAGCCTATAGATGAGAGGAGAAGTGAAACTGTTGTAGATATATTAAAAGTTCCACTCTTATCTCCACCTGTTCCTACTATATCTATAGCTCTATTTTGCAAATCTTTAGATATTGGTAGCTTAATAGAGTATTTTCTCATAATAGATGAGGCAATTGCTATATCTTTACCACTCTCACCTACTCTATATAACCCTATTAAAAACTCTCTAGCCTCATCTCTATCCAATTCACCTCTAAATAGTTTTTCAAACTTCTCTTCTACCACTATATCTCCTTAAAATAGTCATATTTTTTACTCTTTGGAATGGTCTTTGTTGTAGGAATTTGTAGAACTTCATACTCTTTTCTACCTTTTAGATACTCAATAGTTATCTTATCTCCAATTGATACATTTTTACTAGCTTTTGCTTTAACTCCATTAATATATACTACGCCACTCTTAACCATATCTGATGCTATTGTTCTTCTTTTTATAACATTAACTGATGATAACCACTTATCTATACGCAAATTAAACTCCTTATATTGGAAAAAATGTTAATATTACCATTAAAATAAATGTAAATATTATCATATATCTATATTTTTTCTTTTTAGTTTTTATTGCTTTATAAAATAGCCAAAACAGAATAGATATTAAGATTAGATATATAATAAGCCAAGGTAATAACCAAGGCATGGGTATTTGAGTATTTGCTTTTGTTGATGGTATAAGAAAAGAAATATTACTTAAGAGAGAAATTGGTATTAAGAGTATTTTTTTCACTTCTTTATATCCTCTTTAGATAATTTATCTACCATTTTAATACTCTCTAAAGCATTTTCTAAAATTTTTTTTGTAGATGTTATTGGTTTTACTCTAAGATTTGTCTGCTTTTTATCTAAAGATTCGTCCATTAAAATCTCCATTACCTCTCTCTCTAACTCTTTATATATCTCTTGAAGTTTTTTATCTATAAAATCTATATCCACTATTTTGCCTTTGGTCTGAAAACTTTAATAACCTCTTCATTAGCCTCCATATAAGCACCACCTATTAAGTCAATACAGTATGGAACTGCTGGGAAGACTGCATCTAAACACTCTCTAATAGATTTTGGCTTCCCAGGTAGATTTATAATTAATGATTTGCTATATATTCCTGCTGTCTGTCTTGATAGAATTGCTGTTGGAACATATTGTAAACTTACTGCTCTCATCTGCTCTCCAAACCCAGGTAGAAGTTTAGTGCAAACTCTCTCTGTTGCCTCTGTTGTTACATCTCTTGGTGCAGGTCCTGTCCCACCTGTAGTTACAATTAAATCACAACTATACTCATCTGCTAAACTAATTAGAGTTTTCTCTATAATATCCTGCTCATCTGGAATACATCTATACTCATAGTGACACTCATTTAATAGATACTCTCTCATAGTATCCATAATAGCAACTCCTGAAATATCCTCATAAATTCCACTACTTGCTCTATCACTTGTTGTTACAACACCTATTTTAATCTTATCCATCTATATCCCTATTTTTTTGAGAGATTATATCAAATTTTTTAATATATCTATCTACATTGTCAAAAACATTACTATTAATATCTAATTTTAACTCCATAACAGATAGAGGTAAATTGAAACTACTCATCTTAACCTCATCTTTTTGAGTAACAAGTAGCGATGTTGCATTGAGTCTATATAGAGTCTCTTTTAGTATACTCTTATTAAAATAGCTATGGTCTTTTAGATATATTTTTTTTATAATATTGTTTGGTAGATATGGCTCTAATCTTTTTGGATTTGATATTGCTGTAACTAAAACCATTCTTTCTGTAGGATTTTTAATAGTTACTACTCTTCTAAAATCTCTATCCTCTATTAGATTTAAATCTGCAAAGCTCTTAGAAAAATAGAACTCTCTAAACCCACCTGCTGGAAATGGTAGATAGTTATTAATATCTTTTGGAAATAGTAAAATCTCAAACTTTTTTATATCAACTCTATTAAATCCATCATCTAAAAATATAACTTTAGCACCTCTCTCTTTAGCTAATCTAATAGCCTCTTTTCTATCCTCACTAACAATAATAGATGAGTTAGGTAACTCTCTTGCTATAAGCATAGCCTCATCTCCACTACTAAATACATCTGTTAATATCTTCCCTCTACTACTAACTTCTATTAATCCCCTACTCTGCCTACCATAACCTCTTAATATAATATAATTATTTTCATATTTAAAAGCTAATGAGATTAGAAAAGGTGTTTTACCACTCCCACCAACTACCAAGTTACCAATACTAATGATTGGGATTTGAAAATCCTCTTTAATAGTTAATAGTCGTCTAAATAACATAAATATACCATATATAATAGATATAGGGGATAAAAGAAAAATAAAAAACCAATCAAATATAGTTGGTTTAAAAAATAGCCTCTCAAAAAAAGAGACCATAATATTATTAAACATGCTCACTAGCCACTTTTTTTACAGCCTCACAAACTCTATCTACATCACTATCACTTAGAGATGGATATATAGGTAGAGACATAACTCTTTGAAAACAGCCTAGAGCTACAGAGTAATCAAATACTTTCATAGAGTATTTATTTTTATAATATTTAGTTAAATGTAATGGCATATATTGAACACTAACCTTTACACCCTCTTTTTTTAACTCATTTACAAAGTGGTCACGATTTTTGTCTATCTCTACAATATATAATGCACATATATCATTCTCATCTCTCTCTGGTAGCTTTACATGATTGAGATTTGCAAGTATTCTATCATATTTAGAAGCTATCTCTCGTCTTCGTGCAATTGTACTCTCTAAATTCTCTAAATCTGCTAGACAATATGCTGCATTAATTTGAGACATGTCATACTTCCAACCAATATCAACTACATCATATATATAATCAACATTGCCATAATTATCACAAGATTTTCTCTGCATACCATGAAAACCTAAAAGTTCTGCTCTCTGATATATCTTTTTACTATTAGTAACCAACATACCTCCATTAATAACAGAGTTACATAGATGTGGAGCAAAACTAAAGACTGTTATATCAGCACCACTATTTCCAATATATCTACCTTTATATTTTGCACCCATATTGTTACTAGCATCTTCAATAACTTTTACTTTATATTTTTTTGCTAAAGCATATATTGCATCTAAATCAGTTAACTTACCTGACATGTGACTTACAACTACTGCTTTTAATTTTTTACTTTGATTTTTTATTAAGGCTTTCTCTAATTTTTTTAAATCTATAGTATAATTTCTGCTCTCAATATCTACAAAGATAGGCTCTGCATCAAAATGTCTTACAGCTTCTGGAATTGAAGGGAATACATTTATACTACAGATAACTTTATCACCTCTTTTAAAATCCAAAGCACACATAGCTAAATGTAGTGCAGAACTCCCACTATTAGTAGATATAGCATAGTTACAACCTATAAAATTTTTAAAAGAATTCTCCAACTTTTTAACTTTTGTATTGTCTGAAAAAGAGAGAACATCATTAACATATTGCATCGTACTATCTTGAATTGTCGGTTTAAAGAACTCAATTATATTTTCCATTTTTTTTCTCTTTATTTTAATATTTTATCTTGCACTTTGATATTATACAATGAATAATATTAAATTTAATTGTAAACAATAGATATTTTATACTATTTTTTTATGTTATTTATAAAAAGTCATTAAAAATCCACATTTTACTATAAAACTTTAGTATAAATTAGCTAATTTATCTATATAAGTAGTAATTCTACCTATATACTATATATTAAATCAATTTATCTATTGATATAAACATTGATATATGGATAATAGCTATATATAACTTATATTTTTTATTGGTTTTTAAATTAATAATATATTCTAAATATTTTTAGTATCAAATATATTAGATATTTTAGCTAAAATACTTCAAATTATAAAACAAAGGCTTAAAAATATGAAAATAAAAATAGAACCAATGGGAGCTTATCAGACTAATTGTTATATTGTAACTGTTAAAAATAGAGACCTTATAGTTGACCCGGGAGTTGGAGCTACAAAATGGGTATTAGATAATATAACAAATCCTATTGCTATATTAAATACACATGGACACTTTGACCATGTATGGAGTAATGGAGAGTTACAAAAAGAGTTAAAAGTTCCACTATATATCCCAAAGGGTGATGCTTTTATGTTACAAAATGACCCATTTAAACAAGGAACACCTAGAAGCAGACCAGATATATTAGTTGATGGTGATGAGGAATTTAATATAGATGGAGTTAAATTTAAATATAGACTATTTGCAGGACATACTCCAGCAAATAGTATTATAGAGATTGATGATATATGGTTAAGTGGAGATTTTATCTTTGATGGCTCTATTGGAAGATGGGATTTTCCATACTCTAGTGGAGATGAGATAATAAAAAGTTTAGAAAAAGCTATGAAGATAGAAGAGGATTTTACTCTATATCCAGGGCATGGAGTATCAACAACTCTAAAAAGAGAACAGAGATTTTTTAATCAATGGATTTATTATATTAGAAATAGTTAGTTATTTAGGATTAAATTTATCTGATTTAAAGATAGATTTAATAGTTTCTGATAAAATAACGCACTTAAAATCTCTATAACATTAGGAACTAAAATAATGTCAAAACCATTAGAAAACTTAGATGAAATATTAAAATCACATAAACTTACTCATCAAGATTATAAACATATAGTAAAAATACTTGATGGAAGAGAGCCAAATATTGTCGAGCTTGGGATATTTTCAGCTATGTGGTCTGAACATTGCTCATATAAATCTAGTAAAAAATATCTTAATGGGTTTCCTACCAAAGCACCATGGGTAATCCAAGGGCCCGGAGAGAATGCTGGTGTTATTGATATTGGTGATGGTATGGCTTCTGTATTTAAGATGGAGTCTCACAATCACCCAAGTTTTATAGAGCCATATCAAGGTGCAGCTACTGGTGTTGGTGGAATTTTAAGAGATATATTTACAATGGGTGCTAGACCTGTAGCCAATATGAACTCTTTAAGATTTGGAAATATAACAGATAGAGATAAAATATCAAAATATCAAAGACATCTTGTAAAGGGTGTTGTTGAGGGGATTGGTGATTATGGCAACTGTATGGGAGTTCCTACAATTGGTGGAGAGGTTAGTTTTGATGAGAGTTATAATGGAAATATCTTAGTAAATGCCTTCTCTTTAGGTTTAGTAAAGAGTGATGAGATATTTTTAGGAGTTGCTGAAGGGATTGGAAACTCTGTTATGTATGTTGGTTCTAAAACAGGTAGAGATGGTTTAGGTGGGGCTGTTATGAGTAGTGATAGCTTTACTGAAGAGAGTAAATCTCTAAGACCTACTGTTCAAGTTGGTGACCCATTTACAGAAAAATTACTACTAGAGGCGTGTTTAGAGCTATTTAAAACAAAAAAAGATATAGTTATTGGTATTCAAGATATGGGTGCAGCGGGATTAACCTCATCAGCATTTGAGATGGCAGGAAAGAGTGGAGCTGGTATGAGAATGGACTTAGATAGAGTTCCTGCTAGAGAAGAGGGTATGACCCCTTATGATTTCATGTTAAGCGAATCTCAAGAGAGAATGCTACTATGTGTTAAGAGAGGTAGAGAAGATGAGGTTATTGAGATATTTAAGAAGTGGGATTTAGATGTAGCTACTATTGGAGAGGTGACAGATAGTGGAAGAATGGAGCTATTTTGGCATGGAGAGAGAGTCTGTAATATGCCAATAGCACCTGTTAGTGAAGAGGCACCTATTTTAGATAGACCTACAACTAAACCTAAATATTTAGATGATATAGCTAGTAAAAGTATAGATAGCTACCCAAAAATAGATAATCAAGAGGCATTCGAGAGACTAATCTCATCTATGGAGGTAGTCGATAAAGCTTGGATATATGAGCAGTATGACTCTATGGTACAGACAAATACAGTAAAACACCCCGGAACTCTTGATGCAAGTTGTATAAGAGTAAAAGAGAATGGAAAAGCTTTAGCAATGAGTAGTGATTGTAACCCTAGATACTGTTATATCGACCCTAAAAAAGGGAGTGCTTTAGCTGTTATGGAGAGTGGTAGAAATGTGGCTATGAGTGGAGCTAGACCTTTAGCAGTTACAGATTGTCTAAATTTTGGTAATCCTGAAAATCCTGAAGTTATGTGGCAGTTTGCTAACTCATGCGAGGGGATAAAAGAGGCTTGTAGTAAATTGAATACTCCAGTTGTAAGTGGAAATGTATCTCTATATAATGAGACAAATGGTGTTTCTGTATTTCCAACACCTGCTATTGCAATGGTTGGTCTTAATGATAGTGAAAATCGAGTTTTAGCTTCATCTTTTCAACAAGCTGAAAATCATCTCTTACTAATTGGAGAGACAAATATGGATTTTGGTGGTTCTCTCTATATAAAAGAGCTATTTGATGAGACAACTGGAGAGATTTCAGATATAGAGTATAGCAAAGAGCTTAAACTATGGGAGCTTGTTATTAATGCAAACAGAAAAGGGTTATTGTCTTCAGCCAAAGATTTAAGTTCGGGTGGACTTGCTATTACTCTAGCAAAAATGTCGGCAGTCTCAGGGCTTGGAGTAGTGGCTGGAGTTAGAGTAGATGATAAGAGAGCTATATTTAGTGAGACTCAAAGTAGAGCAGTTTTAGAGGTTAATAGTAAAGAGAACTTAGAAACTGTAGTAAGTATGGCAAAAGAGCTTGGATTAAAAGTTGATATTATTGGTAAAGTTGGTGGAGATATATTTAAACTAAATGATATTAAAATGGATGTAAATAGATTACAAGATATATATTTTAGTAGCTTTAAAAAGGTAGTAGAACAAGATATTTAAAATATAGAAACCCTCCCCCAAATAAGGATTTCTTATATTTATACACATTCACAAACTTTAGTAAAATTGTCACAAACTAAAGTTTTGGACATATCATCGCTACATGCATATAGTTTTTTGTTATGATTAGAGATATTGTTTTCTATGTTATCTAATGTGATAACAATAGAATTATCCTCATTATCATCTAATGCTATAAAACCATCATTAGTATATTGTTGAGAACTATCATCTTGACTCTTTGGAACTTTAAATTTACGAGCAGTAGTTTTATGCTCTGATGATTTTAAAATAGTAGCTACACAATTTTTACATGGCTCTGAATATAGAGATGATATGCTGAGCATAGCAATTAAAAGTGTTGAATTAAGTTTTTTAACTTTCATGTTTGAGGCTTCCTTTTATGTTTTATAAGATATATTAATCAAATAATACATCTTACATATGATAATTATAATATATAATTAGTTTAATAGTGTAGGATTTCTACATTTTTTTTACACAAAAAGCTAAAATTAGCAAAATGTAGAAAAAAATAAAACATTGCTAAAAAATTAATGTTGTAAAATATTATTGTAATAATTTTTAATATTGTTATATATTAATATATAAGAGGATATATAGTGAAGTTAAAGTAGAAAGGATAAAAATTTATCCCTCTATATAATTTTTTAGTTTTCGTCCAACTCTTGGGTGTTTGAGCTTTTTAATTGCAGATGATTCTATCTGTCTTACTCTCTCTCTTGTTACATTAAGCTCTTTTCCTATCTCTTCAAGAGTTCTATCGCTCTCATCTTCAAGTAGTCCAAAACGCATTCTAATAACAGCTTTCTCTCTCTCATTTAGTTGGTCTAAAACCTCATCAATCTGATTATTAAGGTCATCTTTCAATACAGCATCAGATGGGCTAACTGTTGATTTATCTTCAATAAAATCTCCAAATCTTCCATCATCTTCATCTCCAACAGGAGTCTCTAAGCTTACAGGCTCTTTTGTTATCTTAATAACATTTTTAACCTTATCTACAGATAGACCAACCTCCTTGGCAATAGTATCTAAATCTGGCTCTTTCCCTGACTCCTGAAGATTTTTTCTAATAATTTTATTAATTCTATTGATAGTCTCTATCATATGTATTGGTATTCTAATGGTTCTTGCTTGGTCTGCAATTGCTCTTGATATTGCTTGTCGTATCCACCATGTAGCATAAGTAGAGAATTTATAACCTTTTTGATACTCAAACTTATCAACAGCTTTCATTAAACCAATATTACCCTCTTGAATTAAATCTAAAAATGGTAACCCTCTATTTGTATATCTCTTAGCAATAGATACAACTAGTCTTAAATTCGATTTAGCCATTCGAGTCTTTGCTTTTTCACTTTTTGCTTTACCTCTTCTAATCTGACCTAAAATTTCAGCCAATTTTTTAGGGTCAAGGTTAAAACTATCTTTACTAGCCTCTCTTGTCTCAAAGAGTTTCTTAATCTCAACATAGGTACTAACCATAGTAGTCTCTGGAACAGAGTCAATTATATCATCTTTATCCATATTTAATATATTATCTAAGATTTTTCTATGGTTCTCTCTTAGAGTCTCATTAAATAGTGGAAGCTTGTACTCCAATCTTTTTAACTCTTTTTCAAATCCATCATCACTTCTTAAAGCTGTCTCCATAGCTTTTACCAATTCGTTAATAAGTTTAGATGTTGGACCTAGATTAATTAAAGCCTGTTTTAAGAGCTTTTTCTTAAATGCAACTTTCATATTTTCGTGCATTAATTTATCTTCTGTTATATTCTCTTTTTCAAGAAATCTATCTAACTCTTCACGACTCTTTAACCACTCTTTTTTAGCTTTTGCAAGAGCTTTAAAGCTATCAACGACCTGCTTTACTCTCTTATCTACCTTTTTTATAGGTTTTTTAATCTTATTTGAGTCTAAATCCCCATCACTACTATTATCTTTTTCCTCTTCTTCAGGTTCATCTTTTTCATCTTCAAAACTTCTAAAAAGCTCTTTAACTCTTCTTTCACGATTTAAAAGAGGCTCTTTATAATTAAGAATATAGTCTATAAGATATGGAACAGAGCAGATAGCATCTAAGATAATGTCTTCTCCAGCTTCAATCTCACGACTTAAATGAACCTCCTCCTCTTTAGTTAAAAGAGGAATTTTACCCATCTCTCGTAGATACATTCTAACAGGACTATCAGACCTACTCCACTCTAGTAACTCCTTCTCTTTTAAAAAATCAAACTCTTCATCACTACTATTAGCAGCATTTTTTCTTGCTAATGCAATTCTCTTCTTCTCTTTTTCAAAAAGATATTTTGCATACTCAGATGAAGAGACAACTCTAATTTTATTTTTTTGAGATAGTCTTAAAATTCTTCTTGATTGTACAAGTGTAGGTTGTTTATCAAACTCTTTAGCAATATCCTCAAAAGTTAAAATATCCCCTCTTTTACATGTATTAAAAATTTCATCTATTCTCTTATTGATATCATTGGTAGCCAAAAGCGACTCCTTGTTATATTGGTAGTAGGTTATATTATATAGCACGATTTTAGGAGTGGATTATATCTAAATCATTATTTGCTTTTACTTATATTTTATAAAAATAAAAAAATAAA
>WGAM01000103.1 GCA_015494795.1 Campylobacterota bacterium
CTTCCTGCAAACATAATATTTCTTGAGTGAAAATCACGATGAACAAAATATCCTTGTGGTTGAGATAAAACCTCATCTTTAATAAGCTCTAAAACCCCATCTAAAGCACTCTGCTCCTCTTCATCAAGTGTAATCCATAGATACTTATCTAAATACCACTCCTGCATAAGTCTCATCTCAAACATTAAAAACTCTTCATCATAAGGCTCTAACCCATTAGTATTTGCCTCTTGCATTTTTAATATCTCATGTATAGATTTCATATATAGTAATTTATAGCTATTATCATTTAATATATCTATAAGATGAGTACTTCCTAAATCCTCTAATAGAAGATAACCCTGTTCTAAATTTTGAGAATAGACTCTAGGTATCTGCACCTTGGCTTTTAATAGTCGTACTGATACATCAATAAAGGGATAGATACTCTCTACTTGCATTGATGAGTCCATTATTATAAATGTTTTATTATTAGGTAAGATTATACGATAATATTTTCTATAACTAGCATCATCACTTACCACCTCAAATTTATGTTCTTTATATCCTAATTCGTTTACCCACTCTTCAATTGGATGCATATATTCCACCTAATATTGTATTGTTTTTTGCACCTGTTACGGTCTTTAAATCTATAGTCTCATTTTTTAATCTCTTATAAGCAAACCATGCAAATATCATAGCTTCTATATTATCTGAACTAACTCCATAGCTATCGGTTATATCAACCTTAAGATATGGTAAATTTGTCTGTATCCTATCTAATAGATATATATTTTTAGCACCACCACCACAGATTAAAAGTGTCTCTATATCAAATTTTTTTATCTCATCTGCTATAACTCTAGCAGTAAGTTCTAATAGTGTTGCTTGAATATCTCTATCTGATATTTTATCAAATGGTTCTAAATACTTTATTAAAAAATCCTTATTAAAATATTCTCTACCTGTACTCTTAGGATATTTTAATTTAAAGTAGTCATCATTTAACATATTCTCTAATAGCTCTTGATTAATCTTACCAGATTTTGCCCATTCTCCATTGTGGTCATATTTTTTACCTTTTATTTTATCTATCCATAAATCCATTAACACATTTCCACAGCCACAATCATAACCTATTATTGTGGGGGAAAAGAGACTAATATTTGCCATACCTCCAATATTTACAACTGCACATTTATCAATATGTGAAAAAAGCTCTTTATGAAAAGCAGGAGCAAATGGAGCACCCTCTCCACCAAGTGCTATATCTTTTTGTCTAAAATCAGATACTATAGTAATGCCACATCTAACTGCTACTAAAGATGGATTACCTAACTGCATAGAAAAAGGAAATTCTCCTCTTGGCTCATGCCAAAGGGTTTGCCCATGTAGTCCAATAGCTCTAACCTCTTTAGGATCTAAATTATGCTCTTTAATTAGTAGATTAATAGCTTTTGAGTACTCTATACCTAATTTAGTATCAATTTGTCCTATCTGCTGAAGTGTAGTTGTCCCATTAATTATAGATAATATCTCATCTCTCAAGTTATTATTAAATGGATAACTAAGAGATGCTAAAAGAGTGTAACTATATCTATCTATACTACATAGTGCCACATCAATAGCATCTAAACTTGTTCCTGACATTACTCCAATATATATCATAATATTTCCTATATTTTATCTTTTTCTTCTTCTCATATATATAGTAAAGAGAGTCATAATAAGTAGTAGGATAGTAGCAACTGGTTTAGATAGATGGTCAAATATAAAAGAGTATCTATCTTTTAGCTCATTTTGAACTGAACTAAAACTATTTTTATTCTTCTCCTCTTCCTCTCCTCCAATCTCTTGACTCTTATCTATTGGTTTTAATTTAGTAATTCTTCTATAGTTACTAATATAATCATTATTATCACCCTGAATATCTTTTACAAGTAGATTTTTCTTCTTCTCCCATCTACTTACTGGGTCTTGATTATTCCATTTAATAAATAGCTTTTCATGTTTTGGGTCTATATACATATTATATTTATCGTGCATATAGAAATAGGTTCTAGCAATATCTCCCAATATACTCTTTTTAGGTTCAGCCAATCTTTTACTCGACTCTATCTCCATATCTACTCTACCATAGACTCGTTTTTCACCGGGAATATTTCCATAAGGATAGTTACTTCTATCTCCATTTATCTCACCAATAGCTGGAACAAGATTGTGCATATCAGCTTCCATCTGTCTAAATTTCTCATTAGTATCTCTACACTCTTTTCTACCTCCCTTTTTCCAACAAGCAAAATTGTGTCCAAAATACCACGCAGGAACAATATGCTCCCACTCTATTCTCTTTGCCCTTTTAGGATTTTTTCTATAGTGAAAACCACAACTATCAAGTATTGGAACTAATCTTTTCCCTTTTATCTCATAGTCACAACCACCATAAAAGGTTTTTTGATGAAGTCTATATATCTTTGTAGCTAAAATTCTTTTTGAACGAGAAAAAGAGTATTTTTCAGACTTTGCAGAAAAGAGTTCAGGCTCTATAGTAGCTACATCATCTTCATTATTATTTAACTCAATATTACTATTTTGAGAAAGTAGCAAATTTGTTAACATTATTACTATTAATATATTTTTTTTCATAAAAGAATTATATCAGATTTTTCTCTTCTGAAATATTTTTATTAAAAAAAAACAAATAAATCTATAAAACTATTTTTAAAGCTTAATTAAAGTTTAAACTTTATATTATTTTAAGTAACTAAAACTATTATTAAGATAATTTTAAATATAAAAACATATTTATTAACATAAGATGTTAATAAAATAAAATAGGTTATACTATAACTAAAATAGATATTATTATTTTTTAATATTGTTAAGATAGGAGATAATATGAGTAATAAAAGACAGTATATAACTATAACATACTATAAAGAGAGAGAGTTTTACTTTTTAAACTATGCAATTCAGACTAAAGATGGATTTATTCCAAAAGATATTGAGCAGTTCCATGAGAGTGATAAGATAAAATTTATAGAGAAAATTCGGAAACTTCAAGCAGAGTATCCAAATCACCATATTGTATCTATCTCCTTAGTTGCAAATCAGATTGTAGCTCAGAAAAGTAGTCCAAATAGAGCAACAGCCAAAATTTTTAAAGATACATATGTTATACAAGATGACATAGATGTAGGAGATATTCCAACAACTCTATACTTCTCACCCTTTACAATATTATATGAACACTATAAAAATATTTTAGATGATAAACTAACACTCATTATAGGGTATTTTGATAGAAAACTATTTATGATGTTTGTAACAGAGAATAAAATTCATCAAAGTTGGATAATAGGAACTAGAGGATTAACAGAGAAACAGATAGCAGAGAGAGTATATAAGAGTATTCAAGCCTATTATAAAATCTCATATAGTTTTGCAGACCATATTGAGATGCTTGTAGCAGAAGAGAACCCAAAACTTCTTAAGTTTCTAAGAGAAGAGTTATCTCTACATATTGAACTCTCACAGAGTAATATTCATAATCTACTCCATCACATGGCAAGTAATCAAGAGATTGCAAAGAGTAGTTATATAAAATCTTTTAAAAAGATAGATATAGCTCAAAATATAGAAGAGAAAGATGAGACAAAAGAGAGTAGTATTAAAAAAGTAAGAGAGAGACATAATTTAGAAGACATAAAAATAGATGAGAGTAGTAAAAAAGGAATTATTAATAGGTTTAAATTATTTTTTTCAAAAAAAGATGATGAAACTGCTTCTATTTTAGCAACTATGCTACCTATTTTACTAGTATTAGTAGTAGGAACTTTTTTTCATATAAAAAATAGTGAGATTTCTAGTAAAATTAATTTACTAGATACAGAGATTAATTCATATAAAAATAGTGTAGCTTTAAGTAGTATTTCAAAAAATATATTTCAAGCTATAGGTAAAAATGGACAGATAAGAAGAGCTACTATATCGACAGATGGAGTTGATTTAACAGGTATAGTTTGGGGAATTGAGCCACTAAAGATGAGTCTAAAAAAGTTATATAGAGATGGTAAATTTACTATTAAACCATTAAAAAATTTTAGAACAGAATTTTCATTTATATCAAAAGGTTAAGAGAGATAATATGAGCAGTATATTTAAAATGTCAATAGTAACAAAAATCTTTTTACTCTTTTCTATAGTAATACTATTTTTATGGGTTATACCTACAACTACATCTTATTATAAAAATAGAAATCGCTATAATCAAGAAAAAGAGAAGTTAGAGAAACTTGATACAAGAGAAGTTCCAAAAGATATAAAACATTTTCATTCAGAGGTCTTTACAACTTATGCTAAAAGCTTTTTTGACGAAGTTAGCGTAGTATCAATACCTAATAATAAATATAGAGTAACTATCTCATTTCCAATAGAGTCTCTTTCAAAATTTTATAGTTTTTTACAAAATATATCATTAGACTATAAGGTTATAGTAGAAGATAATATTATTTTTAGACAAAAAGATAAAAATATAAGTGTTGAGATGAGGTTAAAGCCATACTAACTAAACCTCATTTCGTGGGTCTAAAACTACCTGTATTCTATCTGAAAATAGATTTGCAGATAGAACTAAAATAGACATAAATATAAAAGATGAAAATAGAGACCACCAAACCATTGGCTCTCTTGCCATCTCTAATCTTGCTTGGTTTATCATATTTCCCCAACTATACATAGTTGGGTCAACTCCAACCCCAACATAAGATAAAACTGCTTCTGCTAAGACCAATCCACTAAAATCTAAAACTACTGATATTAAGATAATATGCATAAGATTAGGGATAATATGCTTTCTAATAATATTAAAATTGGTAACTCCAAAAGCCTTTGATGCCTTTACAAAATCTATCTGCGATATTTTTAGGGTCTCTGCTCTTAATAGTCTGCAGAGTCCTGTCCATGAAGTTACACCTAAAATAACCACTAAAAATAGAAGTCGTAAATCTGACCTCTCTAATGTTGAGTTAAACCAATCTGGGTGATTATCTAATAAAACTTGAACAATAAGTACAGTAGCACTAATCAAAAGTACACTTGGAATTGAGTTTAGAGTAGTATAGATATATTGAATTATATCATCAATCCAACCTCTAAAAAATCCTGCACTAACTCCTAATGCTATTGATATTGGTAACATTACTAGAGTTGTTAAGACTCCTATTAATACACCTGTTCTAATACTCTTTAGAGTAGCATATAAAACATCTCCACCAACTTTATCTGTTCCTAAAACATGATAGCTAAAACTCATAATATATAACCAGCTAAATAGAACTATTAGAGTAGTTAAAGTTATATATCCACTACTCCAAGGAATGATACTATCTTTACCTCTCTTTTTTCTATAACGGATATGTAACCATATTAGAAATAGGCTAATAGCAACTCCAATTAATATAGATTTAATAGTATCTATAACAATATTTCCACTATGGACATATTTTAAATCTCTATAAATCTGTTTAGTCTCTCCATTAATAATAGTTATATCTTTTGAGTACTCATGAGTAGCAAATGGTGCTGAGTATGTTCTCTCTCTATTTTTAACTCTATGTTCAAATGCTATATCTAATAGGCTAACTACTCTATGTTGATTTTCTACTCTAAAGTGAATAGAGTCAATTAGAGCAAAAGAGAGATAGAATAGGAGAATTATTGCTGAAGAGAGTGCAATTTTAGATTTAAATATACTTCTCCACTGCTCTCTCACTCTAGGTGAGCGAGATACTATATATCCCCATACTATTATGCTAAATAGGAGAAGCCAGACCATTATATCTGTCCATAGTAGAGTTATATTCATGATTTAATTTTTAAAAACTTTTTATTTTTTAAATTCTTTTTAATCTCATCTAATATACCTAAAAACTCATCAACAGTTCCAGTCCCCTGTATCATATCTATAAGCTTTTTTCCATCATTTGTTATAAAATAGAAGGCTGGAGTTCCAATAGATTTTAATCCAAAAGGGAGTTTCTCTTTTAGTACATTCTTTTTGACTACAACAAAATCTCTATTTAGTGCCTCTTTTACTCTATCTTCAACAAAAACCTCTCTATCCATTTTCATACAACCTCGACAGTAACGAATAAATCCCTCTACCATAACTATTTTATTCTCTCTTTTTGCCTTTTTAAGCGCCTCTTTATAGCTATATCTCTTTACAGAGTGAGCAACTATCATCTCTTCAGATAAATTAAATAGATATGGAGCTAAAGCTTCAGCTTCATCTTCAGATAGATTAATAGGTGACATTATATCAAAATTGATTAATACCTCATCATCTAAAATAGATTTATCTCTATCTGGTTTATTACAGTATGATATTAAAAAATCCTCAATATCCATAAGTTGAGACTCAATATCTCCACTTCTATCCCCTACTCTATCTTTAAGTGCAAAAGAGATTTCTGTAGCTGTTGGTGCTGTAAGATTTAAATCTCTATTTTCATTCTCATAATTTTTTATAAGTTTGATCTCTGCAATATATTTTATATGACAACTACTACACCTCTTTTTAAAAATCTCTTCACCACTTTTAGCATATAGAGCTAGTGATACTATTAAGCTTAATAAGATATATCTCATAATCATTAACCTCCTTAACCATTTTTATTATCTTATCCTAATTTTATGCGAGGGTCAAATATGGTATAGGATATATCTGTAAGTATTAATCCAACTATATATAGAAATGAACCTAAAAATACCATAGCCTTAACTATAGCAAAATCTTGTGCTTTAATAGCATCTATAGTATAACTTCCAAGCCCCGGTATTCCAAAAAATGACTCCATAATAAGACTTCCCATAAATAGAGTAGGGATAATTACAACTACACCTGTTAATATAGGTAACATTCCATTTGGAAGAAGATGTTTAAATAGTACAGATGTTTCAGATAGCCCCTTAGCTCTTGCTGTTCTTATATAATCTCTATTTATCTCTTCTAAAAATATGCTTCTATACCATCTAACACTAGAACCAATTCCACTAAAAACCCCTATTATAATTGGAAGGATTACAAATTTAATAGCTCCAAATCCACTTTGATAACCAGATATTGGAACTAAATGCCACATTTTAGAGAAAAGTACCTGACCTGCAATAATATAGAATAGTCCAGATATAGACATAATAATAACAGCTACTACCATGGTAGTAGTATCTAAAATAGTACCTCTAAATAGGATAATTATAAGTGCTAAAGATATATTTGTAACTAATCCAATAATAAAAGTGGGTAGTGCAATAGCTAAACTAGGATACATTCTCTCTTTAATATCCTCTTTTATATCTCTATTGTTATCTGAATAACCAAAATTAAAAGTAAATAGTTTAAGTGACTCTTGAAAAAAGAGTGTATCTGTTATCTTAGAGATACCTTTGGATTTATTATTTAAAAATAGAGGCTTATTATAACCCTTACTCTCTTTCCATGCCTCTATCATTTGGGGAGTTATCTGCTTTGCCCCTAATTGACTTCGTGCCATATCATTGGGACTGTTTACCATAAAAAAGAGTATAAATGTGATTAAATTTACACCAATTAATATTGGAATTGCATATAGTATTCTCTTTATTATATATAATAGCATCTAATTAGATACTAGGTACATTGCCTGAATCACTTGCATACTCATAGACAAAATCATATATATGAGGAAGACTCTTACTATCTACACTATACCCATGACATATCTTTTTTATCTCATCATCTAATTTACCAGCATCATAAATCTCTTCCCACTGGTCTTGAGTATGTTTCCCTGCAAAATTACTACCTGAAATTCCACATTTGGATTTTAATTTTTTAGTGTATATCTTTTGACCTTTTGCTACATCTGAAAATAGTTGAGTAGAGATTATACCCAAACCCAATATTATAGATATAGTTATTTTAAGTAGATTTTTCACTATATTATCCTTTTTATCATCATCTAAAATTATAAATTTAAATTGTGTATTCATTGTGAATAATATTTAAAGTAGTGTTCCTGCTGTTAACTTTCTATTACTTATAATATCTATCTCATAAGGATTAGTAAATATCTCTCGCTTATATGCTTCAACTGCATATCTTCCTATCATTCCAGCATTATCTGAACAGAACTCAAGTGGAACTGTATGTAGGTTTTTATTAAACTCTCTACAAAGTCTTCTATATGCTTTTCTTATATACAGATTTGCACTAGCTCCACCAACAATAGCAAAATCTTTTATATCTGAATTTTTAAAAATCTTTTTACTCTTTTGAATAAGATGAAGTTTTATAGATTTTTGAAAAGATGCAGATATATCAGCTTTATCTCTTCTCTTTATTTTAGATGCTCCTCCAAGCTCTTCAATCTTTAATCTTACAGCATTTTTAAGTCCAGATAGAGAGAAAGCTATCTTGTTTGACTCTTTTAGAGGGACAGGAAAATTAAATCTATTCTCATCTCCCTCTTTTGCCAATTTTTCAACTATTGGCCCACCAGGGTAACCCAAACCCATCATCTTAGCTACTTTATCAAAACTCTCTCCAACACTATCATCTAAACTTGTAGCTAATATTTTCATATTATCAAAACTATTTACTTCAATTATTTGAGTATGTCCTCCAGATATTAATAGAACTAATATTGGCATTATCTCTCTCTTCTCAATAAATAGTGAATAGATATGTCCTTTTAGATGATTGACTGCAATTAGAGGAATATCTTGAACAATAGATATGGTCTTTGCCATAGTAATTCCCTCTAAGAGTGTGACTCCAAGTCCAGGTTGATTTGTAACAGCTACTGCTTTTAGATTTTTTATATAGGGTTTTGTATCTTCTAATATATTTGGTAAGTCTATAGCATGAAGTCTTGAGGCTAATTCGGGAACAACTCCCCCATAAGAGGCATGTTTAAGCTCTTGTGAGATTTTTTTATGAAAAAGTAATTTATTTGTTTTAATACTTGTAATTGCAATTGAGCTATCGTCACAACTAGATTCTATACTTAATATCATCTTGTTCCCTTTATCTTATTAAACTCTTTTAGATATTATAACTATTAAAACTTAAGTTCATAAAATTTGGGTCTAAATAACCAAATTGTGATGCTTCTCCTCTCAATTTTAATATATCCATCTTAGGGTCTATATTTTGTGGGCATACAGCACTACACTCCCCACATAGAGTACAGTCCCATATTCCATTAGATTGTATATTATCTATAGTTAGTTTTTTATTATTTTCTCTAGGGTCTAAAATATATCTATAGGCTCTTGTAAGTGCAAATGGACCAATAAAATTAGGATTAACCTCCAATACTGGACATGCAGAGTAGCAAGAGCTACACAATATACAATCACTCTGTCTCTCTGTTAACTCTACATCTTTAGATGTGACTTCTACCTTTCTATATACTTTTAACCACGCAGTAGAATTTTTTAATCTATCTTTTTCAACTCTCTCTACTTTTAAATCTTTTAATACTTTATGGTATTTTAATGGTTCAATCTTATCTCCACTCTTAATTTTACTACTACAAGCTAAAACCTCTCTACCATTAATCCTAACAGCACAAGCACCACAGACTCCAGAACGGCAATTAGAGTCAAAAGTTAATGTTGGGTCTTGATAACTCTTAATATGATATAGTGCTTTTAATAGAGTAACACTCTTAAATGGAACTCTATATCTCTGCTCTCTCTCTCCTCTACTAATTAATATTTCCACTATTTAGCTCCTTTAAATTGACTCTTAAGCTTATTATCTTCTATCCAAAATAGAAAACTACCTAAATATCTATTATCCTCTTTAGGATAATCTATCTTATGGTGAGCCCCCCTACTCTCATCTCTCTTAATTGCTGATTTTACAATAATCTCTCCAATATCTAATATATTTAAAAATTGTAAAAACTCTATAAGATTACTATTATACTCTCTACTCTTATCAACTATACCAATATTATTAATTGATGATTTCATATCCTCTATCTTATTTAGAAGTATATTTAATTGACTATTCTCTCTCTTAATTCCTGCATATTTATAGAACTTCTCTCCTAAATTAGCCTCTAGTTGATAGAAGTTTTTATCAAAAGAGTCTTTATTAAATATAGACTCTATATACTCTCTATCTCTTTTTAGGTGTATATCTGAAACAGAATAGTCTCTTAAGTCTTTAGATAACTCCTTAGCTACAAATCTACCTAAAGTAATAATCTCTAATAGTGAATTACCACCTAAACGATTAGCTCCATGTATCTTAGCATTACTACACTCACCAATAGCATAGCAGTTCTTTAATCCATTAACCTCAAGATTAGAGTTTACATCAATTCCACCCATTGTATAGTGTGCTACAGGTTTTATAGGGATAAGCTCATCTGCTGGGTCTATCCCCTCATGAATTTTGCATAAATGAACCTCTTGAGGCATAAGTTTTAAAAGTCTATCTCTTCCTAAGTGACGCAAATCTAAATATACATCTTGATTAAAAGTGTTTATCTGTTCATATATAGCTCTTGATACAACATCTCTTGGTAGTAACTCATCTATAAATCTCTCACCATTAGAGTTAACCAAATATCCACCCTCTCCTCTTGCACTCTCACTTATTAATATAGATGAGTGTTTAAGTGCTGTTGGATGAAACTGTATAAACTCCATATCGGATACTCTTCCGCCTGCTCTAAGAACTGATGCTATTCCATCACCTGTTGAATTTGTTGCATTTGTAGTATAGTTTTTATATATTGCTCCATATCCACCTGTAGCAATAACTACCTTTTTAGCTAAAATCTGCTCAACTTGACCTGTTCTAATATTTAAAAATGTAGCACCTTTTACTATCTTATCTTCAACAATAAGATTTAATAGAAAATACTCATCTACTATTGTAATATTCTCTCTAAGGCAACTATCATATAGAGTGTGTAAAATTTTTAAACCTGTATAGTCTTGTGCATAACATGCTCTCTTACTAGATGCACCTCCAAGTCCTCTTTGAGCTATTTTATTATCTTTAGTTCTATTAAAAGGTACTCCTAATCTATCTAACCACTCTATAGTATTTGGGGCATTTTTACAGACTCTCTCTATCATACTAATATCAGATATTCCATGAGATGATTTTATTGTATCTTTAATATGAAGCTCAACACTATCAGAAGTAACATTTCCTAATGCAGAATTTATTCCCCCTTGTGCCATTGTTGTTTGTGATGAGGTGGCATAACTCTTACTAACAATCAAAACTTCTAAATTCTGCTCTTTAGCTGATAGTCCAGCAGTGAGTCCTGCTCCACCTGAACCTATAATTAGAACATCTATCATATATACTCCAATATATTTTTAATAAAATTATAATAAAAAAGCTTTGATTTTAATTTTTTTAGAGATATTTTAGCATTTTATCTATATTTGGGTATGGGAGGGAGGATTATAGATACTCTTATATCTTATTCAATTCTATTACTAAAATATCGTATAAACAGAATATATATATGTTAATTTCAAAAGGAGGTTATGAGTCTAAAGCCTTATAAATATATTCTGTTATCGTAATTATAACATATAAATTTTAATTTAACAATAGTTTTATATAAAAAAATTAATTTTTTTTTAATATTTTAATTAAAACTGTAGTTAGTTCCACTATTAATAACTCTTCTACCCCATAAAAAGTGTTTTTTATAGAATATTTTTTTATTAAAACTTGTAATTACAACTTTTCTTTTACCAGAACTTGCATGTATAAACTTACCATCTTCAAGATATATACCAACATGATTTACTCTACCTCTATTTGCTCTGCTAGTATCAAAAAAGACCATATCACCCTTTTGAAGTTCATTAAATCTTACTAAACGACCAACTTTAGCTTGACTTCTTGATATTCGTGGCAGATTAATTCCAATACTTTTATATACTTTTTGTGTAAATCCAGAACAGTCAAAACAGTTAGGTCCAGTTGCACCCCAAACATAAGGTCTACCTAAAAATTTTTTTGCTTTAATCTCTATATTTTTAGTTAATAAAATATTACTATGATTAACAATCCAAGAGAGTTCTCTATAACGATTTTCTCTATATTGTTTAAGATTAAATGAAGATACCACTCTTTTAATCATACTCTTATCTTTAACAATAGGTGTTAGAGTTACATCTGTAATAGTATTAATCTTATTTAATGATAGATTAGTAACAATAACAAGAACTGCTAATAACTGTAAAATAACTATAATAGATAGTACTTTTTTAAATATATTCATCTTTTTACCACAATTTAAAATATTTTTTCGTAATAATAATTAAAATTCCTTAATATGAAGTTAATTATCATATAAGATAAATGGAAATTATCTAAATAAGATATTAAGTTAAAATATATATAATCTTCTAAATAATAAATAAGGTTATATATTAATGGCAAATAATAAATTAAAAGAAGAGGCATTAAAAAAATTTAATGCAAAAGAGTATGATAAGGCATTAGAGCTATATCAATATTTAGCTAATGAGGGGGACCTCTCTGCAATAGCTACTATAGGGTATTTTTACCATAATGGATTAGGGGTTAAACAGGATTACTCTAAGGCTATTGAGTATTATAAAAAGGCTTCAGATGCAGGGGAACACTCATCATCTTTTAATTTAGGATTACTATATTTAAGAGGATTGGGTGTTAAGAGAGATAGTAAAAAAGCACATAGTTACTATTTAAAATCTGCTATAAAAGGAATGCCAGAGGCTCAATTTGAAGTGGCACTTATGTTTGAAAATGGTGAAGGGTGTGAACAGAACTATTCGGAGTCTGCTTTTTGGTATGAAGAGTCTGCTAAAAGAGGAAATATTGAGGCTTATAATAATTTGGGAGTTCTATATAAAGAGGGGTTAGGTGTAGAGCAAAATTTTAAAAAAGCATTTATTCTATTTAAACACTCAGCACTAAAAAATTCTCCAGAGGCACAATTTAATTTAGGTGCAATGTATGACCAAGGCTTAGGTTGCGAGAGTAGTCAAGATAAGGCTTTAGAGTGGTGTAGAAAATCAGCTTTTAATGGACATCAAAAGGCAAAAGATATTATACATCGTATGCAACAAGATGGACAGATAGTATTTTAGATGATAATTAGAAAACTATTTAAATTTGAAAATGCTCATATTGTAAGAGGGTGTAGTACTATTAAGTGTAGTCAAAATATTCATGGACACTCATATAGAGTAGAGGTATTATTAGAGTCTAACTATTTAGATAATGGACAGATGGTTTATGATTTTGGATTAACTAAGCTATATATAAAAGAGATTATAGATGGATTTGACCATGCTATTACTCTATGGAGTGGAGATAGTAAAGATTATATAGAGAGCATGAAAAGACACTCATCAAGATGGATAGAACTCCCTGTTAGTCCATCAGCAGAGCAGTTTAGTAGAGTTATTTTTATCTTAGTTGAGAGGATTTTAGAGTGTACTATCATGGTAAATGGTGAGAGAGAGGTTAAACTTAAAAGTATTATAATTCATGAGACAGAGACGGGATATGCTCAAGGGTTTAGAGAAGATGCTCATAATAAACTTATGGGAGAGATAAAATTTAAAGAT
The DNA here is from genome assembly GCA_015494795.1 of Campylobacterota bacterium. Lineage (GTDB taxonomy): Bacteria > Campylobacterota > Campylobacteria > Campylobacterales > Sulfurovaceae > UBA1140. The sequence continues at coordinate 13,633 of WGAM01000103.1, forward strand.
ATTATCTTCTCTAAAGATATACAGGATAGTTGGAGTGATACTGCTCTCTGGAATAAATTATTAAATAGAGAAAAGATAATTAATCCTAAAACAGTATAAATTTTATACTTCTTGTTGTATAATCACGCATAAATTTTTTTAAAGGATAAAAATGAATAGATTAACAGTACTCTCAGTAGTTACAGCATCACTACTACTTATTGGTTGTGGACAAAATAAACAGGCAGATACAGCTACAAAAGCAGAACCTGCTAAAACTGAAGTTGCAAGTACTCCTGCAAAGAGTGAGACTATTGCAGAGAAAGCTACGAAAGCTGTTAATGCAGTAAAAGAGAGTGCATCAAATGTAGTTGCAAAAACAGCAGAGGTAGCAAAAGAGGCAACTAAAGAGGTAACAGAGAAAGCTACAAAAGCTGTTGAAGCTACAAAAGAGGTAGCAACAAAGGCTGTAGAGAAAACAAAAGATGTTGTTGCAAATGCTACAGCACCAAAAGCTCCAGCTCAATTTGCTAAATGTGCAGGTTGTCATGGTAAAGATGCTAAAATGAAAGCTCTTGGTAAATCAAATATTATTGCAGGACAACCAAAAGCTGATTTGGTTAAAAAGATAAAAGAGTATCAAGCAGGTACAAGAAATGTTACTGGTATGGGTGGACTTATGAAAGGTCAAGTAGCAGGACTTAGTGATGCAGATATAGATGCAATTGCTACTTATGTATCAAGCTTAAAAAAATAGTTTTAAATAATAGAGAGTGAGCTTAATGCTCCTCTTAAATCTTATATATTCTCTTTAATTAAATTTTAAAATCTTGCTATCTTGACTAATATCTTTATGTAAAATTTTTTTTTAAGTGTAATATTTTGAAAGATATGAACATAAGGGGGGGTGTATCAAAGTTCAAAGGAGGTTTTTTATAAAGGAGATTATTATGAAAAATTATCTTTTTCAAGTCTATCAATAATCCATATCTTTCATAATCGTATTATAAGACTAAATCATAAACACTTAGATAATAAAAAGTCAATGATTGATTAACAAGATTTACTTTTGTGTAACTTTAAATGCTCTATTAATAGCTTTTATAAATGAACTTCTAACAGCCCCCTCTTCCAAAGCACTATAAGCAGATGCAGTTGTTCCAGCAGGACTCATAACACTATCTTTAATAATAGCAGGGTGGTTAGATGAGATTAATGGTGCAAAACCTCTAAAGAGTGAATTTGTAATCTCTATAGCATCAACTCTTTTTAATCCCTCTTTTACAAGTCCGTCCATCATAGCTTCAGATACTAAAGCAAGTAGAGCAGGACCAGAACCAGCAATAGCAGTTGCAATATCTATCTCTTTTTGAGTCTCAACCCATATAGTATCTCCAATATATGAAAATATATCTATTGCACTCTCTTTTAAATCCTTATCACCCGTAATTACAGTAGTCGATGATCTAAATCTAGCAGATACATTTGGCATAGCTCTAATATAGCTCTTAGCTTTAATAGATTTTTTTAAATCTTCTAATGAAGTTCCTGCTAAAATAGAGTATAGACTATTAGCTTCTCCTATTAGATTATTAGCTACACTCTCTAAAGCATAAGGTTTAACAGCTAATATAATATCTTTATTATTAATATTAAACTTATTTAATAGATGAATTGGATATTTAATATCTACTTTAGATAGATTTCTTACTACAAACTCTAACTTATATCTATCTTTTAATCCATCTGCCATAGCCATAGCCATAGCTCCAGCACCAATAATTGTTAGACTCATTTTAAAACCTTTTTATCTGATTATAGCAAAATATAATATAGTTTGAGGTATTATAATCCTCAAATTAGTTAGATAGTCAAATTTAAGGTTAAGCATGTTAAAAAACTATAAAAAAGGTCTTTTTTTATTTATATTTATATTATTTTTTATTGGTTGTAGTAATAAAGATGCAATAAAGGAGTATGATAAACCTGCTCTATATTGGTATAAAAACATTATAGAAAGCATATCAGAAAATAATTTTGATAAAGCTGATGAATACTATATCTCTTTAAGAAGTGAACATCTTCGCTCTCCAATAGTTCCAACAGCTACAATGATATTAGCTCAAGCTCATATTAAAGATAAGAGTTATGTAATGGCTGATTACTATTTAGATGAGTATTTAAAAAAGTATGCTTCATCAAAAACTATTGAGTTAGCTAAATTTTTAAAAATAAAAGCAGCTTTTTTAGGAGTTAAAGATATAAATAGAGACCAAAAACTTATGATTGATACTCTAAAAAATGTAGATAAGTTTACAAAAGAGTATCCAAACTCTATCTATAGACCTATGGTTGATACTCTAAAAGTTAGACTATATATGGCACAATATCTATTAAATGAGAATATTGCAAGATTATATAGTAGAATTGATAAAGATAGGGCATCTAAAATTTATAGAGAGAAAAATAGAAAGTCTCCACTAAATGACGCAGATATAAAAGCTCCTAAAGAGAGTTTTTTAGATAAAATTTTTAACTAAAGGATAGCCATTAATGCAACTTAGTAATTATGAACCATTCCCAACAGAATTGCCTATCATTATTGAGGATAATATATTTTTATATCCATTTATGATAAGCCCACTCTTCTTAACAAAAAAAGAGGATATAGATGCTGCAACTTATGCCATGGAGAAAAATTCACTAATTTTTCTAACAAACACAAAAGATGGATTTGAAGGCTCAAGAGAGTTAGATGATATTAACAGTATTGGTGTAATTGGCTCTATTATGAGAAAAGTTCATATACCAGATGGTAGAGTAAAAATACTCTTTCAAGGTTTGGCTAAAGGGGAGATAACATCTCCTATAGAGAATGTAGAAGTAGATGAAGTTATATTTCAAATAGCTACAATCAATTTAATTAAAAATCAATTTTATGAAGAGTTAAAGGTTACAGCTTTAGTTGGAGTATTAAATGAGAAGTTAAAACAGCTCTCAAAAGTTCAAAACAGTATCCCATCAGATATATTAAAAACAATTTCAGAAACAAATGAACCCTATAGAATTGCTGATTTAGTTGCTTCTCTACTTAAAATATCTAAAACAGAGTCATATAATATATATAAAGAGCAGAATATAGAGAAGAGACTTATGATGCTTATTGATATTATAGTAGGTCAAATTGAAGCAGCTAGAGTTGAAAAAGAGATAAGAAGCAAAGTCCATACTAAAATAGAGCAGACAAATAAAGAGTATTTTTTAAAAGAGCAGATAAAAGAGATAAATAGAGAGCTAGGTATAGACAATCAGAGAGAAGAAGAGATAGCAGAGTTTAGAAAAAAATTAGAGTCAATAAAGCCTATTATAAAAGAGGATATATATAGTGAAATCTCTAAACAACTTGATAGATTTGCAAGAATGCATCCAGATAGTGGAGATGCACAGCAGATATATACCTATTTAGAGTGGGTATTTGAGATACCATTTGGAAAACTTACAAGTAAATCTTTAAAAGTATCTGATGTTCAAAAAGAGTTAGATAATGACCACTTCTCACTAGAAAAGCCAAAAGAGAGGATTATTGAGTTTTTTTCTGTAAAGGAGTTAGCAAATCTTAGGGGTATCTCACTAGAGGGGAGTAGAGGAGCTATCTTATGTTTCTTTGGACCTCCAGGGGTAGGGAAGACATCATTAGCCAACTCTATAGCAAATGCACTCTCTCGTCCATTAGTTAGGATTGCACTTGGTGGTTTGGAAGATGTTAATGAGTTAAGAGGACATAGAAGAACCTATGTTGGAGCTATGCCTGGAAGATTGGTACAAGGGTTAATTGATGCAAAAAGTATGGATCCAGTAATTGTACTTGATGAGGTTGATAAGGTGGGAAGAAACCATAGAGGAGACCCAACCTCTGCACTACTAGAGATACTTGACCCAGAGCAGAATATAGAGTATAGAGACTACTATTTAAATTTTAATATAGATTTAAGTAAGGTAATATTTATTGCAACTGCAAATGATTTAAATACAATTCCAGCTCCACTTAGAGATAGAATGGAGTTTATTGAGGTTAGCTCATATACACCAGAAGAGAAGTTAGAGATAGCAAAACAGTATCTAATTCCACAAGAATTAAAAAAACATGCTCTTAAAAAGAGAGAGTTTAAGATTACAGATGGAGCTTTAAAGTTACTTATAGATGAATATACAAGAGAACCAGGAGTTAGAGGTTTAAGAAGAAAGATAGCAACTCTTATGAGAAAAGTAGCAACTGCTCTACTTAAAGATAGCTCTTTAGATAAAATAACTATCTCTATAAAAGATTTACCAAAATTTGCAGATAAAAAGGTATTTGAGGTATCTAAGATTGGTAAGAGACCATTAGTTGGAGTTGTTAATGGGTTAGCATGGACTGCTGTTGGTGGAGACATGTTAAAGATAGAGGCGATTAAAATTAAAGGAAAGGGTTTAGTTCAACTAACAGGTAGCCTTGGAGATGTTATGAAAGAGTCTGCACATATCGCTTTTTCTGTTATTAAAATATTAATAGATAATAAAAGGTTAGATGTTAAAGAGGAGGATATTTATAAAAAATATGATTTACATATACATGTACCAGAGGGGGCGACTCCAAAAGATGGGCCTAGTGCTGGTATTACAATGGCCGTAGCAATTGCTTCTATATTATCTGAAAAGAGAGTTGATAATAGAGTAGCCATGACAGGGGAGTTGACTTTAACAGGAGAGGTTCTTCCAATTGGAGGGTTAAAAGAGAAACTTATAGCTGGATATAAAGCAGGAGTTAATAAAGTATTAATTCCAGATAAAAATTATGAGAGAGATTTAGAGGATATTCCAAAAGAGATTAAAGATACTATTACTATAGTAGCTGTTAGCAATATTGAAGAGGTTTTAAAAGAGGTTCTTATCTCAAAAATTACTAAAAAAATATAATTTTTATAAAAAATTATATTTTTTTTACAAAAATACTTGACATTATATTTTTTTTTGTCTATAATGCCACTCCATTTAAAGAATGACTTTAAATGAATGGTGCTGATGTAGCTCAGTTGGCTAGAGCAGCTGATTTGTAATCAGCAGGTCGGGGGTTCGAGTCCCTTCATCAGCTCCATTAAAATTTTATCAGTGTTTGACCAAAATAGATATGTTTTGGTGAGTTACTCAAGTGGCCAACGAGGGCAGACTGTAAATCTGCTGACTATGTCTTCGAAGGTTCGAATCCTTCACTCACCACCATGTTATATTTAAATATTTTGATGCGGGAGTAGCTCAGTTGGCTAGAGCGTCAGCCTTCCAAGCTGAGGGTCGCGGGTTCGAGTCCCGTCTCCCGCTCCATGATATTATCAATTTGGGAGCTGATGTGAAATTTTATTTTTTATTACTTCACATTACTTAGTCTCAATTATCAAATAAAATCAAGCACTTATAAAATTTTATAAAATGCCCATATGGCTCAGGGGTAGAGCACTTCCTTGGTAAGGAAGAGGTCGTGAGTTCAAGTCTCACTATGGGCTCCACCCTAAGTTGTATGGATATAAATATTATTTTTAAATAGTATTTGTATCCATATTGTTATGGTATTAAAGCAATATATAGTTATTCCTGATATAATGTCAGCGAAAATTAGAATTAATAAATTTAGGAGAAAATAGAATGGCTAAAGAAAAATTTGAACGAACCAAACCACATGTTAATATTGGTACAATCGGTCATGTTGACCATGGTAAAACTACATTAACAGCTGCAATTACTGCTGTACTTGCAACAAAAAACGACTCAAAACTTATGGATTATGATGAGATTGATAATGCTCCAGAAGAGAGAGAGAGAGGTATTACAATTGCTACTTCTCATGTTGAGTATGAGACAGATAAGAGACACTATGCACATGTTGACTGTCCAGGTCACGCTGACTATGTTAAAAATATGATTACTGGTGCGGCTCAAATGGATGGAGCTATTCTTGTTATTGCGGCTACTGATGGACCAATGGCACAAACTAGAGAGCATATTCTACTATCTAAACAGGTAGGTGTACCTTATATTGTTGTATTCCTAAATAAAGAAGATCAACTTGATGAAGAAGATAAAGAGGAGATGTTAGAGCTTGTTGAGATGGAAGTTAGAGAACTTCTTGATGAGTATGAGTTCCCGGGTGATGATACTCCTATTATCTCAGGTTCTGCTTTCTTAGCACTAGAAGAGGCTAAATCAGGAAAACTTGGTGAGTGGTCAGAAAAAATTATTGAGCTAATGGATGCAGTTGATGAGTATATTCCAGAGCCACAAAGAGAGACAGATAAAGATTTCTTAATGCCAATTGAAGATATTTTCACTATTCAAGGTAGAGGTACTGTTGTAACTGGTAAAATTGATAGAGGTACTGTCTGTGTTGGTAATGAAGTAGAGATTGTTGGTATTAGAGATACTAAAAAGACTACTGTTACTGGTGTTGAGATGTTTAGAAAAGAGATGGATTGTGGACAAGCAGGTGATAACTGTGGTATCCTTCTTCGTGGTATCTCTAAAGACCAAGTTGAGAGAGGTATGGTTCTATGTAAGCCAGGTTCTATTACTCCTCATAAGAAATTTACAGCTGAAGTTTATGTTTTAACAAAAGAGGAGGGTGGACGACATACACCATTCTTCAATAACTATAGACCACAATTCTATATTAGAACAACAGATGTAACAGGTTCAATTACTCTTGATGAGGGTACAGAGATGGTTATGCCAGGTGATAATGTAAGTATTACAGTTGAGCTTATTGCTCCAGTTGCACTTGAACAAGGTACACAGTTTGCTATTCGTGAAGGTGGTAGAACTGTTGGTGCTGGTAAAGTTGTAAAAATTATAGAATAGTTGTATGGGTTGCCCTTTGTGGCTACCCTAATTTTTAGGAGAGAGAATGAGAGAAACAATTCATTTAGGTTGTGAAAAGTGTACTAGAAGAAACTATCATACAACTAAGAATAAAAGAAATACTGCAGAGAAACTTGCTTTAAAAAAGTACTGCAAATGGTGTAAGTGCCATACTATACATAAAGAGATGAAGCTTTAATAGCTTTATCTTCTACTAAAAAATTCTTAGGCCAATAGCTCAGTTGGTAGAGCACTGGTCTCCAAAACCAGGTGCCGGGGGTTCGAGTCCCTCTTGGCCTGCCATAATTAAAGGTAATTATAGAGATGGAAAAATTAACAACATATTTTACACATGTTAAAGAAGAGATAAGAAAAGTTATATTTCCGACAAAAGTACAAGTTAGACAAGCATTTGTTGCTGTTTTTATAGTTGTAACTGTTATATCAATTTTCTTAGCACTTGTCGATATGCTAATGTCAGCAATAGTCTCAATGGCTATAGGGAACTAATATGGCATTTCAATGGTATGCAATACAGGTTTACTCTGGTAGCGAACAGGCAGTTAAACGAGGGATTGAACTCTTAACTGTAGAGCATGGAATAGAAGATAAGGTAGATAGTATTATTGTTCCTACTGAAGAGGTTATAGAGGTTAAAAATGGAGAGAAGAAAATTACAGAGCGAAGTCTATACCCGGGGTATGTATTTGCTCATATTGATTTAGATACCTCTTTATGGCATAAAATTCAAAGATTACCGAAAGTCTCAAGATTTATTGGAGAGGGTAAAAATGCTACTCCTCTAACAGAAGCAGATATTAAAGTAATCTTAGACAAAATGGAAAACAAATCTGCTCCAAAACCTAAAGTTGACTTTGAAAATGGAGAGATGGTTAGAATTATTGAGGGACCTTTTTCCAATTTTACAGGTATGGTTGAAGAGTATGACCTTGACCATGGTAAGTTAAAACTGAATGTATCTATTTTTGGAAGAAATACACCTGTAGAGATATTACATACACAGGTAGAGAAGATTATATAAAACTGAAGTAGAAAACTTCAGTAATAAAAACAAGTTTTAATTACTGAAGTTTTTATTTAATCTAAAAATAAATTTCTATTTAATATAAGGAGAAAATAGTGGCAAAAAAAATAACTGAAAAATTTAAGTTAATGATATCAGCTGGTTCAGCTAATCCATCACCACCGGTAGGTCCAGCTCTTGGACAGAGAGGTGTTAATATTATGGAGTTCTGTAAAGCTTTTAATGAAAGAACAAAAGATAAGATGGGATTTAAAGTTCCTGTTGAGATTACAGTTTATGCAGATAGAAGTTTTACATTTGAGACAAAACAACCACCAGCAAGTGAACTTATTATGAAAGCTGCTAATATTAAGAGTGGTTCAGATAATCCACTTAAAAATAAGGTTGGCTCATTAACTAAAGCTCAAATTGCCGAAATTGTTGAGCAGAAAATCTCTGATTTAAATACAGATGATAGAGAGATGGCTGCAAAAATCATTGAGGGTACTTGTAGAAGTATGGGTGTAGAGGTTACTGCATAAAATATTATTACCACTATTTAGTGGGAGATTTTTATATCGTGGAGAGAGAGAAATGAAAAAGATAAGTAAAAAGAGAAAAGCTCTTTTAGAGAAAATTGATAGTAAAAAAAGGTACTCTGTAAAAGAGGCTATTGAGCTTCTTCCAGAGTTAAAATCGGCAAAATTTGATGAGACAGTTGAAGTTGCATTAAATCTTAATGTTGACCCAAGACATGCAGACCAGATGATTAGAGGTTCTGTAGTTCTTCCAAACGGAACAGGCAAAAAAGTTAGAGTTGCTGTATTTGCAAAAGATGCAAAAGCTGATGAGGCAAAAGAGGCAGGTGCTGATATTGTAGGCTCAACAGAGTTAATTGAGCAGATACAAGAGGGTAATATCAATTTTGATACTGTAATTGCAACACCAGATATGATGGGAACTATAGGAAGAGTAGCTAGAATTTTAGGACCAAAAGGTCTTATGCCTAACCCAAAAACAGGAACAGTTACTATGGATGTTGCAAAAGCTGTAACTGAAGCAAAAGGTGGAAAAGTCAACTTTAGAGTTGATAAAAAGGGAAATATTCATGCTGGAATTGGAAAATCTAGTTTTAGTAAAGATAAGATTGAAGAGAACTTTAGGGTTTTTATAGAAAAGATAAATAAATCAAAACCAGCAGCAGCAAAGGGTAGATATATCTTAAATGGTGCATTGTCTCTCACTATGAGTCCAGCAGTTACATTAGATACTACTGAGTTATTAGATATTAAATAGAGTATAAAGCTTAGGGCATTTTTTAATGCCCCTTGCTTTATGCTTAATAGCATAGATTTATTTTAGGCTAAAGATGATAGGGGCAAATGCTTAATTAATCTATCTGAAGAGATAGATGGGTTGGAGACAACACCCTATTATAGGTCGAAAGGAGAAAAAGTGACTAGAAGTGAGAAAGAAGCTATAGTTAATGAGCTATCAGACTCATTTGCCAATCAAGGTGCCATAATCGTATGTGATTATAAAGGTATGAGTGTTGAGGCATTAGAGGGTGTTAGAAGATTAGCTAAAGATAATGATGTTAATGTTCGAGTAGTTAAAAATACTCTTGCAAAAATTGCACTAAAGAATGCAAATTGTGATGAGATGGAACTTACTAATAACAACATCTTTATCTGGGGTGAAGACCAAATTGCAACTTGTAAAGTAGCAGATAAGTCGGCAGAAGCTAATAAAGATGTATTCTCAATTAAATCTGGAGTAATAGAGTCAAAACTTGCTGATTTAGCAACAATTGAAGCTATGGCAAAACTTCCAGGTAGAGATGAACTTCTTGGTATGTTACTTAATGTTTGGAATGCACCTGTTCAAAACTTTACAATTGGCTTACAAGCATTAGCAGATAAATTAACAGAAGAAGAGTAATTAAAATAATTTAATAAAAGGAATAAAAATGGCAATCACTAAAGAAGATGTTTTAGAGTTTATATCAAATATGTCAGTATTAGAGCTTTCTCAACTAGTAAAAGAGTTTGAAGAGAAATTTGGTGTTTCAGCACAAGCTACAGTAGTAGCAGGTGGTGGTGCAGTAGCAGAAGAGGTTGAAGAGCAGACAGAGTTTGATGTTGTATTAACAGGAGCTGGTGCTAAGAAAATTAATGCAATTAAGGTTGTTAGAAAAATTACAGGTCTTGGTCTTAAAGAGGCAAAAGCTGCTGTTGAAGATGTTCCAACAACAATTAAAGAGGCTGTATCTAAAGAGGAAGCAGAAGCTATTAAAAAAGAGATTGAAGACGCTGGAGCTACTTGCGAATTGAAATAAAAAACTTTTCAAGCGAAACTATTTCGCTTGAGTTCTCCTCTGTTATGTTAGTAATAACAGATAAAAGATTAATAACGATATAGTGATAAGCTATTGTGCAATAGTTTTTTTGTATATCTAAAATATACATTCATCAATAATAATATACATATCAAAATGAGGTTCACCCATGTTAAATTCATTATACTCTGGAAATAGACTAAGAGTCGATTTCTCAAAAACTCCTCGTCAAATTGCTGTACCAAACCTACTTCAACTACAACAAAAATCCTATGATGATTTTTTAATGATTGATGCTAAAAATAGAAGTGAATCTACAATAGAAAAAGTCTTTCGTTCTGTATTTCCACTTCATGACCAACAGAATAGATTAACTCTTGAATATAAAGGTAGTCAGATTGTTCAACCTAAATATACTATTCGAGAGTGTATGGAGAGAGGACTTACCTACTCTGTATCTTTAAAAATGAATATCGCTTTAACTATATGGAATAGAGATGAAAAAACAGGTGAAAAGCTAGATCCTAAAGAGATAAAAGAACAAGCTGTTTTTGTAAGAGATATACCACTTATGACAGATAGAACATCATTTATTATTAATGGTGTAGAGAGAGTTGTTGTAAATCAACTTCATAGAAGTCCGGGTGTTATATTTAAAGAGGAAGAGGCAACTACAGTTGTAAATAAACTTATCTATTCAGCTCAAATTATTCCCGATAGAGGTAGTTGGCTCTATTTCGAGTATGATACTAAAGATATTTTATATGCTAGAATTAATAAAAGAAGGAAGATACCTGTAACTATCCTATTTAGAGCATTAGACTACTCTAAAGAGGATATTATGAAACTCTTTTATAAAAGCAAAGAGATATTTGTTAAAGATAATAGATTTGTAACAAAATTTTCAGTAGAAGATTTTGCAGGAAGAGTTCCTTATGAAGTTAGAGATTTAGATGGTAATATTATAGTTGCAGCCGCAAAAAGATTAACAAAGAAAAAAGCTCAAAAATTGATTGATAAAGGATTAGAGTGGGTAGAGTATCCTATAGATGTCTTAATGGAGAGACACCTCTCAACTCCTATTTTTGACCAAGAGAGTGGAGAGGTTCTATTTGATGTTGTAACTCCACTTGATGAGATGAGACTTAAAAGGATTATAGAAGCAGGAATTGAGAGTTTCTTTATTGCTGATGATTTAGCTGAGGGTGCAGATGACTCTATTATTAAATCATTCTTAGCAGACCAAGAGTCACTAAGACTTCTTAAACAGACTGAAGATATTGAAGATGAAAACCAACTAGCTACAATTCGTATCTATAAAGTTATGAGACCCGGTGAGCCTGTAACTGCAGAAGCTGCTAAAACTTTCTTAAAACAACTATTTTTTGACCCTGAGAGATATGATTTAACAAAAGTTGGTAGAATGAAAATGAACCATAAGTTAGGATTTAACGTACCAGACTATGTAACTGTATTAACTGCTGAAGATATTATACATACAGTTAAATATCTCTCTAAAGTTAAAAATGGTTCGGGACATATTGATGATAGAGACCACTTAGGAAATAGAAGAATTAGGGCTATTGGAGAGCTTTTAGGAAATGAGCTATATAATGGTTTAACTAAAATGCAAAAAGCAATTAAAGATAAGATGACCACTCTATCAGGACAATTAGATGAGCTTATGCCTCATGATTTAGTTAACTCTAAAATGATTACAAATACTATCTTAGAATTTTTCTCTTCAGGACAGTTATCTCAATTTATGGATCAAACTAATCCACTATCAGAGGTTACCCATAAGAGAAGACTCTCAGCTCTTGGTGAGGGTGGTTTAGTTAAAGAGAGAGCTGGATTTGAGGTTAGAGATGTTCACCCTACTCACTATGGTAGAATTTGTCCAATAGAGACTCCAGAGGGGCAAAATATTGGACTTATTAATACACTTGCTACTTATGCTAAAGTTAATGATTTAGGATTTATTGAAGCACCTTATAATAAGGTGGTTGATGGTGAAATTCAAGATGAGATAGTATATCTAACTGCAACTCAAGAGGAGGATTTAATTATTGCTCCAGCATCAACAAAGGTTAAAGATAGAAAGATTGTAGATGACCTAATTGAGACAAGATGTAATGGTGAAATTCAACTTAATGAGACTAAAAAGGTATCTCTTATTGATATATCTCCCCTTATGGTTTCAGGCTCAGCTGCTGCACTTATCCCATTTTTAGAGCATGATGATGCAAACCGTGCATTAATGGGGTCAAATATGCAACGACAAGCAGTACCTCTTTTAAAAACAGAGGCACCTATTGTTGGTACTGGTATGGAGGCTATTGTGAGTCGTGATGCGTGGGAGTGTATAAAAGCTAAAAGAGCAGGAAGAGTTGAAAAGGTTGATAGTAAGAATATATATATTTTAGGTGAAGATGATAATGGTGTATTTATAGACCACTATCCTATGGAAAAAAATATGCGAACTAACCAAAATACAACATTTACACAGACTCCAATAACAAAAGTTGGTGATTTTGTTAAAAAAGGGCAAGTTATTGCAGATGGACCTAATATGGATATGGGGGAACTTGCTATTGGTAAAAATGTAATGGTTGCATTTATGCCTTGGTATGGATATAACTATGAGGACGCTATTATTATCTCTGAAAAACTTTTAAGAGAAGATACCTTTACATCAGTTCACACCTATGAGGTTGAGATAGAGGCAAGAGAGCTTAAACATGGTACAGAAGAGATAACAAGAGATATTCAAAATATTCGTGAAGATGAATTAACTCACCTTGATGAGAGTGGAATTATTAAGGTTGGAACAACTGTAAAACCCGGCATGATTTTAGTTGGTAAAGTTAGTCCTAAAGGGGAGATTAAACCAACTCCAGAAGAGAGGCTACTAAGAGCAATTTTTGGTGAAAAGGCTGGACATGTTGTAAATAAATCACTATATGCAAAAGCCTCTATGGAGGGGGTTGTTGTTGATGTAAAAGTGTTTACAAAAAAAGGTTATGAGAAAGATGCAAGAGCTGTTCAATCCTATGAAGAGGAGAAGGCAATTCTTGATAGTGAACACCATGATAAACTTCTAATGATTGACCAAGAGGAGCTTTTAAGAATATCAGATATGTTATCTAAAGCAGAATTGGTAAAAGATATAACTATTGATGATAAGTTCTATGAAGCAGGAGAAAAAATTCCAATAGATGTTATAAAAGATATTAATAGATTTGCTCTAAGAGGTGTTGTTCAATCCTATAGTAGTAAAATTCAATCAGAGTATAACTCAACAAAAAATTATTTTCAGAGACAAAAAAAGAGACTTAAAGAGGCTCATGAAGAGAAGCTATATATTTTAGAAAAAGATGATATCTTACCGAATGGTGTAACTAAGTTAGTAAAAATCTATATTGCAACCAAGAGAAAACTTAAAGTTGGTGACAAGATGGCAGGGCGACATGGAAATAAAGGTATTGTATCTAATATTGTTCCAGAGATTGATATGCCATATACAAAAGATGGAAAAATTGTTGATATTATCTTAAATCCTCTAGGAGTTCCATCAAGAATGAATATTGGACAGATTTTAGAGGTTCATTTAGGTATGCTTGGTAAAAAATTAGGAGAGCAGATACAAGATATATTTAATCAGCAAAAAGAGACAATGGTATCTGAACTAAGAGCTAAAATGACAGAGATTGCAGATATTGCACAACTTATGAATGCAAAAGAGACACTATCTAAGATAGATGATGAGGAGCTAATTAAATATGCAAGAGATTGGGCAAAAGGTGTTAAGTTTGCAACAAGTGTATTTGAGGGGACAAATCAAGAGGAGTTTGCAAAACTATTTGAGTTAGCAAAAATGGATAGTGATGGTAAAACAGAACTATATGATGGAAGAACTGGTGAAAAGATGTTAGAGAGAGTTAATGTTGGATATATGTATATGTTAAAACTTCACCACTTAGTTGATGAGAAAGTTCATGCAAGGTCAACAGGTCCATACTCATTAGTTACACAACAACCTGTTGGAGGAAAAGCTCTATTTGGTGGACAGAGATTTGGAGAGATGGAAGTTTGGGCATTAGAGGCTTATGGAGCATCACATATTCTAAAAGAGATGTTAACTATTAAATCTGATGATGTTGACGGTAGAACTCGAGCATATAGAGCTATTACTAAAGGTGAGTCTGTTCCAGAATCAGGAATACCAGAGACTATGTTTGTACTTACAAAAGAGCTTCAAGCATTAGGTCTTGATGTTGATTTATTTGAAAAAGCTAAAGAGGAAGTGTAGTAATGAGTGATTTTTTAGAGGGTTTAACCCCTATTGATTTAACAAGTGAAGAGAGACCATTAGATATTCTAGCTATGCGACTACGAGTTGCAAGTCCTGAGAAAGTTCTATCTTGGAGTTATGGAGAGGTTAAAAAGCCAGAGACAATTAACTATAGAACATTAAAACCTGAACGAGATGGGCTATTTTGTGCTAAAACTTTTGGACCTGTGAGAGATTATGAGTGTCTTTGTGGAAAATATAAAAAGATGCGATATAAGGGTGTTGTTTGTGAAAAGTGTGGCGTTGAGGTTACAACTTCAAAGGTAAGAAGAAATAGAATGGGACATATTGATTTAGTAGCTCCTGTTGCACATATATGGTATGTAAGCTCTCTTCCATCACGAATTGGAACTCTACTTGGTGTTAAGATGAAAGACCTTGAGAGAGTTCTATATTATGAAGCATATATTGTAAAAGAGCCAGGGTTTGCTAGTTACGATAGTGAAGGAAATACACCTCTTAATAAGTATGATGTACTTAATGAGGAGCAGTATCAATCTATAACACAGAGATTTCCAGACTCTGGACTTGATGCTAGAATGGGTGGAGAGATAGTTAAAGAGCTTTTGAGTGAATTAGATTTAGTAGAGATGTTCTCCAACTTAAAAGAGGATATTCAAGCTACTAAATCAGAGGCTAAAAAGAAAACCATCGTAAAGAGACTAAAGGTTATTGAGGCATTTTTAGAATCTGGAAATAGACCAGAGTGGATGATGTTAACAATACTACCTGTAATGCCACCAGACCTTAGACCACTTGTTAGTCTTGATGGTGGTAAATTTGCTGTAAGTGATGTAAATGACCTATATAGAAGAGTTATAAATAGAAATCAGAGACTAAAAAGATTAGTAGAGCTTGATGCACCAGAGATTATTGTAAGAAATGAGAAGAGAATGTTACAAGAAGCTGTTGATGCACTATTTGATAATGGTAGAAGAGGAAACTCTGTTAAGGGTGCAAATAAGAGACCACTAAAATCTCTATCTGAAGTTATTAAGGGTAAACAGGGAAGATTTAGACAAAACCTTTTAGGAAAGAGAGTTGATTTCTCTGGTCGTTCTGTAATTGTAGTTGGTCCTAATCTTAAAATGGACGAGTGTGGGTTACCAAAACAGATGGCTATTGAACTATTTAAACCTCATGTTATGGCAAAGCTTGAAGAGAGAGGATATGCCACTACTATAAAACAGGCTAAGAAGATGATAGAGAAAAAAACTAATGAGGTATGGGAGTGTTTAGAAGATGTTGTTCAAAACTATCCTGTTCTACTTAACCGTGCCCCAACACTACACAAACTCTCAATTCAAGCCTTCCACCCAAAACTAATTGATGGAAAAGCTATCCAACTCCACCCATTAGTATGTGCAGCCTTTAATGCAGACTTTGATGGTGACCAGATGGCTGTTCATGTTCCACTATCTTCTGAAGCTATTGCTGAAGCTAAGATTTTAATGTTAGCCTCTATGAATATCCTACTTCCAGCCTCTGGTAAAGCTATTGCAGTTCCATCTCAAGATATGATTTTAGGATTATACTATTTAACATTAGAGAAGAGAGATGTAGTAGGACAACATAAACTATTTGCAAATGTAGATGAGATTATAATTGCAAATGAGCAGGGTAGTCTAGATATTAATGCTAAAATTAGAACTCTTATTGATGGAAAAATTGTTACAACTACTGCAGGAAGAGTTATATTAAAAGATATTATTCCAGATTATGTTCCAGAGAGCTATTGGAATAAAGTCTTAAAGAAAAAAGATATATCTGCTCTAGTTGATTATATCTATGCAAAGAGTGGTATCTCTTACACTTCAAAGTTTTTAGATAATCTAAAAGATATTGGGTTTAAATATGCAACAAAATCGGGAGTATCTATATCTATTGATGATATTAAAGTTCCAGAAGAGAAAGAGTCAACTATTATTTTAGCTAAAGAGCAGGTTATTGAGATACAAAAACAGTATAGTAAAGGGTTATTAACAGAGCAAGAGAGATATAATAAGATTATTGATATATGGACAGATACAAATAATACAGTAGCATCTAAACTTATGACTCTTATTGAGAGAGATAAGAGTGGATTTAACTCTGTTCATATGATGGCAGACTCTGGTGCTAGAGGTTCTGCTGCTCAAATTAGACAGCTATCTGGTATGAGAGGTCTTATGGCAAAATCAGATGGTTCTATTATTGAGACCCCTATTACCTCTAACTTCCGTGAAGGATTAAATGTTTTAGAGTATTTTATCTCAACTCACGGAGCTAGAAAAGGTTTAGCAGATACGGCTATGAAGACAGCAAGTGCTGGATATTTAACAAGAAAACTTATTGATGTTGCTCAAAATGTAAAAGTTACTATGCATGATTGTGGCTCCCATGAGGGTGTTGATGTATCTGATATATTTGTAGGTAATGAGTTGATTGAACCACTATCAGATAGAATTTATGGAAGAGTAGTTTCAAAAAATGTAATTGACCCAATTACAAGTGAAGTACTTGTAAGTGAAGGCACTATGATTGATGAAAATAGAGCAAAAATTATTAGTGATGCTGGAGTTAGAAGTGTTAATATTAGAACATCTGTAACATGTAAAGCACCAAAAGGTATATGTGCTAAGTGTTATGGGCTTAATATGGCTGAAAATAAGATTGTAAAAAAGGGTGAGGCAGTAGGAGTAATTGCAGCTCAATCTATTGGTGAACCAGGTACTCAACTTACACTTAGAACATTCCATACAGGTGGAACAGCAAGTGCAGGAAAAGAGGAGAGACAGGTAGTTGCCACTAAAGAGGGATTTATCCGTTACTATAATCTAAATGTATATAGAAATAGTGAAGATAAGTTACTTGTATCAAATAGAAGAAATGCTGGTGTACTATTGGTTGAGCCTAAAGTTAAATCTCTAACAAGAGGTAGAGTATCTATTATTCAATCTCATGATGAGATTACAATATTAGTTCAGCAGGGAGCACAAGAGCAGAAATATGTAGTTAGTAAAAATGATGTAGCTAAAACTAATGAGTTAGCAGGTGTTGGTGGTAAAGTTGATGGTAAACTATTTATTCCATATCATGATGGAGAGCTTATTCAAGAGGGTGACTCAATTGTAGAGATTATAAAAGAGTCATGGAGTGTACCTACTCGTATCCCATTTGCAAGTGAACTTAAAGTTGAAGATGGAGCTCCTGTTACTCAAAATGTTTACTCTGATGCGAAAGGTATTGTTAAATATTTCCTATTGAAAGGTGATTTTATTGAGAGAATTGATACTATAAGAGAGGGTGAATATGTAAATGAGAAGGGGCTTTTTGCTGTTATTGTAGATAAGAATAATAGAGAGGCAGCAAGACACTATATTGCAAGAGGTTCTCTTATTAGAGCAGGTGAAAATACGACTCTATCACGAGGAGATTTAATTGCATCTCCTAGAACGGATGACCAAGTTGTAATAGCTGAGTGGGACCCATACTCAGAGCCTATTATTGCTGAAGCTAATGGTAGAGTTAAATTTCAAGATATTATAGCAGGTGTTACTGCAGTTGAGCAGATCGATGAATTAACAGGAGAGAGTCGTCTTACTCTAAATGAGTATATTCCAGCCTCATATAAACCAGCTATCATTTTAGCTACAGATGATGATGAGGTAATTACATATACACTTGAACCTAAAACCTCAATATTTGTTAATGATTTAGATAGAGTAACAATCGCAGATATTTTAGCAAAAACACCAAAAGCGGCACAGAAATCTAGTGATATTACATCTGGTCTTCCAAGAGTATCAGAGCTATTTGAGGCTAGAAGACCGAAAGACCCTGCTCATATCGCAAAAATAAATGGAACTGTATCATTTGGAAAACCTCTAAGAGGTAAAAAACGACTAATTATCACAGATGAAAATGGTAGAATGGTTGAGCAGTTTATAGATAAACAGAGAGTTGTTGTTGTGACAGAGGGTGATTTTGTCCATACAGGTGAAAAGTTAACTGATGGAACAGTATCTAGCCATGATATCTTAGCTACTCTTGGAGAGAAAGCTCTATATGAGTATATTGTTGAAGAGGTACAGAAGGTATATAGACGACAAGGTGTTAATATATCAGATAAACATATAGAGATTGTTGTATCTCAAATGATGAGACAAGTTAGAGTTATTGATAGTGGAGATAGTAAATTTATTGATGGAGATTTAGTATCCAAAAAGAAATTTAATATGGAAAATCAAAAAGTTATTAAACTATATGGAGAACCAGCAATAGCAGAGCCAATCTTAATAGGAATTACAAGGTCTGCTGTTGGAGCTGATAGTATTATATCTGCTGCATCTTTCCAAGATACTACAAAAGTATTAACTTCTGCTTCAATTGCAGGGACTGTTGATACACTAGAAGATTTAAAAGAGAATGTTGTAATTGGACGATTAATTCCAGTTGGAACTGGTATGATAGATGTAGATAATATTAAATTTGATACTAATATTTAAGATGGGATAAATCATGAATATAGTGGTTACATCCCCATCATTTTCAAAAAATAAAATATTGCAAAAAGAGATATATAGATATTTTCCAAATGCAAAACTAAATTTAGATGGTAAAAGATTTACAAAAAGTGAGTTAATAGAGCATATAAAAGATGCTGATGGTTTAATAGTTGGCTTAGATAATATAGATAGGGAAGTTCTATCTCATTGTAAAAACTTAAAAGTGATAGCTAAGTATGGTGTTGGATTAAATAATTTAGATTTAGATGAGTGTAAAAGATTAGATATAAAAATTGGTTGGAGTGGAGGAGTAAATAGATTATCTGTAGCAGAGATGACACTAGGTTATATGCTTATGCTTAGTAGAAATCTATATCTTACCTCTAATCAACTAAAAAGAGGTATATGGAATAAGAATGGTGGTTTTGAGCTTAGTGGTAAAACTGTCGGAGTTATTGGAGTCGGATTTATTGGAAAAGAGTTAATTAGACTCCTAAAACCATTTAGATGTAAAATCTTAGTAAATGATATTATAAATCAAGATGACTACTATATAGAAAATAACTTAATTAAAGCCTCTAAAGATGAGATATATAAAAAAGCTGATTTTATTACTCTACATACTCCATTAGATAAAAGCACTTATAATCTCATAACTCTAAAAGAGATGAGGTTAATGAAATCTAATGCTATTTTAATTAATAGTGCAAGAGGTGGACTTATTAATGAGAATGATTTAAAATATGCACTAAAAAATGGTATTATAGCTAGTGGAGCAATTGATGCCTATGAGGTAGAGCCACCAAAAGATAAAGAGCTTATAGAGCTACCAAATCTAATTACAACTCCACATATTGGAGGAAACTCAAAAGAGGCAATATTAGCTATGGGTATGAGTGCTATTAAAAATTTAAGATTAAAATTAGAGAGTTTAAATTGAAAAGAGTTATAGTCTTTGGTGGAAGTGGATTTTTAGGCTCTTATGTAGCTGATGAGCTAACAAGAAGAGGTTATAGTGTTACTATTGCAGATTTAGCCCCATCTCAATATCTTCAAGATAATCAAATATTTAAATCTATAGATATTTTAAATAGAGATGATATTTTATCTGCTGTTAGAGATGCTGATATTGTATATAACTTTGTAGCAGTTGCTAACTTAGATGATGCAATCAATGACCCGATTAATACCATGAATATTAATGTTATGGGAAATTTAAATATATTAGAGGCATGTAGGCATAATAATATAGAGAGATTTATCTATGCAAGTAGTGCTTATGCTCTAAGTAGTGAAGGCTCTTTTTATGGAATTAGTAAACATAGCTCTGAAAAGCTTACAGAGGAGTATTATAGAAGATATGGATTAAAATATACTATTATTAGATATGGCTCTATATATGGAGAGAGAGCAAGTCACAATAACTATATCTATAATCTCTTAGAGAGTGCAATAAAATATGGAAAACTAGAGTTTAAAGGTGATGGTGAGGATTTAAGAGAGTATGTTCATGCGGCTGATACTGCTAAATTATCTGTTGATATATTAGAAGATAAGAGTTATGAAAATGAGCATATTATATTAACAGGTACAGAGAGATTAAAACGGATAGAGCTTTTAACCATGATAAATGAGATAATGGGAAATAGATTAGAGATAACTCAAATAGATAACTCCAATATGGGACACTATAAGATTACACCATACTCATATCACCCAAGTGTAGCTAAAAAACTTGTAGCAAATCCATATATAGATTTAGGTCAAGGGCTTTTAGAGTGCATTCAAGTAATTGATAAGAAATTTAAATCTTACCAATCTATCTTATGAGCTGAATTTATATTTGGTTTAATATCTAAAAGATTACCTGTCTTTCCAACTCCTGTCCAAGTTGATGAGTTATTTTCAGTTCCCATTACAAAGTAGTGATTAACCCCTTTTGGAATATTTGATTTTGGTTTACCTCCATAATATTGTAATTGAGGGTCTGCATATATATCTACTCTATACTTTTGAGTTCCATGTGGATTTGTAAATCTTGTCATAATAAGTCCATTTCTACCATTTGTAAATCTAATCGGCATAGTAGGAGAGAAGGTTAATATATTAGGAGTTGAGCTATCTGGAATTAGATTATTAACTCCTCCATCAACTGTTGCATTATGGTCTATTGATATATACCAACCATTTTCAACTCGTGGACTACTAGCAATAGAGGTATGGTTTAATAGATTTGTATCTTTACAATATTTACTATCTACTCTACCACCACAAAATATCTCTATCTGTAGAGGTGTTCTAATTGTATTCCTATTTTTAAAATATATTTGTGGAAATCTAACTTTATCTGGAGAGACTTTAGCAAAATAGAAGTTACGAACTGTATCATTTAAATCTTGTGAGCCTTTTGGAATATATGGATTGTTCTCATCTAATAGATTAGCTGTTGAATTTGCTTCAGTTGAGTTTGTATCAATTTTTTTAAATGTTATCTGAATAGGATTTATTGTCTCTGCTAGATTTTTATCTATATTATATCTTATATCAAGATGAGCTTTACCATTAGTTTTAAATCTATCTTTAGATATATTGATGTTTGGCAGTAGATTAAATCTACTACTTCTACTAATAGTTACATTAGTTTCACTATTAAATTTAACAACTCTTGTAAAGTTAATATCACTCCCTTTTGTTGTCTTAATAGATTTATCTACTCCATTATCAGATAGCGTAGTTACTCCTACATTCAATAGAGTATCTTTAGAAAAACAGCCATCTATAAAATTTGTAGTTATATTTCCATCTTGACTCTTAGCAGTAATATCACCCTTAAGAGCAATAGCTACACTATTAAATGTAGAGTTAATCTCACTCATATATATAAAATCACTATGTGAGCTATGTGGAATATTATCTATAGTAAAGTTTACATCAAATAGATATGGGAAAAATGAGATATTTATATCTGGATTTGAGACAATATTACAGCCTGATATAATATTTCCATCTGATGAGGTGTATGACTTATTAATATCACAATCTCCACTCTTAATATCAACCATACTCCAATTCTCATCTTTTATAGAGAGTCTATATCTTCCAACATTCTGATTTTCAAAGAGATGAGTTATATTTTTTCCACTAATAAAGCTCTCATTAGAGATTTTATCACTCTTGTCTATACATTGAGATATATTTTTATCTAAAAACTCTAACGCTCTAGTAACTAATGAGGTGTTATAATCTATTGATGGATTAATATCTGTTCCATTATAGCTGGAGGCTGTTACAGTTAAATTATAATCATATCCTGATGCAAATCTTAGAGGTTTACTGTTATTTGGAGATATATTGACTCGTCTTGTTAGATTATTATCAGATAGGATTAAATGAAAATATTCTGGTCTAATTGCAAAATCATCTCTTGCATCATCATAATTTATATTTTGCATTGCATTAAAACAGCTCTCTAAATTGGTACTACAGTTTGATTGTACAATATTGCCACTTCCATCAACTCCATAAGATACCCTAAATCTAGCTCTCTTGGTAGCTGGTAGTGAGTTTAAATCTGATGGTAGTATAATATCAACTCTACTACTTGATATATATCCATATCTACTATATATAGTTCTATTATTATCTTCATCAATAAGCTCTAATTTAATAGTAATATTACTATCTAATTGCTGTTTGCTACTCATATCTTTTTTATATAGGATTATAGAGTAGTCAAAATCTCTACCTACAATCTGTGTAAACCATGCATTTCTCTCTTTTGAGTTAATTGAATATGAGCCACTATTAGTTCTCTCAACATTAAACACTCCTTGTAGTGGTTTAGACTTATCTCCAAAATAGATTTGATAATCCTCTACCTCTCCATCGGTAACAAAACCTGTAGGGTTCATACTAGGGCTACTAGATACTCTAGCTCTTAGATATGTTTTTTGATTTTTTATTAAATTAGCAGGTAGAAAAATATCTATATTATGCTCTCCTGCACTTAATTTTTTATTATATATAAGGTCATTAGAGTTGTCAAAATGACCGTTGATATTTTTATCTATCCATATTTTTAAATAAGCCTCTTTAGATAGTTTTACTTTTAGAGTTGTTGTACTATTTAGTTCAAAATATTCTCCATTTATATCTTTCCCATCTAATAGAGTTAATCCATCTTCATCATCTATTCCATTATTATCATCACCTTTAGCATCTATTGTATCAAAATAGTTAATATCATGGTCTATCTTATCACCCAAGTATATGCCATTAGATATATTATGCCACGCTTTTCCATAAGATATAGGTGCATCTCCATAGTCTGTAAATATTAGAGTGGCATTTAGGCAGTTTGCACCATCATTATAATCAGCCTTTTGTGAGTTAGATAAAAATCTTTTTGTTCCATTATTTAAATTAAACTCAAAAAATCCATGTCCTTTACTATCATTTGCAAAAAATCTACCACTCTTATCTGAAAATGATGAGTCAAACTCATAACCTGTATGAGGATTACCAATAAATGATACCTCTCCACTATCTACATCTATCTTAGTCAGCTTTCCACCATCAGCAATTCCATATAGATATTTACCATTAGGTGAAAAAGAGAAATCCTTAATAGATACAGATTTAGTTAAATTTATCTCTTGAACATCTCTTTTACTATCATCATCATCTAATTTAATCTTAAATATCTTATTATAATCAACTCCAAAACCTGTAACATAGTAGTATCCATTATAACTAGCTCCTGCATAGGCTTGATTTGTTTTAAATATATCAGGTAATTTTGATACTTCTCCTAATCTAATTATCTTACCTGTTCTACTTATCCTAAATAGCTCTTTATAGTATAGTCCATATATATAGTTATCTTCTGTAGAGTAGGTTAAGGCATTATATAGTCTCCTCTCACCTCTATCATCCATAACTTCAAATTTAAATGGAGATTTTGATGTATCTATCTTATGTAGCCACATTCTACCAGTTACCTTACTACCTCTTTTTATACTACTAGATAGATACATGTGATTATCACAAGTAAATGGCTCTTCATTATGAACATCATCATTTAATATATAAATCCCTGTACTACTTCTTCCAAAAGTGAGATTTTTGGGGTGTCTAAGTGCTAAAATAAATAGTTCATCTGGTTCAATATTTATATCCCCATTAATAGTTACTTTGATTTTAATAGATTTTTTACCTTTTGGAATATTTAATGTTCCATGAGTTGCCATATAGTCGCTATCTTCTGATGAGCTACTCCCATCTTGTGCCGTTCTATCATAAGTAAAATAGTCTATAGATGTATTTTTTAATGCAGGTTTATCTAAAACTAATTTAATATCTATAGTATGAGTTGAGCTATTGCCCTCATAGGTTCTATAGTTAGGATTTTCTATATTTAATTTAGGGTATGAGCCATCATCATTAATAATTACCCCATTTACACTCTGTTTACCTTCTATTTTAAGATTATCTGTCTCATTATCTATCTTAAGATAAAAATCTTCATCATTCTCTATTTTAGTATCACCCTTTATCTTAACAGGAATTTTAATAGAGGTTGCACCTTTTGGAATATTAAATGTTGTTCTGCTAAGTGGAATATAATCCTCATTAGCCTTAGCAGTATGGTTAGAAGTACGATAATCGAAGTGTGAGTTTTCTAATGCTGGAGCATCTAATTTTAGAGTAAAATTTAAATCTCTTGTACCACTATTACCCTCTTTAATTGAATAGCTATCTTTAGTAAATGAGAGAGTAGGATATTTTCCATCATCATTTAAAATAGTAGCAGTTGCTTGATTGTTTTTTCCATAGTTTAATTTATTTAGATTGAAAATTTTAAAATAGAATTTCTCATCATCTTCTATCTTTCTATCTCCATTTATTGGAACAGATATTTTAAAAGTGGTAGTACCATCTGGAATGGTCATATCTCCATGAGTATATAGATAATCATTATCTTGGGTTGTAGCAGTTCCATTCCAAGTCTCATAGTGAAATGAACTACCATTTACTGATGCTTTATTCAGATTAAATATAAAATCTAAATTTTTTGATGAGCTATTTCCCTCTACTATTGAGTAATCTGAACTTGATAGTGATATAGTAGGATACTCTCCATCATCATTTAAGATTAGAGCTTGTGAGTGGTCTGTTTTAATATAACCACTTCCAGATAAATTCATCTGTAAAAACTCATTTGCTTCTATTATATTATCTCCTATAATATCTACAAATATATCTTTAACTCTATCACCCCTATTAAATGTAATATTTCCACTTTTAGAGATGTAATCAATTGATGAGGTTGCACTAGGTGTTGATGAGCCATCTTGAGTCTGATAGTGTATAGTCAGAGGAGTATCTAATGGGTAATCTTTTGCTAAATATACTTTAAACCTCATCTTATTATGGTTTCCAATATTTCCCTCTTTTGTATCAAAACTATCCATATATACCTTTATAGCATCATCATTTCTAATAGTTCCCCATGCTGTATCTCTAGTAATAGTTCCCTCTGAAATAGATGATATTTTAACTTTAAAGTTTTCATTACTCTCTGGAGTTGTATCTCCAATAATAGTAATTGGAATATATCCATATTTTTTCCCTTTACTAATTGTAAGAGTACCACTCTTTTGAATATAATCCTCTCCTGCTACTGCACTACCATCTATGGTTGTATAGTGCATTGTAATATCATTTGGAGCAGTCTGATTTAATTTAACTGTAAATTTTAAATCCCAATTAATATCTCTCTCATACTCATATCTATTATATATTTTTGCCTTTAGTGGTGGTCTATCATCATCATATATTGTTCCAGTTCCTCTATTTCTAGTTACGACATATCCATTTGATGAGTTTGATATATCCATATATAGCTTTTCACTCTTTTCATGTATATTATCATCAACTATTGGTACTTCAATAGTTTTGGTTGTTTGAAATGGTAAAAAAGTAACAGTTCCATTAATTGTATTATAATCAATTCCACTCTTAGCTGTACCATCAACTGTTGTATAGTTTACTGATACAGGTAAAAAGTGACTCTGACTTAGTTTAATTGTAAATTTTAGAGGAGTACCACTCCCCTCATATACTCCACTTGCATCTGTAACTGTAATTTGAATATCTCCTCCATCTGCAAATAGATTTGAGTTAAATATAACTATTAATAAAATTATTATCTGTTTAAATATAATATTCATATTTAATATTTCCTTAAAATAAAAATTAACTTAAATATTATATCATTTTTTTATATAAAAGGAGTAAATAGAAAGATATATTTAAGAATATTTTAATAGTTAATACCCTTAATAGATAAAATCATAATTTAATGGAATTTTGCTAATATAACTAAAATAATTTAATATAAGAAAGATTATAGTGAAAAAGATAGAAGATATTTTTAATTTTACATCAGTAAGTGATGATTGTGTCAAGTGTGGTAAGTGTATTCCTGTATGTACTATTCATAGTATAAATCAAGATGAAGTTACTACTCCAAGAGGTTTTATTGAGCTATTAGGTCAATATCAGCAGGGAAATTTAGAATTAGATAAGAGTGCAAAAGATATATTTGAGAGCTGTTTTCTATGTACTAATTGTGTCTCTGTATGTCCAAATTCACTTCCAACAGATATGGTAATAGAGGAGGTTAGAGCAGATATTGCAGATAAGTTTGGTATAGCATGGTTTAAAAAGGCCTTTTTTACACTACTTAGACATAGAAAGCTTATGGATATTATGATGAAATTGGGATATACATTTAAAACTTGTGGATTTAAAGATGATACTAAAAGGGGTGGCATTATTCCAAGATTTCCAATGCCAATTATTAAGAGTGGAAGATTACTCCCATCTCTTAGTAAAATTAGCTTTTTAAATAAGTATCCTAAAGAGATAGATAATGGAGGAGAAAGAAGAGTAGCAATATTTATTGGTTGTTTAGCAAATTATAACTATACAACTATAGGAGATAGCCTAATAGAGATATTTAAAGAGCTAAATATTGATGCTTTTATACCTAAAGAGCAGATGTGCTGTTCAGCTCCAGCCTATTTTACAGGAGATTTTTATACAGTTGAGAAGTTATCTAAACATAATATAGAGTATTTTGAGACTTTTATTGATGAGGTAGAGGCTATTATTATACCAGAGGCTACATGTTCTGCTATGATAAAACATGATTGGGAGATATTTTTTAGAAATAGAGATATGGAGGATTGGGCTAATAGAGCTAAAAAGTTAAATGAAAAAATATTTATGGCAACAGAGTGGTTTGATAAATTTACTAATCTAAAAGAGATTTTGGCTAAGAGAGGAGTTAAATTTGAGGATACGATAACATATCATGATGCTTGTCATGCTAAAAAGGTTCAAGGAGTATATAGAGAGCCTAGAGAGCTATTATCTCAAAACTATAATATAGTAGAGATGAGTGATAGTGATAGATGTTGTGGATTTGGTGGAGTTACTATGCAGAGTGAGAAGTACCATTTTGCAAAGTTAGCAGGTATTCCAAAAGCTAAAATGATAGAGGAGACAGAGGCAAAAGTGGTAAGTGCAGAGTGTAGTGCCTGTAGGATGCAGATAAGTAACTCTCTACATCAATCTAGTCTTGATGTGGTATTTAAAAATCCTATTGAGTTAATTGCAGATGCTCTAAAGAGTAAAAGATGAGAGTTTTAATATATATACTACTATTTACTTTTATAGGGTGTGGATATAGACCATCAGCCAATTTGACAGATAAAACATTAGGCAAAAGAGTATATACTAATGTTGTTGTATCCCTATCTGACCCTCAAAACTCTGTGTTAATACGAGATGCCATATATAAAGCACTATATAGCAAACTAAATACTACCGTAACAGATAGAAATAGTGCAGATAGTATAATAGAGGTTAAATATAAATCTATTAAATTTCAACCATTACAGTATGATAAACATGGATATGTAGTATTCTATCAAGCTGATACTACACTAGATTTTACCTACATAAAAGATAAAAAAATAGTAAAAAAAACTATTACAGGTAGATACTCATTTCCTATTAGACCAAGTGCAATTATATCTACCTCTTTAAGATTTGAAGCTATTAAAAATGGCTCAAATAGAGCCATAGAGCAGTTTATTGCATATCTAAGTGGATTTGGATTAAAATAGAATTTAGGTTTTTAAAAAATTAGGGTCAGATATAACTTCAAATGTTAAATTTGACTCTCTTCTATTTAGCTCCTCTTGTATTGTCTCTTTTATCTGTTTTGTTCTGTTAATAGGCAACTCTGAACGGTCTATAACAAAAGTGTGATTACTCATATTAGCACCTACCTCTTTTGCATTTGATAATATATTAAATACATCATATTTATCACTCTCAGATATAAAACACATATTAGCATTATATAAAGCCTCTTTTAAATCTGATGTAAAATCAATACTATTTTTTCTATTAATATTATCTAATATCTTCTTCTCATGTTGAGTATAATAACCTTTTTTAATATTATTAACATGGTCATGGTCTTTACAGACATATATAACTTCATTACCCATTTCTGCTAAATTTTTGCCACTAATTAACTCATCTTTATCTATACCAATTACACTTATTTTCATATTATCTCTCCTATTATTAGTTAATGCCACTTATTTAATAAGTATTAATATAATTCTATAATATTTAAATAAAATCTTAACTTAATAATTATATTTTTATTTTAAATTTATATTAAGAAAAAAATATAAAATCTATATAAAGCCCATAAAATAGTGATTTTAAAAAAAATAGAATATTTTAAATAAATGTTATATTTTGTTTTTATAAAAAAATAATTATTTTTTAAAAGATATGTTAAAATTAAATATATTGAAAAATGTTTTTGTGGTAAAATATAAAGAAAACTTAATTTAATAACTCTATAAGGATAAAAAATGATTTTTAATCTCTCAAAAATAGAAAATATGTCAAAAAATATTATTAACTCACTAAAACGATTTCCAATGGCATCTCTATCGGCTCTTATAGTTACTATTATAACTATAACTCTTATGGAGTTAAATCATAATCAATTAAATAACCCTATAGTAATTACATCTATTAAAGTAGCTTTTGTTGTATCTTTAGGAGTTGTACTATTTCCTGCTCTTCGTCTATTCTCTTCAAATATTATAATTGCTATTTTAGGAGTTGCTATCCTAGCAGGATATTACTATATACTTCCAGACTCTATAGATAATAATATTATTATTTTTAGACATATTATCCTAATATTAGCTACATTTTTAATCCTATTTTGGGCACCTTTTATCTTTATAAAAATTAGTAATAAAAATATATGGGAGTGGACACAAAATCTTATATTGGCACTTACCTCTAGTATATTTTTCTCTATACTACTCTATATGGGAATATCTTTAGCACTATATTCTATAGAGAAACTATTTAATATAGATATAGAGAGTAGAAGATATATACAACTTGGAGTTGCTATTTTAGGAATATATGGCATAAATCTATTTCTATCTCAAATTCCTAGATATATACTACTACTCCAAGCAAGGACATATACAAAAGCTGAAGTTATATTTACAAAATATATCTTAACCTCACTTACTATAGGATATTTCCTTATTATATCTGCTTATAGTATAAAGATAATAGTAACACAAGAGTGGCCAACTGGTATTGTAGCTTGGATTTCAATCCTATTTTCAGTTGTTGCAATTTTAACATATCTATTTTGGACACCTCTACTAAAAGAGGAGAATATTAAATTTAAGATAGCTATATGGGGTGCTGTATTTACACAAACCATAATGTTAGCCATATCTATATGGATAAGAGTTAAGGAGTATGGTATAACAGAGAGTAGATATTTTATTGCTCTATTTGGTGCGTGGCTTATTTTAATGTCAATCTATTTTATATTTAAAAGAGAAGCTAGTTATAAATGGTTATTTATAACTCTTACCATACTACTTATTGGTTCTCAATTTGGAAAATATAGTGCTACTACTATAAGTAGAGATAATCAGATTAAAAGATTAGAGAGTATGTTAAAAGATTTTAATAGCTCAAAGATTACTAAAAAAAGAGCAGAAAATATATATAGTACAGTAAGATACCTATTTTTACGACATGGAATAGATAGCCTAAAATCTGTTACTCCTGATATTATTAAAAAATATAGTTATAGTAATAGTAGCAGTTATTTTCCTAATTTTGCTATAAAAGAGTTAGGAATAGAAGATATATTAAATCAAAATAGCAATAAGATAGTATCCTTCCATATAAAACAGAAGAGGAATATTATAGATATTAAAGAGTATAGTAAATTTATTAAATTTATATATAATAAAAACTATTTAAAAAAAGAGAAAAAATATAATAACTTAATTATTAAAGTAGATAATAATCATTTAATAATTAAAAAAGATATAAATATAGTTGCAAATATAGATTTAGATAGTTTTATTAAAAATCTAAAAACAGATAGAGAGTATAATATAATAGATACAAATAAGATGGAATATATAAATAGTAAGATAGGAATAAAAATTTTATTTAGAACTATTATTAAAAATGGAGGTGATATTACTATGATAGATGCCTATATTTTACTTTAGATAGAGTTATTGGCAATAGAGTTTAAAGCCTATTGCTACAACTTCTAGTTGCACAACTACCACCATCAATATTAAATATATCTCTATATTTACACTCTCTACACTCAAATGTAACCATTTTTGTACCACTGCACCCACCCCCTCTCTGGTCAATTATCTCAACTGTTGCTTTATGACACTTTGGGCAGATACCATTTGTAATTGCTAATAGTTTCTCTTTTTTCTCTTTCATAAAATATATATAGCTAACTATTAGTCCAATAATCACAATAAGAAGAAATGCTACTAGATAGAAGTCCATTAAAATCTCTTAATATAGTTATGGCAGTATGGTTTTGAACCTCTTAACTTATAGTAGTTTTGATGTTCATGCTCTGCAATATAAAACTTATGTTTTTTTGCATCAATAAGTTTTGTAACAATACTCATTCCACTCTCCTCTAATTTATCAATAAGTTCAATAATAGTCTCTCTCTCCTCTATATTATTATAGAATATTGCTGATATATATTGAGAGCCTATATCTGGTCCTTGTCCATCTGCCTGTTCTGGATTATGTATCTCAAAAAATAGTTTTACTAAATCTCTATATAATATAATATCTGGATTATATGTAACTTCAACAGTTTCAATATGTCCTGTATCTCTATAGCATACATCTTGATATGTTGGATTTTCTAAGTCTCCACCCATATAACCAGAGTTTGCACTTAATACTCCATTCTGTTTGCTAAACCAATACTCAACACCCCAAAAACATCCACCTGCAAAATATGCTTTTTTATAACTACTATTTTTGCTAAATGGTTTAAAGTTTAATGATATAGAGTTAACACAGTGTCTAGTATTTTTAGGTGTAAACTGCTCACCTCTAAAAACATGTCCTAAGTGTCCACCACAATTTGCACAGACAATCTCTACTCTAACACCATCAATATCAGCTATCTCTTCTACTGCCCCTTTGATAGAGTCATCAAAACTTGGCCAACCTGAACCTGAATTAAATTTGTCATTTGAGTTAAATAGAGGAGAGTTACACTTTTTACATATATATATACCATCTTCATAGAAGCTATTAAACTTACCACTAAATGGCATCTCTGTTCCCTTCTCCTCTATAACTCTCTTCTCTTCACTATTAAGCTTATTATATTTCATTATTTAGTCCTATCTTTTTTGATAGATATAATCTAACATATCTCTATTATCTCTATCTTTTAAATCTCTCTTTTTAAAGTTAAAACTCTTATATAGAGCTATTGCTACTCTATTTTTAGAAAATACTTCTGCTATTAATCTCTCAATTTTTAATCTATTAAAACCATAATCTATAATTAATTTCATTAGAATTTTACCAAATCCTCTACCTCTACTATCGGGTCTAACATATAAGCCAAAATCAGCCCTCTTATTAATATAATCTATATTTGTAAAATCAATAACTCCAATATCTTCACCTCTATATCTCACTAAAAAATATACTCTATCTCTCAATACTCTTAGTGAATTAATATAATTTAGGTGTTCATCTAAATAGATTATCTCTCTATTTAACATCCATTTTCTAATATCTTTATGGTTTCTCCACTCTAAAACTTTCTCTTTTTCACTAAGAGATAAATCTGTAAAGTTAATAAGAGTAGTATCTAATCTAATTAACATTAAATCTATATACTCTCTAAGTAAATCTCTATTAAATCTATCTAAAATTAACTCTCTCTTCTCTTTTAGATAATTAAACATATCATTTTGATTTTCTGCTGTCTTTATAGCAATAAATGGAATATTCATATAGTCTATCTCATTTAATATAACACTAGGAGTAACTATTGCAAAATCACTCTGTCTCATTAGTTTTGCAATTCTGTTTGAGTCTATATGTAGAGTAATATTATCTCTATTTAATATATATCTTTTTAATCTATCTAAATTTATATTTGCACTTGAAGTTACTACATGTATATTGAGATTTTTAAATTTACCTGCTACACTCAATATTAGAGGTAAAATTTGAGTATGGTCACTTCCTCCCATTGATAGAAATAGAGTCTTTTTATTTTTCTCTCTTTTAAACTCATCTCTAACCAATCTATACTCTCTTCCACATCTAACTTCACAACTTTTAGGTAGTAAATTTTTATATCTGCTACTATTTGCACTAATATTATGATTTAATAAAATATCGCAATAGTGCTTTTGATATCTATCATCTAATACCATAATAGTCAATTTAGGATTTAGAGTTTTAAGTTTTTTCTCAAAATCATAATCTATATCATAGTTATCTATAACTATCATATCTATATCTAATCTCTTAATAACTCTATCAAGCTCATCTATACTATTAGATTTTAAAATCTCAACTCTATATCCAGCCTCTTCTATCTTATAGTTTATATTCCCATCTAACTCTTCAGTTGCAAATATAACCTCTCTATACTCTTTTGCTAAGACTAAATCTCGCATAATATGCCCTGTGCCAATAGTTGAAGATGAATTGGCTCTAAATAAAACTTTTATATCTTTAATCATAATTTAATCTTTTAACTGCTTTAAGTTTTTTACTATAAAATCTAAATATCTATTATCATCAATATATGAGTCTATAAGCTCATTTTTTAAGTCAGGTTCAATATTTTTAATTAATTTAATAACTATTTTTTCAAAATTATTTATATTATTATGGATAATATTCCAAATCTCATCTGCATCTATACCAAAATATTCATGTGTTATAACATTTCTAAAATCTACAATTTTTCTATAATAATTATCTAATAACTTAGCTTTTAATAGATATTTACTAGCCTCTCCAATAATTTGAAACTCTCTAATTACACTATCCCAACTTATAAAGTCATAAAGTAACTCTTGAGCATTATTAAATTGTAAAGATACATATTTAATTTTATTTATTGCTATATAAATATCAAAAATAAATAGTTCTATATTTCTACCAACTTTTGATATATCATACATAAATAAAATCTTTTTTAATTCTATTTTTTATAAAACTTTTCATACTATCAAAATAACCCATATCAATATTTTTATTTAATCTTTTTTCTAAAAAATTTATAGCTTCCATTCTTATAAAGAAATTTTTATCTTTTATTTTTAATATAGCAATATCAATATCACTATCCTGTCTCTTATACACATCTCCGAGC
>WGAM01000104.1 GCA_015494795.1 Campylobacterota bacterium
AAGAGGAGAGTTACAGTTTTAACTTAGATAATGAGTGTAATTTTGACTTTTCATTTAAAGAGATTTTTGATATTTAACTACACTATAGACAAAAAAAGAGGAAATAAAGAAGAATATTGGGAAAAGGTAATTATTATGCAATATATACAATTTGGATAAAAAATGATAAGAGGTTTATTAAGATTAGAGTGCAGGAGATTTTGGTGTTGTGAGTTTATATTAATTTCACCTCATTAAATGAGGTGAGTTTTTTAAACTAAGGCTTTAGTAACCTCTTCTTGTAGGTATTCAGAAATACTATCCCATGGATTTCTATCAAATCCATCTTCTGTAAAATATATATAACTAAATTTATGTTCTCTTGCAAATGAGATTAAATCATCAACGATATTATCTTCAAGTTTATATACAAGTAGAGATAGTTTTGTATTTATTGTTGGAGTATTATATGTTTTTGGCGGATTTTCTAGTAAGCTTCTAGCACTATTTTCATAAGTTACTACAATATCTGCAATATTGGCATCAATATATTTTTGGTCTGTAGTAATTCCTGGATTTAAAATATTGAAATCTAAATTTCTACTTTTTGCTTGATTTATTAGATTTGTATAATAGTCTAAATATGCTATATCTGTTGATACCTCATCAAAAAATATTCCACCAACTCCACTACTCTTATATATTCTACTCCAAGCATCAATATCAGCTATAACCTCATCTATATTTCGCTCTCCATATAGGGTAGATATATAACCAACAACTTTAATATTGGCATCTCTAAGCTCTTTTATAGCTTTTGTATAGTTACTATCTTCACTATTAAAATGACCATTACTTGGATTTACAATAGCAGTAATTGCTATATTAGGATTACTATTTTTAATATCTATTAGATTTTGCCACGCTCCATCTGTTGGATAGATATATAGAGGTATTAAAATCTCTAAATCCTCTTTTTCATTATCTAGTTTATCTCCTAAAAGCTTATTTAACCACTCTGCTACTCTTTTGAATGATGCATTTTTATTACCATCTTCATTTACTAATCTATTTTTATATGGTGTTGTAAATCCTAAATGGTATATACTATCAAAGACTCTATTTATTGCATTTTTTCCAAATAGTTTAGTTTTTGCTCCATCTTTTTGTACTTTATGAAATCCTGTTTCACTATCCTCTTCATCATCTCCATGTAACTCTGCCCATCTTGATGAGTAATTTTCTACTATATAACTATTGATAGCTTTAATATCATTTTTTGTGAATGCCCCACTACTACCTGCATTAGTAACATCAATAGCCTCAATAATAAGCTTATTCATCTCATTAGCACTATTAGCACCAATTCTCATATCTCCTGTTGATATTTTTCTATTTAACCCTTTATCATTATAGATAATATCTATAGACATATCTAATTTGGTATCAGTCTCACCTACTATCTCTTTAATAGCTGGATTAATAAGTCTATTTGATGCTAAATCATCTTTTAATAGAGTATCTAACCATTTTGCTACATGTTTATAACTAGCATTTTTATTACCATCTTCATTTAATAGTCTATTTTTTAGATGTGTCTCAAATCCTAAATGGTATATGCTATCAAATATCTTATTTATTGCATTTTTTCTAAAAAGTTTAGTTCTAGCTCCATCATTTACAACTCTATGAAATCCTGTTTCACTATCCTCTTCATCATTTCCATGCAGTATTATCCACTCATCATGATAGTTATGAAAGATATAGTCATTAATCTCTCTTGTATCTGCTATTGAGATTTTTTTATCATTTGCTAAACCTCTATTGATAATAGCCTCTAAAATAATCTCATTCATTCTCTTAGCTGAATTAATAGCCTCTTCTATATCCTCTTGGGTTACTCTCTTATTTAATCTCTTATCATCTCTAATAATAGAGATGACTCTATCTAATCCACTTTTAGTTGGAGTTGTACTAACTGCTAATGAGGGTGTTAATCCAAATAGAGGAATAGCACATACTCCTTTTAAAAAACTTCTCCTTTTCATTATCTTATCCTTAAAATATTTTTAACTTAAATATATTATATAATATTTATATTTATTTTTAGATTAAAATTATAAATATAAAATGACTCTGCTATAATGCCAAGAGTAAAATTAAAGGAGCTATTATTGAGTAGAGTTGTTTTTATGGGAACGCCACAATATGCTAAAGAGATATTAGAAAAATTACTTAATGAGAGTAATATAGATGTAACACTTGTTTTAACTCAACCAGACCGTCCTGTAGGTAGAAAAAAGATTTTAACCCCTAGTGAGGTTAAACTATTATCACTTAAATATAATAAAAAGCTACTTCAACCTCAAAAATTAACAGATAAAGGGGTATATGAGGAGATTTTAGAGGCAAACCCTGACTATATTATAGTCGCTGCCTTTGGACAGATACTACCAAAAAATATATTAGATATTGCTCCATGTATAAATCTTCATGCCTCAATATTACCTAAATATAGAGGTGCTTCACCTGTGCAACAAGCTCTACTAAATGGAGATAAATTTACAGGAGTTACAGCTATGCTTATGAATGAGGGTTTAGATAGTGGAGCTATTTTAGGGTATAGATTTTTTAAAATACCTAATGATATGGTAGTCACTGAGCTTATGGAGCAGTTGAGTATTGACGCTTCACTGTTAACTATTGAAACAGTTAAAAGATTTAAAGAGATTAATCCAATAGAGCAGACAGATGCCAATTCTACACACTGTAAAAAGATAAAAAGAGCAGATGGAAGAGTAAATTTTAAATCAGCTATAGATATTTATAATAAATATAGGGCATTTTATGGGTGGCCTACTATATTCTTAGAGAATGGAACTAAGTTATTTGGAGTTGAGTTAATAGATACTATTAGTCAAAATAGAGCAGGTGAGATTTTAGAGATTACAAAGAGAGGTATAGTTATTGGGTGTGAGGTGGGAGCTATTAAGATAAGACAACTCCAACCACCATCAAAAAAATCTATAGATGCAAAAGCCTACTGTATTGCAAGGGGATTAAAAGTTGGAAACTCTATACTTTAATACTCTAAAATCAACTCAAAAATATCTAATAGAGCATATTAGAACTAAATCTCTTAAACCACCTATTGCAGTAGTAGCAAAAAATCAAACTAATGGAGTTGGGAGTAGAGATAACTCATGGGTTGGAGGAGAGGGAAATCTCTTTTTCTCCTTTGCTATATATATTAAGAGTTTGCCTTTAGATTTACCCTTAGAGAGTGCATCAATATATTTCTCTTTTATTATGAGGGAGATTTTAGGTGAGTTTATTGATGGAGTATGGTTAAAGTGGCCTAATGATTTATATTATAAAGATGGTAAAGTGGGAGGAACTATTACAAAAATTATAGATAATATTATGATTTGTGGAATGGGTATAAATCTAAAAGAGAATTTTAATGGATATAGCTCTCTAAATCTTAATATCGAGATAGATGTTCTAGTAAGAGACTATTTTAATAGACTAAATAGTACTTCTAGTTGGAAGCAGGTATTTAATAAATATGCGATAGAATTTGAAAATTATAAAAATAGAGTTTCTGCACATATTAATGGGGAGTATAAGAGTCTTGAGAATGCCATTCTATCAGAAGATGGTTCATTAATTATCGATAATAAGAGAGTATATAGTTTAAGATGAGTGAGATTATTACAATAGCTAACCAGAAAGGTGGTGTTGGAAAGACTACAACAACAGTAAACCTTTCAGCGTCATTAGCCAAAAATGGTAAAAAAATACTGATTGTTGATGCCGATCCACAGACAAATGCAACTACAAGTTTAGGTTTTAGTAGAAATGATTATGAGTATAATATCTATCATGTATTAATAGGAATTAAACATATCTCAGAAGTTATATTACCTACAAAATTTGAAAATTTAGATATAGCCCCTGCAAATATTGGTTTAGTAGGTATCGAGAAGGACTTTTATATCTCTGCAAAAGCAAATAGAGAACTACTCCTAAAAGAGGCTTTAGAGCCAATTAGAGATGAGTATGACTATATTATAGTTGACTCACCTCCTGCATTAGGACCTATTACAATTAATGCTTTAGGAGCAGCTAATTCTGTTATTATCCCTATACAGTGTGAATTTTTTGCACTAGAGGGGTTAGCACAACTCTTAAACACAATTAATCTTCTTAAAAAATCTATTAATAGAGAACTCACTATTAAAGGTTTTTTGCCAACTATGTATTCAGGGCAAAATAATCTATCAAGGCAGGTTTTAGATGATTTATCTCTCCATTTTAAAGATAAACTATTTTTAGATGAGAAGGATAGATTTATTATTGTTCCAAGAAATGTAAAGATTGCTGAATCCCCTAGTTTTGGACAATCTGTAATAGAGTATGCCTATCACTCTAAAGGTGCAGTTGCATATATTAATTTAGCAAAAACTATTTTAAGAGAGGGTTAGTTTATGGCATTAGGTAGAGGATTAAGTGCAATATTAGATGAGGTTGGACAGGCTTATGAGAAGCAGATTAATTTAGAAAATAATAAATCAATAGAGCATATTCGAGAGATAGAGGTCAATAAGATAACTCCAAATCCATATCAACCAAGAAAACATTTTGACCAAAATGCACTATTTGAACTTAGTCAATCTATTAAAAGACATGGACTACTTCAACCTATTGTAGTTATAGATAGAGGAGATAGATATTTATTAGTAGCAGGTGAGAGAAGATTAAAAGCTCATGAGTTAGCAGGGATTGAGACTATTAAAGCTATTGTAGCTGATTATGAGATTGATAATGCAAGATTAAGGGAGTTAGCACTAATTGAGAATATCCAGAGGGAAAATTTAAATGCTATTGAGTTAGCATACTCCTATAATGAACTGATTAAAGTCTATAAGATTACACATGATGAGTTATCTGTTATTTTAAATAAGAGTCGCTCTCAAATTACAAATACTATTAGACTTCTATCTCTATCGAAATATGTTCAGAAAAAAGTTATTGATGGTAAAATATCTCAAGGTCATGCTAAAGTATTAGTGGGATTTAGTACAAAAGAGCAGAGAGAGTTAGTTAACACTATTATTGCAGAAAATTTAAGTGTTAGGCAGATTGAATCTATTGTAAAGAGTAAAAAAGCAAAGAAGAGTGAAGAGAGTAGAGAAGGGGAAGATTTTGTAGTTGAGTATAAAAAGGACATATCAAAAAAGATACCATTTCAATTTAAGCTTAAAAATAATAAATTAGAGATTAATTTTAAAGATGAAACAGAACTAGAGAATTTTCTATCTCTATTTAGATAATTTACTATTATAAAAATGACACTTATTGTAACAAGCGAGATTTTATAAATAGTTATATCTTTTATAAGTCTTAATGCTATTTTTTTTTAATATATATATTAAATCAAACAAGTTATAATATGCCAAATTTTTTGAGGAGTTTTAATGCTTGACCTAAACCTTGGTTTGATGTTATTTGTTCTTGTTATTTTCTTCTCTCTTCTTAATTTTTTAAATCAAATGCTCTATAAACCTATGTTAAAGTTTATGGACGATAGAGATAACTCTATTGAAAATGATTTAAAGAGTGCTAGAGAGATGGCAGGAAATAGTGATGAACTACACGCTAAGGCTGATGCTATTTTAGCAGAGGCTAAAGCAGAGGCAAATGCTATTAGAGAGAAGGCTGTAAATGAGGCTAAAGCTTTAGCAGATAGTAAGATTGAGAGCAAAACTAAAGAGCTAGATAGTAAATATCAAGCTTTTTTAGATGAACTCTCAAATAGTAGAGATGAATTAGAAAAAGCAATTTCTAAAGAGTTACCTCTTTTCAAAGAGACTCTAAAAGCTAAAGTTAGCAGTCTATAAGAGAGAGGAGGATAGAATGAAATTAAATAAAATCGCGTTAACTATCATTTTTTTACTACCAATATTGGCAGTAGCAGGGGGGAGTGAACATCACGATATTAGCATGAGTAACTCTGATTTTTTCTATAGAGTTTTAAACTTTACAATTTTCGCAGGACTTATATATTATCTTGTAGCAAATCCTATTAGAGATTTCTTTAAAAATAGAAGTGCAGATATAGCAAATAGAATTAAAGAGATAGATATAAAACTGCAAGAGTCAAAAAATGAGGCAAAATTAGCAGAAGAAAATTTAGCTAAGAGTCAAGAGAAGGCTAATGAGATAATTGCTGATGCTAAAGATGAGAGTATAATTTTGGCTAAAAATATTGCTCAAAAGAGTGAAGAGATATTAGTAGCACTAGAAAAACAGTTAGAAGACAAGATTGCTGTAGAGAAAAACAGAATGGTAAAATCTACAATTAAAAAACTATTAGAAGATGGTATTGATAGTAGTGATATTAATATAGATAACTCTAAAGTTGTATCTTTAGTATCTAAAAAGGTGGCATAGATGGAAGAGTTAATAGCAAAAAGATATGTTAAGGCTCTATTAGAGGTTATCTCAGCAGAGCAGAAGATTACATATAGTCAAATCTTAAACTCTATAGCATCGATATTTAATAATAAGAGTATATCTACTAAGATAAACTCACCTCTTATATCATCAGATAAAAAAGTATCTTTTATTTTAGATGGAGTAAGAGATGCCGATAGTTCTCTTATTAACTTTATTAAGATTTTAGGAGAGAATGATAGATTAAATCTAATCCCTACTATTGCTAAGAGTCTAAATCAAGAGTTACAAAAAGAGAGTAATAACTATAGTGGTATTGTTACTTCTCGTAACGAACTAAATAGTAGTGAAATTGAAGAGTTAGAGAACTCACTTAAGAGTTATACAGGCTCAACCATTAAATTGACTCAAAGAGAGAGTAATTTAGATGGAATAAAAGTAACAGTTGATGATTTAGGTATTGAGGTTAACTTTTCTAAACAGAGAGTTAAAGAACAATTAATTGATTTTATTACAAAATCATTATAAAAAGTAATCTAAACGGAAGGAGTTGCAGTGGCAAACAAATTACAAGCAGACGAAATCAGCTCAATAATTAAAGAGAGAATTGAGAATTTCGAGGTAGGTGTAGATATCAATGAAGTTGGTAAAGTTATAGGTGTTGCAGATGGTATTACATCTGTATATGGTCTCAATAGTGTTATGGCTGGTGAGGTTGTAGAGTTTGAAAATGGAACTAAAGGTATGGTTCTAAATCTCGAAGAGGCCAATGTTGGTATAGTTGTTCTTGGCTCTATGGCTGGAATTGTTGAAGGTATGAGTGTTAAGAGAACAGGTAAACTTCTTAGTATCCCTGTTGGTGATGAGATGTTAGGGAGAGTTATTAATCCACTCGGTGAGCCTGTTGATGGTAAAGGGGCAATTGAGGTTAAAGAGACTAGACTTCTTGAGACAAAAGCTCCCGGTATTATGGCTAGAAAATCAGTTCATGAGCCACTTCAAACAGGTATTAAAGCAATTGATGCACTTGTCCCTGTTGGAAGAGGTCAAAGAGAGCTTATTATTGGAGATAGACAGACAGGTAAAACGACTCTTGCAATTGATACAATTATCAATCAAAAAGGTAATGGAGTTATCTGTGTATATGTAGCAATTGGACAGAAACAGTCAACTGTAGCATCTCTTGTTAAGAAATTAGAAGAGGCAGGAGCTATGGATTATACTATTATTGTTAGTGCTTCAGCTTCCGACTCATCTGCATTCCAATTCTTAGCTCCTTATGCTGGTGTTACTATTGCAGAACACTATATGTATAATGCAAAACATGCAGTTATATTTTATGATGATTTATCTAAACATGCAGTTGCATATAGAGAGATGTCACTTATCCTAAGAAGACCTCCGGGTAGAGAGGCATATCCAGGAGATGTATTCTATCTTCACTCAAGACTACTAGAGAGAGCTGCTAAACTTAGTGATGAGAATGGTGCAGGTTCAATTACAGCATTCCCAATTATTGAGACACAAGCTGGAGATGTTGCTGCCTATATTCCAACAAATGTTATCTCTATTACAGATGGACAAATCTTCTTAGAGACAGACCTATTTAACTCTGGTATCCGTCCTGCAATTAATGTTGGATTATCTGTATCAAGAGTTGGTGGTTCAGCACAAATTAAGGCTACTAAACAGGTAGCAGGAACTCTAAGATTAGATTTAGCATCATTTAGAGAGTTACAAGCATTTGCACAGTTTGCTAGTGACCTTGATGAGCATAGTAGAGCTCAACTTGAGCGAGGTGCTAGAATGGTTGAAGTTCTTAAGCAACCACCATACTCTCCAGTTCCTGTAGAGAAACAGGTTGTAATGATTTTTGCAGGTAATAAAGGTTATCTTGATAATATCTCTGTATCTAGTGTAACTAAATTTGAGGCAGAATTAATGGCTTTCGTAGAGGCAAAACACTCTGATATATTAGATAGTATTAGAGAAGAGAAAAAAATTACAGATGATACTGAAGCTAAACTTATAGAAGCACTTGATAATTTTAGTGAAGCATTTACAGAGTAGGGCTAAATTATGGCTAATTTAAAAGAGATTAAACGAAAGATTTCAAGCGTTAAGGGTACTCAAAAGACCACTCGTGCTATGAAACTTGTCTCATCAGCTAAACTCAAAAGAGCAGAAGAGGTTGCAAAACGCTCTAAAGTCTATGCGTTAAAATTGACTGAACTTCTTAATGAGATAGCTCAAAAGATGAATAATAGTAGTGGTGAGATAGATAATATCTTTTTTTATGAGAACCCAAACCCAAAAGTTGTAGATATTGTATTTGTATCTGCAGATAAGGGGCTTTGTGGTGGGTTTAACTATCAAACTATTAAAAGAGTAAATAAGTTAAGAAAAGAGTACTCAAATGCTACTATTAGATTAAGTGGTATTGGTAAAAAGGGTATAGCTTTTTTTAGATATAATAATATAGATATGATTAATCAGATAGAGGATTTAAGTGCCTCTCCTGACTATGATAAGGCTAGTAAGTTTATATCTACACTTGTAGAAGATTTCATTCAGGGTAAGACAGATAAGATTATCTTAGTTTATAATGGATATGTCAATATGATAACACAAGAGATAGTAGAACAACAGCTACTACCAGTAGATAGTTCTACTGTTGAGTTAAAGAGTGTATCTATGTCAGAGTTAGAGGTAGAGCCAGATGATGATGATACTATAATAGATGCTTTAGTTAAAAAATATATTGACTATACAATGTATTATGCACTACTCAATTCACTAGCTGCTGAACATAGTGCTAGAATGCAGGCAATGGATGCAGCTACTAATAATGCAGGTGAGATGGTGAAAAAACTTACAGTTAAGTATAACAAAGCAAGACAAGAAGCGATTACTACTGAACTAATAGAGATTATCAGTGGTATGGAATCATTGAAATAATTAAGAGGAGAATAGAGATAATGACAGGTAAAGTAGTACAGGTACTAGGTCCAGTTGTTGATGTTGATTTTAAGGGTTATTTACCATCAATCAATGAGGCATTAGAGACAACTATAGCCCTAGAGAGTGGAGAACAGAGATTAGTTTTAGAAGTGGCTGCACAACTTGGTGATGGTAGAGTTAGAACTATCGCTATGGATATGAGTGAGGGGCTAGTTCGTGGTCAAGAGGTAAAAGCTACAGGTGACTCAATTAAAGTTCCTGTTGGAGAAGAGGTTTTAGGACGAATTTTCAATGTTATTGGTGAGACTGTTGATGATGCAGGGGAGTTTTCTGCTAAAGAGTATCGCTCAATCCATAGAGACCCACCACCATTTGAAGAGCAGAGTACAGCAACAGAGGTATTTGAGACTGGTATTAAAGTAGTTGACCTATTAGCACCATATAATAAAGGTGGTAAAGTTGGACTATTTGGTGGTGCTGGTGTTGGTAAGACAGTTATTATTATGGAGTTAATTAATAATGTTGCTATGAAACATAGTGGTTACTCTGTATTTGCCGGTGTTGGTGAGAGAACAAGAGAGGGGAATGACCTCTATTTTGAGATGAAAGACTCTAATGTCCTTGATAAAGTTGCACTATGTTATGGACAGATGAGTGAACCTCCGGGAGCTAGAAATAGAATTGCCCTAACAGGTCTTACTATGGCAGAGTATTTTAGAGATGAGATGGGGCTTGATGTATTAATGTTTATTGATAATATCTTTAGATTTGCTCAATCTGGTTCTGAAATGTCAGCTCTTCTTGGAAGAATACCATCAGCTGTTGGATATCAACCAACTCTAGCTTCAGAGATGGGTAAACTTCAAGAGAGAATTACATCTACAACAAAAGGTTCAATTACTTCTGTTCAAGCTGTATATGTTCCTGCTGATGACCTAACAGACCCAGCTCCAGCTTCTGTATTTGCTCACTTAGATGCAACAACAGTACTTAATAGAAGTATTGCAGAGAAGGGTATCTATCCTGCTGTTGACCCACTAGATAGTACAAGTAGAATGTTAGACCCTACAATTATTGGGGAGGAGCATTATAATATTGCTAGAGGTGTTCAATCTATCTTACAAAAGTATAAAGACCTACAAGATATTATTGCAATTCTTGGTATGGACGAGCTTAGTGAA
The DNA here is from genome assembly GCA_015494795.1 of Campylobacterota bacterium. Taxonomy (GTDB): domain Bacteria; phylum Campylobacterota; class Campylobacteria; order Campylobacterales; family Sulfurovaceae; genus UBA1140. The sequence continues at coordinate 10,581 of WGAM01000104.1, forward strand.
GAGGATAAAAATACTGTTGAGAGAGCTAGAAAGATAGAAAAATTCCTGTCTCAACCATTCCATGTAGCAGAGGTATTTACAGGAAGCCCTGGAGTTTATGTTGAATTAGCTGATACACTTAAAGGATTTAAAGGTCTTATTGAGGGTAAATATGATGATATGAACGAAGCTGCATTCTATATGGTTGGTAGTATAGATGAAGCAATTGCTAAGAATGAGAAAATTCAAGCAAAAAATAAATAAGTGGAAGGAGTTTAATTATGGAACTCATGAAACTTGAAATTGTGACACCTCATGGTGTCATTTTTGATGATGAGGTAAAACAGGTAACACTTCCCGGTAGTGAGGGTGAATTTGGAGTTCTACCTAAACACTCAACAATTCTATCTTTACTAAACACAGGAGTAATTGTTATTGATACTAAAGATAATAAAGAGATATCTGTAGCTATAAATAGTGGTTATGTAAAAGTTGAAGAGGATAGAACTCTATGTATAGTTGATGGTGCAGTTGCTCTTAGTGGAGATGATAACAATCTTGCTAAAGCTATTGAGGAGGCAAAAGAGTTACTTCAAAAAGCAACCCAATCTAATATGGGTATTGCTACAGCAATGAGTAAAGTAGAACATATTAGTAAAACTCTTTAAATAGGTAGCTTTTCAGCTATCTATTGGTTATGTAATCTCCCACTCTAAGTAAATTTCCATATATTGTTAAAGTAAAAAGTTTTTCTCTAATAAATAAATTTATGGATAGTTATAAATCTGCTATAATACATTAAAAATCTAAGGGGATATAGTGCATTCAACTTTTAGTACAATAGATTGGATACTATTTTTTTCATATTTTGCTATTTTAATTTTAACCTCAATACTCTTTAGCAGAGTAGAGATAAAGAGTTCAAGAGACTATTTTACAGGTAATAACTCTCTACCTATGTTTGCTGTAGCAATCTCTGTATTGGCTACATCGCAATCGGCAGCTACATTTTTAGGTGGACCAGAGTACTCTTTTACTAAAGATTTAACATTTTTAGGTTTTTATGGCTCTGCATTTTTAGCTATTATATTTGTAGCTAAAGTTTTAGTTCCAAAATTTTATGAGATTAATGCAATTACAGTATATGAGTATCTTGAACATAGATATAGTTCAAAGGCTAAAGAGTATGCAGGAGTTATGTTTTTAATAGGACGACTATTTGCTAGTGGAGCAAGGCTATATATTGGAGCATTAGCTATTGCTATGATACTCTTTTCAGATATAGCCCCATCGCATATTGCTATATCTATAGTTATTTTAGTATTAGGGGCATTAGCATATACATATTTTGGTGGTGTTAAATCTGTAATCTTTTCTGATGTTATTCAAGCAGTTACATATATTGGAGCTGGAGTGGCTGTCTTAATATATCTATACTCTACTCTCAATAGAGACTTTTATACTATTATAGATACTCTTAATCAAAACCATAAATTAAAACTAATAGATTTCTCATTTAGTGGTGGATTTACAATATGGACACTTCTAACTGGTTGGTTTCTACTGAATATTGGAGCTTATGGACTTGACCAAGATATGACACAGAGAGTTCTTACATGTAGAGATAAAAAAGAGGGTGAAAAGTCTCTTATATACTCAATTATATTTACAATCCCTGTAGCTATGCTATTTTTAGCTATTGGACTACTTCTATATCTATTCTATCTACACCCAGAAATATCTGGTATTAAAGATCTATCTATTGATAGAGGATTTAATGGGGAGAAGATTACTATTTTTATGTTTTATATATTAAATGAGATGCCAGAGGGTTTAAGAGGTTTAGTTACAGTTGGAGCAATTGCCGCTGCACTATCCTCTACAAACTCTGTTCTATCTGCTATGGCATCTGTTGCTATTGAGGATATATATAGACCTTGGTTTGGTAAAAATAGAGATGAGAAACACTTTTTAAAAGCTAGTAGAGTAGCTGTTATACTATTTGCAATTATGCTCTCAATAATGGCAATGGTTAGCTACTATTGGCAACAATATACATCGCTTCCTCTATTAAACTTTGCTCTAAGTGTTATGGCATTTGCCTATGCCTCACTACTTGGAGTATATGGAGCAGGTATATTTACAGATAGAGGAACTACTAAGAGTGTGCTATTTGGACTTATTGGAGGCTTCTTAACTGTTTTAATCCTACAACCATATATTATAGGATTAAAAGTTGACTTCTCTATTCAGATTATATTTGGAACTATTGTATCTTTTTTAATTACTATTTCTCAAAAGAGATAATAGTACTTCTTCCTAGTATGGGTATTCTCTATAATCATTATTATTAGAACAATAATCACTATTTGAACCTCCATCAAATATTAACCATCCCCAAAGATGAGTTAAATCATCTCTTGCATCTTTTCCATCACAACTATATACGCTATCACCCGCATTAAATTGAACATTTGCTTGATGGTGTGTTGCATTCCAATTTACTAAAATACTATCATAATTTTCTGTTGATAGTTTAATTCCTTCAAACATACCTTTCATATATCTTACATTTTCTATTTTCCAGTTACCTAAGTCCTGGTCAAAACTTTTTGCCTCTTTAAACATATTACTCATATCTGTTACTTTTGAAACATTCCAACCACTAATATCTTGATTAAAGGTATAAGCGTAGGCAAACATAGAGTTCATATTAGTTATATTTGACATATCCCAATCTTTAATTGATGAGTTATTAAAAGATGTTGCCCCATAAAACATTGATTTCACTGTATTAACTTTAGATAAATTTGGTTTATCAGATGGCTCTCCCTCTAATGAAGTACACTCCATAAAAGCACCTTCCATGGAACTCCAAACATTATCTCCCCATTTTACTATTGAGATTAATTTTCTTGCATCATTCTCTATAGTCTCCATATTACCATCACTATCTTTACCAAAAGCAATTCTTGGAAATTTTCCAAAGATTGATATGGTATATTCTCCTCCACTATCATAAGTATGAGTTTTACTAGTAGTTAAATTGCTATCATGAGTCCCATCACCCCAATCAACACTATAGTTATACCCATTTCCACTAGTAGGAATTGTGATTTGGTTACTATTAGAAGTTCCTCTATTTGTTGTTTTCCATAGAGTAACAAAAGCATTATCTGGTACACTAAAAGGTAGATTATTACTTAAAGAGTTATTACTATCAGTAGAAGAGTTATTATTCTCTATTACTACAGGATAAATATCTTTAGCTCTTTGAGGTGTAATTTTTAGATTATTAGCGAGATTATCTAAAATAGTTTTAACACAAGAAGTCTCTCCATTACAACTATTAAGTTTTTGAGGAATTTCACTCTCTATACCATTTTTAAGAAGGTTTTGAGACATATCAATTAAATCATCACGCATAGCTTGTTCTGCTTCAATCCTACTTTTAATTTGTGATATAGTTGATGATTCTGGAGATACATTTGGTTCTGATAATCTATCTCTTAAAGTATTTAAATTCTCTTCTAAAGTTTTTAATAGCATTTTGTAAAATGCATCTTGTGTCTTATCACTATTTAAATTTCTTACTTTTTTTACATTTTCTACAGTTAAATATTGAGCATCAATCATAGTTTGAAATATAGATAACTCTTTTTCTAATTCATTCTCTTTTAATCCATTAAAATGGAAAGAAAATTCTCCATTATCATATTTAACATTAACAATATCTTTTAATATTAAAAGTATTGGTTTTGTAACATCAAGAGTCTCTAAAAGATATCTTCCCTCTGATGTCTTTGTGATTTTTGATAAAATAGTATTTAAATTATCACTCTTATTAATAGATATTTTTGCTTGAAGTTCATAATTTTCACATATATTATTGTTATTACTATTTTGACAAATATTCAAAACAATCTCTTGAGGAATACCAACTAAATTTAAAATTCTTTGAAGTAGCTCTTTTGCCTCTTTGCTTGAACCACCTCCACAATTAATTAGAGTTATAATTGAGACTATACTTAATATCCATATTATTTTTCTCTTTATCATTTTATTACTCCTTAAAATTAGATATAATAATATTATACAACTTATATATACATAATTAGTTTATGTATCATAAATATTTTTAAAAGTATTTAAAAATTATTTAATATTTATATTTTTTAGAGTAAAATATAAAAAAAGGAGATAAGAATGGATAAAATGAAATTGATAAAACAGATAATTATAAGTGGAACTCTACTATTTACAGCTTGTGGTGGAGGTGGAAGTGGAAATAGTGGTCAAAATCTATCAGATAATCAAAATGTAGAAAATAAGAAGCCTATTGTATATGCAGGAGAGGATAAAAAAGC
>WGAM01000105.1 GCA_015494795.1 Campylobacterota bacterium
ATAGCAAGAGTTTAAAAGATAGAACTGTACCTTTACCTCAAAAGATAAAAGATAGGCTTAAAGTTCAAGTAGGCATAGTTGAGGAACTTCATAAAAAAGATGTAGCTGATGGTTATGGAACTGTCTATATGCCCTATGCCTTAGAGAGAAAATATCCAAATGCTAAGTTTGAGACTAAGTAGCAGTTTTTGTTTCTTATGAAAAAAGTTGCCAAAGACCCTAGAAGTGAGGTAATACGACGACATCATATTCATGAAAAGACCTTGGGACGAAATATTAAACAAGCTTCACAAAAAGCAAAGATACATAAAAGAGTTACTTCACATATTTTTAGGCACTCTTATGCTACACATTTGTTGCAAAATGGTATAGATTTACGCTCAATTCAAGAGTTACTTGGTCATAAAAGTGTAGAGACAACAATGATATATACACATGTTGTAGCAGAGATGAACAAGGGTATAGTGATTAGTCCTTTGGATTTAGCCTAAAACTAAAACAATTTTGTAAAGCTTGACATCAGGGAAAACCCCACACAATATCACTTATGATATAATTAAATTAAAAAAGATTAAAAATGAAAAAGATACCCTATGGCATAAGTGATTTTAAAAGATTAAAAACAGAAAATTTCTATTTTATTGATAAAACTCACTATATAGAAAAGTTAGAAAACTTTCCCTCTAGTTTTATAATGTTTTTACGCCCAAGACGCTTTGGTAAATCTCTATTTATAGCCATTTTAGAAGCCTACTATGACATCTATTTCAAAGAGGATTTTGAGGCTATCTTTAAAGATACCTATATCTTAAACCATAAAACCAAAGAGGCAAGTAGCTATATGGTTTTACGGTTTGATTTTAGTATAGTAGATATTTATAATGTGGAAGAGACTTTTAGATATATATTAAAATTGACATTGAAAAGTTTTATAAGACGATATGATTTAAATATAAAATTTAAAGATGAAAATCCTATCTCTATGTTTGCAGATATTTTTGATTATATTAAAGAGCATAATATTAATCTCTATATCATGATAGATGAATATGACAACTTTGCCAACAAATTATTTTTAAATAATAAAGAAGATTACCTAAATATAGTCACAAAAAAAACAGCACCTTTTAAACAATTTTTTACAACCCTAAAAGCAGGAGCTACAGGTAACAATGCCCCAATTAAACGAATGTTTATAACAGGCGTAACACCAATGACAATGTATGATGTAACAAGTGGGTTTAATATTGGAGATAATATCTCACTACACCCTACCTTTCATAATATGGTGGGCTTTACAACCAAAGAGACAAAAGAGGCTTTAGCCTATTATAAATTAGAAAATAGAGTAGAAGAGTCTGTACTTGAGGAGTGGTATAATCACTATAAGTTTAACTATAAAAACAGCCCTATCTATAATAGTGATATGGTCTTATATTTTATAAAAGCCTATCTTGGTGAAGATGAGTTACCAAGAGAGATGATAGATATAAATGTCCGAAGTGACTACTCAAAACTAAGAAGCATAATCTACACAAATAAAAAGTTAAACGGTAACTTTAAAACAATGCAAACCCTTATAGGTGGAGAGCATATAACTATTAGTAATTTAGTTCAAGATTTTAGTGCTTTAGATTTAATCCAAGAGAACAACTTTAAGTCACTTCTCTTTTATTTAGGACTTATAACTATAAAAGATAGAGATTTAGACTTAAATCTAAATATTCCAAATGAGACAGTAAAAAGAATAGATATTGAATTTTTAAAATCGGCTTTAGAGGTAGAAAAGTTATTTACTATCAATATAAGTAAACTAGAAGAGGAGTTTAAGAAATTTGCCTTGCAAGGAGAGCTAAATATTTTTGAGTATATAGCCATACAAATAAAAGAGAATACAGGCATAAGAGACTATATCTATAGTGAGCAGACTGTTAAATCTATGTATTTAGCCTATCTATCTTTAACTCCATACTATATAGTTAAAAGTGAAGAGGAGCTAAATAAAGGCTTTGCTGATATTTTACTAAAGCCTCTTAATCCTTATGTTGAGTATGTGGGATTAGTAGAGTTTAAATATATAAAAAGAGAAAAAAATAGACCAACATCTAAAACTATAGATACCCTTGTAAAAAAAGCCAAAGAACAGTTAGATGATTATGAACAAGATGAGCTTGTAACAACATTTACCAATAAAGGGTTAAAACTCCAAAAAGTTGTTATTGTTTTTTGTGGGTGGGAGATGGTTTATTGTCAGAATTATCAGTTATAAATTTTAAAAACTACTTTTCACAAAAATAAGAAATTACACCAGTAATTACAATGACGGGTACTGCAACATATGTTAAATAAACTCCAACATATGTCACAAATATTAATGTTAAAATATATCCAAAAAGTGTCCATTCCAATACAGCTTTTGCAAAATCAGACATTTATCTCATTCTATAGTTAATTAACCTTTAATTGACAAAAAATATGTTAACTATATTAAAAAAAATAATATAGAGGTTTTATAAGTTGAAATTAAAAAATAAAAAAGTCATTATATTTGATTTAGATGGCACACTAATAGATAGTTCACCTGACTTAGCAATAGCAATAAACTATATGCTAAAAAGACTTCATCGTCCAACTTTTGATAGTGATACCATTCACTATTGGGTTGGTAATGGTGCTTTAATATTGGTTAAACGAGCATTATCAGGAGAAATGGAGATTAATAAAAGTCTTGATAAAAAGTTTGTAGATAAAGCTTTAAAGATTTTTTTAGACTTTTATTCCAAAAATTTAGCTATAAAAACTGTTACTTATCCAAATGTATATTCAACACTTCAAAGTTTAAAAAGAGATGGTTATCGTTTGGCTATTGTTACAAATAAACCATCTGCTTTTGTTGAACCTATTTTAAAAGCCTTTAAACTCTTAGAATTTTTTGAACTTGTTCTAGGTGGAGATAGTTTAAAAGAAAAAAAACCCAACCCTATGCCACTACTTCATGTATGTAAAACCCTCAATGTAACAGTAGAGGAGTCTATTATGGTTGGAGATTCTAAAAATGATATATTGGCATCTAATGCATGTGGTATGGATAGTATAGGTCTTACTTATGGATACAACTATGGTGAAAATATTAAAAAATATAAACCAAATTTTGTTTTTGATAATTTTGAAGATATACTAACAATAACTTAAGTTAGGTGAGATAATGAGAAAAGATATAAAAATAGCAATTATTGGAGGTGGTGTAGCAGGAGCTACTACAGCTCTCTATTTAGGTCAGTTGGGTTTAAATATTACTCTATTTGAAAAAAAAACAAGTTTAGTAAGTGGCCCCCCCTTTTGTCATCTACATGCTGGAGGTAATCTATATCCTGAAATATCTGATAAACAGTGCATCACACTATTGAAACAATCTATTGATTTTTTAAAGTTTTATCCGTATATAGTTGATTATCGTCCAACAGTTATTGCTTTACCAATAACTGACAGCAGAAGCCCTCAAGCACTAATACCACGATTAGAGCTATTAACTAGTGAATATGAAAAACTTATTCAAGATAACTTAGAGAATAAAGTTTTAGGTGAAAGTAGAAACTACTATAGACTATATGGACGAAAAGAGTTAGAGTTACTTAAAAAATATACGACTGTTGCTAAACCAAAAAGCCTAGATGAGTGGATGATACCTATTGCTAAAAATATAGATTTTAATAAAGTTCAGTTTCCACTTATTATTGTAAAAGAGTATGGATTAAATCTTTTTCGTCTTGCTAGTGGTCTAAAGTTATCGCTTGAAACTTTAGATACTGTTCAACTATATACAAAAACTGTTGTTACAAATATTAAAGAAGATAGAGATAATAAATGGAATATTTATTATAAAATCGATAAAAAAGATAACTATCAAGAGAAATTTGATTATATTATTAATGCTTCTGGTTTCAAAACAGGAAAAATAGATGATATGATAAAAGTACCATGTAAACGAATGGTAGAGTTTAAAGCAGCTTATGTTACTAAATGGGAAGCATCTAAAGATACTCTATTTCCTGAAATTATTTTTCATGGAGAACGGGGAACACCACAAGGCATGGGGCAGTTTACACCCTACCCAGGAGGTTACTTCCAACTCCACGGTATGACTAACAACATTACACTCTATAAAGATGGTTTAGTTACAAACACTCCACAAAGTTGTCAACCAGAGCTTGGGAAAAACTTTATTGATAAAATTGAAAAATCTTGGAGTCAAAAAGAGATAAAAGATAGAACTAGTAGTGCTATAGAACATCTATCTAGGTTTATTCCTAAATTCTCAGAAGCAACAATAGGCTCCAAACCTCTATTTGGAGCTCAACAGATACCCGGAGATGACCCTACTTTGCGTGTTGCAGAAGTCTCTTTTCCAAAAGAGCGTTATGCACGATGTGAAATTGTAAAAGTATCTTCTGTTATAGATATGATAGATACAATTGTTAAAGAGTTAATAAAGCTTGGCTATATTGATAAATCTTTTCAAGAAAAAATAGTCAATAAGAGTCTAAAAAAATTAACAGAAAGTAAAATTAGAGATTATGCCCATAGGATTTGTAAAGAGAGAGGTTATCCTACCTGTTTAGGCGATAGGAGTGTTACTCTTCAATCTCTCTAACAAATTTAATAAACTCATCTCCTCTATGTTTATATGATTTAAACTGGTCATAACTAGCACTAGCAGGGGATAGAAGTGCTACATCATCTTTACTCATCTCTAAAGAGATAGTTTTTACTGCATTATCTAAAGTATTACATGGAGTATAAGCTATTCTATATCTATCTGCTAAATTTGCTAATTTTTTACTATTAGAGCCGATTGTATATAGTTTAATATTACTTTTAGTAAAAAGTTTAAATAGTGGTGTTAAATCTGCCCCCTTATCATCTCCTCCAATAATTAATCTAATAAATCTATCACTATACCCTTTTATTGCTTGTATAGTTGCATCTAAATTTGTAGCTTTAGAGTCATTGACCCATAGTCGATTTTTAATATCTCTTATCTCCTCTTGTCTATGGTTATCTAACTTAAAAGAGTTAATAGTATCATAATCAACCTCATCAAATAGCACTTTTGTTACTGCAAGTGCCAATATAGCATCTTGTAAAAATGCCGATTTAAATTTAATCTTAGAGCTATCTATACTAAAATACTCTTCTAAAAACTCTATGGAGTCATACTCAACTATATAGGCATCACTCTTTGGAAGATTTAACCCTTTTGGGATAAGTGCTAACTCTCCCTCTCTCATTTTCTGTAGTGGTTTTAGTTTAGCCTTTTCATACTCTTCACTACTCCCATGCCAATCTATATGGTCTGGAGTAATTGGAAGTAGGAGATATATATTTGGAGTTGCTATATTTGTATGGTGTAGTGTAAAAGAGCTACTCTCTAATATCCATATAGGTGCGTTAGGGTCAAGATTTGCTAGAGGTGTACCGATATTCCCACCTGTAACTCCTCCTCTCTTCTCTAAAAGCTTTCCTAACATCTGTGTTGTTGTAGTCTTTCCATTAGTTCCACTAATCCATATTGAAAAAGGCATCTCTTTAGCAAAAAAATCATATTCACTTATTAGATTTTTAGCATTTTTGATTAAAGGATTATTAGGTTTTAGACTAGGGGTTGTAACCTCTAAACTACTTTTATTAGGATTAAAATCTTTTGATGGATAGATTTTATTACCATCTTTATCTATAAATAGCTCTTTTCTCTTATCATCAAAAAAGATACACTCCCCACCCAATTTTTTTGCTATAGCTTTTGTTGTAAGTCCATATCCAAATAGTGTTGGTTTCATTACAATCTCCTATCTTATCTTTAGAGTAATTAGAGCTAATATATTTGCGATAAATGCAATCATCCAAAATCGCACAATAATCTTATTCTCTGCCCACTTTTTCATCTCAAAATGGTGATGTATTGGTGCCATTAAAAATACTCTCTTTCTTCTAACTTTATAACTACCAACTTGTAAAATAACAGATAGTGTCTCTATTACAAATATTAATCCAACTAAAACAAGTAGGGCTTCACTCTTTCCAATAATTGCCATATATGCTAAAACTCCACCAATAGATAGAGAGCCTGTATCTCCCATAAATAGCTCAGCAGGATAGCAGTTATACCATAAAAACCCAAGTAGAGCTCCAGATAAAGATGATGCTAATATTGCAACCTCTCCAACTCCATCTATATTTGGTAAAAGAAGATATTTAGAAAAAATTGCATGACCTGTTAAATATACAATAATTCCAAGTGTAGCTAGACTAAATATAGATGGGACAGTAGCTAATCCATCTAATCCATCTGTAATATTTACAGCATTTGTAGTAGCTAAAAAGGTTAATACCCAAAAAGGTATAGCAAATATTCCAATATCAATAATTGGCTCTTTTATAAATGGAACATATATTGTTGTTGGAAATTTTGCTATATATATTAAAAATATAGCTACAAAAGTTCCAACAACAGCTTGTAGTATTAACTTACCTCTACCTGTTAATCCTTTAAGATTATCTCCAGTTAAGATTTTCCCTAAATCATCTTTAAATCCAACAAGTGCAAAACCAATAATAGTTATAAGAGATGCAATTAGATATGGATTAGTTATATCTCCTGTTAATATTATAGCAATAAGAGTTGTAAATACAAAAACTGCTCCACCCATTGTAGGTGTATTCTGTTTGTTAGCATGGTTTGGAACATACTTATTTATTGGTTGCTCTGCTTTTCTTGATATTGCCCATGCCATAAATTTTGGTAATAAAAATATGGTCAATATAAAGGCTATAAAGAAGCCTAAACCTGCACGAACAGAGATATATTGTAGAAGATTGATGTGAAAGAGTTTATAAAAAGCGTATAACATGTAGTAAAAATCCTGATTTAAGTAAATAAGTGTTATTTTACTTAAAATATTATAAAAGATAGGGTTAAAACAGATGAAGTTACAAAAAACTATTCTAATTATCACTGATGGCATAGGATATAAACCAAATAGTATCTATAATGCCTTTAGAGATGCAACTAAACCAACCTTTGATAGACTTTTAAGAGATACTCCAAAAGCTCTTATCTCAACTTATGGTTTGAGTGTAGGTTTACCAGAGGGTCAGATGGGTAACTCTGAAGTGGGACATATGACAATAGGCTCTGGTAGAGTTCTATACCAAGATTTAGTAAAAATTTCACTAGCTCTAAAAGATGGCTCACTTAAATCAAATAGTGCATTAAGTGGTATGTTTCAAAAGAGTAGTAGAGTTCATATTATTGGACTTCTTAGCAATGGAGGGGTACACTCACATATAGAACATATTATAGGATTGGCTAATATTGCTAAAGATGAGGGAAAAAGAGTCTTTTTACATCTAATAAGTGATGGTAGAGATGTATCTCCTACATCTGCTAAAGAGTTTGTTAAAAAGATTAAAGATATCTGTAGTGATAATATCTCTATTGCTACTATTAGTGGAAGATTTTATACTATGGATAGAGATAATAGATGGGATAGAGTTAAAAAGGGGTATGATGCCATAGTAAAAGCTACTCCTAAAACTTTATTAGATATAGAAGAGTATATTGATAACTCATATACAAAAGAGATATATGATGAGTTTATAGAGCCTACTGCCCTAAATGGATATAATGGAATGTTAGAGGGAGATGGAGTAATTATAGCTAATTTTCGTTCAGATAGAGTTAGAGAGATTACTACAGCTTTAGGTGATAGAGAGTTTAATAAGTTCCAAAGAGAGTATATTCCTCTTAATATTATTACTATGACTCAATATGACGCATCATTTCCATACCCTATAATGTTTAAAAAAGAGATACCAAAAAATACTATAGCAGAGGTTATAAGTAGAGCAGGACTTACTCAACTACATACAGCAGAGACAGAGAAGTACGCACATGTTACATTCTTCTTTAATGGTGGAGTAGAAGAGCCAATGGTTGGAGAGAGTAGGGTGCTTATTCCTAGTCCTAATGTAAAAACATATAATCTAAAACCAGAGATGTCAGCTCCTGAGGTTGGAGAGGCTGTTAGAGTTGGAGTTGATAATAGTTATGATTTTATTGTAGTAAATTTTGCAAATGGAGATATGGTTGGACATACAGGCGATTATGAGGCATCTAAAAAAGCAGTTAGTGCAGTTGATAAAGAGATAGGCAAGATACTAAAAAAAGCCAAAGAGCATGATTATTCTGTTGTTATAACTTCAGACCATGGAAATTGTGAAGAGATAAGAGATGAGCATGGAAATATCTTAACAAATCATACAGTTGGTGATGTATGGTGTTATATTATAGATAGTAGGGTAGATAAGGTAGAAGATGGAGGAGGATTAAACAATATTGCTCCAACACTCTTAAAGATAATGGGATTAGATATTCCAAAAGAGATGGATAAACCATTAATCTAATTTAATGTAACCATTTTGTAATTCTTTTATTGTAGAGTTATAAAAATAAAAAACTAGAGGGAGATTTCTTTAATGAACAATCTATTTAAAACAATACTTGGTGCAGGATTTGCTGTTGCTGTTGCCTACTATGTAAATTTGGCTTTTGGTGGCATGGCACACTCAGGCTTTTTAATGTTGGCAGGAGTTTTTGGTGCCTATATGGCAATGAATATTGGAGCAAATGATGTTGCTAATAATGTAGGTCCTGCTGTTGGTGCAGGAGCATTAACTATTCTTGGAGCTGTTACTATAGCTTCTATCTTTGAAGCAAGTGGTGCATTACTTGCAGGTGGAGATGTTGTTGGAACTATTAAAAAGGGGATTATTGACCCTGTAGCCTTTTCAGGTGACCCAATGATGTTTGTATATGCTATGGCTGCTGCTCTTCTATCGGCTGCTATCTGGTTAACATTAGCTACAGCTCTTAAAGCTCCAGTATCTACTACACACTCTATTGTTGGTGGTGTTATGGGTGCTGGTATTGCTGCTGGTGGATTTGCAATTGTGTCTTGGGATACTATGGGTAAAATTGTAGCTTCATGGATTATCTCTCCTCTACTTGGTGGACTTATTGCTGCTGGTTTCCTATATATTATTAAGTCTAAAATCCTATATAAAGATGATAGATTAAGTTCTGCTAAAAAGATTGTACCTATTTTAGTCTCTGTTATGGCATGGGCATTTTTAACCTATATTACACTTAAGGGGTTTAAACATATTTGGAGTGATGTTTTAGAGTTTTTACCTTTCTTACCAGAGACAAAAAAACCAACTATTGGTGTTGCTTCCTCTTTTGGACTTATCGGTGCAATTATTACTTATATTCTTGTTAAACCTAGAATTAGCTCTAAGATTTCAAATTTAAATGATAATAGAACTGATATTAATACCCTATTTACTATTCCACTTATATTTGCAGCAGCAATGTTAAGTTTTGCACATGGAGCAAATGATGTTGCAAATGCTGTAGGACCTTTAGCTGCTATATATGACGCACTCTCACATGCTACAATCTCTGCTAAAGCATCTATTCCACTATGGGTAATGGTTACAGGTGGAGTTGGTATCTCTGTAGGTCTTACTCTTTTTGGTCCAAGACTTATTAAAACAGTTGGCTCAGAGATTACAGAGCTTGACCCAATGAGAGCATTCTCTATTATGATGGCTGCTGCTATTACTGTAGTTATTGCTTCTCAACTTGGACTTCCTGTATCCTCTACACATATTGCTGTTGGTGGTGTATTTGGTGTTGGATTCTTAAGAGAGTGGTTAGATAGAAAGGGGACTGATGAGAAACATCAAGCACTTCAAGAGCAACTTAAAGTAGTTGAGAAGTTTAAAACAGAACTTAAAAATATTGGTGATGATTATAAGAGAAAAGTTGAACTTTTTGAGATTATTAAAGCTGAAAAGAAGAAAGCAAAAGCACTTAAAAAGATACTTAAAGAGAGTTATGTTAAGAGAGGTATGGTTAATAAAATCATAGCTGCATGGATTATTACAGTTCCTGCTGCTGGAGTTATCTCTGCCATTGTATTCTTTATTATTAAAGGTATTGGAGCTTGATATATATCAAGCATAAAAATATATTATCGTATTACAATTTAATAAAAATAGGAATATAGATGTCAGTTATTATAAACTCAACTATTAAATCAAATCCATTAGGAAGATGGTATATTGAATTAAATGATACAACAAAAGATAACCATATGGCAATATGTTTAGATGTTTATGAGTATGCAATTAAGATAGAAGAGATTGGTGCAGAGTATGGTGGAGATATAGATGTTGTATGGTCTGCTGAAGATAATGTAACACCTGAACAGATAAATGAGGTTAGAATGCAGATGAATGCTTATGAGATGGAGAGAGAAGCAAAAATCAATCAATAATAATCTGATACAATACCTATCTTTTAATATATTTGCTGTGGTATAATTGGGTTTATTTTAAATTAAGGAATAAACTTTGAAACCTTCAAAACAAGTAGAAGAGGTACTACAGCATATAAGAGAGTGTAGTCCGGGTCAAAATGAGTTCTATCAAGCAGTAGATGAGGTTCTATTTTCACTATTGCCACTCTTAAATGAGGACTCACGATATAGAGAATATAATATACTTCAAAGAATAGTTGTACCCGAGAGAACAG
This sequence comes from Campylobacterota bacterium, assembly GCA_015494795.1. Lineage (GTDB taxonomy): Bacteria > Campylobacterota > Campylobacteria > Campylobacterales > Sulfurovaceae > UBA1140. The sequence continues at coordinate 10,658 of WGAM01000105.1, forward strand.
TAATATTTAAAGTCAATTGGCTAAACGATAAAGGGAAGATAGAGACAAACTTAGGTTATAGAGTACAGTTTAGCTCAACACTTGGGCCATATAAGGGTGGGCTTCGATTTCACCCTAGTGTAAATTTAGGAATTATTAAATTTTTAGGATTTGAACAGATTTTCAAAAATGCTTTAACAAATTTAGGTATTGGTGGTGGAAAGGGTGGAAGTAATTTTAACCCTAAAGGTAAAAGTGAAAATGAGATTATGAAATTTTGCCAAGCCTATATGTTAGAGTTATATAGACATATTGGAAAACATACAGATATTCCAGCTGGTGATATTGGAGTTGGAGCTAGAGAGATTGGGTATCTATTTGGACAATATAAAAAAATTACAAATGAGTTTGATGGTATATTAACTGGAAAAGGTATTAATTGGGGTGGCTCTAAAGTTAGAAAAGAGGCTACAGGTTATGGGTCTGTCTATTTTGCAGAAAACTTTTTAAATGCTAATAATGATAGTATAAAAGGTAAAATATGTACAGTTTCAGGCTCTGGAAATGTTGCAATATATACAATTGAAAAACTCTATTATCTAGGAGCTAAACCAATTACATGTTCAGATAGTAGAGGTACAATCTATCACAAAAAAGGTATAGATTTAACTACTCTAAAGGCAATTAAAGAGATTACATATCAGAGTTTAGAAGTTTATGCTAAAATTCATCATGATGCAATCTATATCCCAACTCATAAATATCCAAAAGGTGGACATTCAGTATGGCATGTTCCTTGTGATATTGCATTTCCAAGTGCAACTCAAAATGAGTTAACTTTAGTTGATGTTAAAGCACTATATAAAAATGGATGTAAACTTATTAATGAGGGGGCAAATATGCCAACTACACCAGATGCGTTAGAGTTTATTAAAGAGAAGGGTATCTTATTTAGCCCTGGGAAAGCTGCTAATGCAGGTGGAGTTGCCACTTCTCAATTAGAGATGAGTCAAAATGCAAGTATGCAGAGATGGACATTTTCAGAGGTTGATATAAAACTTCATCAGATTATGCGTGATATTTTTGATACAGTATATAAGACATCTATTGAGTTTGACTCCAAAGGTGATTTAATTATGGGAGCAAATATTGCAGGATTTAGAAGAGTTGCTAACTCTATGATAGAGCAGGGGGCTGTTTAATTTAAAATTTAAGGATATTTTCTTTATAGAAATATCCTCTAACTTTAGGTGGAATTTTAGCTACTCTATAAGCCTCTTTTATCTTTTTAGGAATTACTACCTTTATATATGGACTAATATATATTTGATTATCACTAACTTCAATAGCCCAAACTCCACCAAAGACTATTGATTTTTCTCTCTTTAGCTCATCTCTTTGAGCAGAGGAGAGAAGATACCCTAACTTTTTTAGATATATATCGACTACACGAGATACTATTTTAGGATTTTTTAGCTCTAAAATATATAACTCCTTATAGTGAAATATCTCTATATATCCACTTAGTAAAATATCTCTATCCTCTTTTAGATAATCAAAACTCCTCTTAATACCCTCTCTATACTCCTCTATTAATCTATTAGCAAACTCTACTCTAAAATAGTTTCTCTCATACTTTTGATTGATATTACTACTATCTATATAGTACCTATAGCTATTTTTTTTTAGATATTCTAATATCTCATCTTTAGATTTATCTAAAATTGGACGGACTAGATTATAATTCTCTCTTTTTGATATATACTCTAAACCTAAAAGCTCACTAACTCCTGCCCCTTTAGTTAAACGCATTAAAAACCACTCTAATTGGTCATTTAATTGATGTGCTGTTATTAGATTGGTATATTTATGCTCTTTAATAACTCTATTAAAGAATGAGTATCTAAAATCTCTAGCATTTTTTTCAAAATTACTACTAAATTTAGGTGCTTTTTTGATGTATGCTTTTAGATTATATCTCTTAGATAGCTCTAAAGCATAACTCTCCTCTTTAATACTCTGCTCTCTTAATCCATAATTTACTAATGCAATATCAAACTTAATTCCACTCTCTAATAGAATATAAAATAGAGCAGAGGAGTCAACTCCTCCAGAGAATGCTAATAGATTTTTACCTCTTTTTAACTCAATTAAAGAGTCTCTATTTAACATCTTTTAGCTCAATAAGTCTCTTTTTAACCTCTTGAACATGTCCTTTAAGTCTAACTTTTCCCCACTTATGAGCAATTTTACCATCTGGAGAGATTAGAAATGTACTTCTAACTATTCCCTTATACTCTCTTCCATAACTTCTTTTAAGTTGCCAAACTCCAAACTTTTTAGCTAACTCTTTATTGGTATCTGCTAATAGAGTTATCTTTAAATCATATTTTTTTATAAAATTTCTATGTTTTCTTGGAGTATCTGGACTAACACCAATAATCACTGCATCAAGCTCTCTAAAATCGGGTAACGCCTCTGTAAAATCACAAGCTTCAGTAGTACAACCTTGTGTATTATCTCTTGGATAGAAATATAAAACTATCCATCTCCCCTTTATATCTCTAAAACATATCTCCTCTTCATCTTGGTTAGGAAGACAGAAATCTGGAACACTATTTCCAATATCTAACATAATAATTATCCTCAAATAAATTTTTTAAGAAGTATAACCTATTATCTATCTATTTTTAGTATAATCTCTTTATGAATAGAGAAATATTTTTATGTGCCATTAATAATATATTGAGTGGGACATGTAAAGAGGATTGTAAGTTTTGTACACAGAGTGTCCGTTATCATGCTAATATTAAGAGATATAACTATAAATCTATAGATACAATAGTTAAAGAGGCAGAGAGAGCAAAAGCCAATGGAGCTTTAGGCTACTGTTTAGTTACAGCTGGTAAGGGATTAGATGATAAGAAAGTTGATTTTGTATCAAGAACAGCAAAAGCGATAAAAAAAGAGGTTAAAGGGTTAAATCTTATTGCTTGTAACGGTACAGCATCACTTGAGCAGTTAAAATTTTTAAAAGAGAGTGGTATAGATAGCTATAATCACAATTTAGAGACATCTAAAGAGTATTATAAAGAGATTTGTACAACTCACTCATGGGAAGAGAGGTATCAGACCTGTTTAAATGTAAAAGAGGTTGGACTTCAACTCTGTAGTGGTGGAGTATGGGGAATGGGCGAGAGTCTAAAAGATAGAGAGTCACTACTTAAAGCTATTGTATCTCTTAATCCAGACTCTGTTCCACTAAACTTCTATATTCCAAATCCTGCTCTACCTATTAAGAGTAGAAATATATCTAAAGACGAGGCATTAGAGATTATTAAAGAGGCTAGAGAGAGTTTAGGAGAGGATAAACTTCTAATGGTAGCTGGTGGTAGAGAACTACTCTTTAGTGGATTTGAGAAAGAGATGTTTAGTGCTGGTGCTAACTCAATAGTTATAGGGGACTATCTTACAACTAAAGGAGAAGAGCCTATAAAAGATAAGATTATATTAGAAAAGCTTAATTTAAAGGTAGCAACTAGTTGTAATGGATAGTATTCTTACTCATATATTAGCACTATCTATTATATTGGTATTCTCTCCATATTTAGCTAAATATCTAAAACTTCAAACTGCTCCTATTGAGATTATTATTGGCTCACTATTAGGATATATGGGTTGGATTGGATTTGATAGTAGAGGTAGTGAATATTTTGATTTAATTGCTGAGATTGGATTTTTATATTTAATGTTTTTAGCAGGTTTAGAGATAAATCTAAAAAGCATAAAAAAGATACCAAGAGAACATCTATTAAAAGCTATCTACTTTTTAGCTATTATGGGACTCTTAACACCAATTATTGGTCACTTTATATTTAAATTTAACTATATTATAACAGTAGCACTTCCTCTTATATCTGTAGGACTTCTAGCTACTCTATCTAAAGAGCATGGAAAGAGTAGTAGTTGGATATCTATGGCTCTTTTAATTGGAGCTATTGGTGAAGTTTTAAGTATTACACTTCTTACAATACTAGAGGTATCTATTGCTGTAGGATTTACTAAAGAGCTTATATATAAATCTACTGTTTTAGTATTATTTTTACTAATGATAGTACTATTTTACTATATATTTAAATTAATTTTCTGGTGGTATCCTGAATTAAAAAATAGAATGATGCCACATATTGATAGTAGTGACCAAGATTTTAGATTAGCTATAGGTGTTTTTCTAATTATGCTAGTTATTATGAAAGTTCTACATTTAGAGTTAGCTTTTGGAGCATTTATTGCTGGACTATTTATATCTACATTTTTTCACCATAAAAAGCAGTTAGAGAGTAAAATATCTAGTTTTGGATTTGGATTTTTAATTCCAATATTTTTTATACATGTTGGAAGCTCATTTAACTATGCCTATTTTATATCAGCTATTGGAATAGCTCTAAAAATTATGATTGTAATGTTAATAATTAGACTATTGGCATCACTATCACTAATTAAACTTCTCAATAGAAAAGAGCTTATATTAATCTCACTATCTCTAAATATGCCTCTAACTCTATTAGTAGCCACAGCTACAGTTGGATATAGAGCTGGAATTATGCAAGAGTCTGAATATAATGCTCTTATATTGGCTAGTATCTTAGAGGTGATTTTTGATATGATTGCTATTAAAGCTATTGCAAAAAGATAACTCCAATATCTCTATTATCATCTTCTAATATTAGATTATTTAGAATAGAACTCCTTTTCGTAATATTTTCTCTTATAACTGCTAAAAATATATCACTATATCTTATAAGATATTTTGTATCTGCCAAATCCCCAAATGGTGTACTATTAATAATAATATAGTCATAATACTCTTTTAGCTCCTCTATAAGTGTAGAGAGTTTAGATGATAATATTAACTCTGATGGATTAGATGGAGTCATTTTAGCAGGGATAAGTTGTAGATTATTATATTTAGTATAATATATAATATCCTCTATAGAGCTATCTTCTCTAAGATAACTGCTTATATCTTTATCTATATTTCTTATATTAAAAATTTTATACAGTATTGGTTCTCTTAAATCAAGCTCAATAGTCACCACTTTATAGTTTGCCATCTGAAAAATTGTACTTAAATTAGTTACAACACTCTCTTTGTTCTCCTTTCTTAAGCTAGAGCTAATTAAAATAACTTGCCCCTTTTTGGTAACTTTAGTTTTATCTAGTTTTAGTTTTAAATTTGTACGAAGATTTCTATAATCTTCTGCAATAGGTGAATTTGGATAGTTATATATATTATTATATTTTATATTTTTTTTATTTAGTAGAGATATAGTTTCATATATAGGAAATTTTATTAGATTTTCAATCTGCTCTCTATATCTTATCTTATCTGTTATAGCATTATGCCAATATGCAATAATTATAGATGAAATAAATCCAATTAAAATAAATATAACTAAGATAATACTCTTTTTAGGGCTAACAGGAATAGGACTGCTATATGCTTTATCTATAATCCTATAATCAGATAGAGTTGATACTTTATAGATTTCATTTTCAGTTTTCTTCTTTAGAAGAAAATTATACATATTAGAGCTAACCTCATAGTCTCTTTTAATATTAATAAGTTTTCTCTCTTTAGTAGGAAGAGATTTTAATTTAACATCATAAGATGATATTAATTTTCTAAGATTTGAACTCTTTTTATATATCTGCTTATCTATATTTCTAATATTAGATTTTATCTTTCTTCTTAGCATATATATTTGACTGTTAACCTCCTTTACACTAGGGTGTTTAGGTGTTAATTCAACTAAGAGTTTATCTCTCTTAAGCTCTAAATCTTGAAGATTTTTAATAAGGTCAAGTGTAGGTTTCTCATTAAGTTCCTTAAGTGCTGGAGCAACTGCATCTAGATTATTACTTCGATTTAGAAAATTTTTAACAGATTTAATTAAACTCTCTTTTAATCTATTTTCAGATAGTTCAATATCCATCTCACTAAGTTTTCTAATAAATGTGGAGGCTTGTGTAGATGGCTCAATAACCTTGTGAGATACACGGTATCTCTCTAAAGCTCTCTCTGATTTTCTAAGCTTACTTTTCATACTATTAAGCTCTTTAGTAATAAAAGTTAAAACTTTTTTACTCTGTTCTGTCTTATTTACAATACTCTCTTTTATAAAACTGTTACTTAGAGAGTCAATATATGCTATAGCTCTTTCTCTAATATTATCTTTATAGCTAATTTTAATAATAGGAACCTCTTTTTCTACTTGTGATATGCTAAGATTTTGTTTAATTATCTTCTCATAGATATATCTATTATCTCCATTAATATTAAAATCTATCTTATAATCAAAATTAGCCAATTTTTTAATTTTAAGTTTAAAATATCTAGTTATTATTTCACTATTATAGATATATACTCTATCTCTTAATTTTAAAATCTTTTTTGATAGAAATTTATCTAAAGATGAGTGTTGGATAGTGAGTCTATATCCATCTCCACTATTAGTGGGAGTTAGAGTTATCTTTTTTCCTAAAATACTTTTATCTAAAATCTCTATATTCTCTATCTCTATAGGTATCTTTTTCTCATTTCCATAATCATAAACTTCATCTCCATTAATATAATACTGTATTTTAAAAAAAGCTCTATTTAGATTTAATGCTTGATTATTTATGTAGAATGTCTTTAAAAGCGATATATCCTCTTGAGTATTAACAGTCTCAAGAGTTGATTGTGGATTTAATAGTGTATCTTTTACTCTTTTTTTGCCATTATCATTAACTTTTAGTATAGAGTAGGCACTATATATTGGCTCTTGATATTGAATATATATTACACCTAAAATAATAGACACTAATGTTATAAAAAGTATAAACCATTTATAGTTAAGTAGTGTTATCCATAACTCTTTAAGGTCTATCTCATCATTTATATTTTGGTTCATAATTAATCCCTATATAATATTTTTTAAATTAAAATAAAAAAATTTAATTAGCATATTTTAACATAACATTACTAATAAATGTTTTAAAATATTAAAAAATATTTTATAGAGTTTATAATTATCTAAATAAATGTTGGTGCATCATTTGCAAATAGTATTAAATCTCCTCTTTTTGTATGTTCAATTAGTGCCTCTTGCATCTTATCTTTACTCTCCAATTTAACTAATTTAGAGCTATCTATATTCTCTTTAAAAATAGAGTAGTTTAACTCTCCTGTAATAATAACTAAATCAAATATCTCATTAGCTCTCTTTGCTACTTTAATATTTGACTCTCTATCTACCTCTACTAACCCCGGAGTAATTACTACCTTTCTTCCATTATAAGTTGAAGCTAAATTAAATCCCTCTAACATTCCATCAATATTTCCATTAAAACTATCATCAATAATAACCTTTCCACCTGCATCTACTCTTTGGAGTCTATGAGGAGTTGGTTTTAGTGAGTTTAGCTGTTTTTTAATAGTCTCAATATCAATATCTAAAGCTATTGCCACTTTAATAGCTCCTGCTAAGTTCATAGCATTAAAACTTCCCAATATATTAGCGTGATACTCTTGATTATCTAATTTAAAATCTAATCCATTAAGAGTAGCTTTTATATCTTTTATATCATCTCCAAATATATGGATATTTTTCTCTGGTTTAACATTAGCAGAGGTGTGAACCCACGCCTCTTTCAATCTATCTGAAGATAAAATTTCCATTTTTGTATCTCTAATACTCTCTAAGGTTTTAAAATACTCAATATGTGCAGTTCCAATCTTTCCAACTACTACATAGTGAGGATTTACAAATTCAGAAATTTCTCTAATATCTCCTCTACCTCTTGCACCCATCTCTACAATATATATTTGAGTGTTAGATGGTAAATCTTCATTAATATCTTTTAAGACTCCACCAAAAGTATTAACTGAGCGAGGAGTTGCATATACTCTATATTTAGCAGATAATATATGTGCTATATAGTTTTTTATGCTAGTTTTACCATAACTAGCTGTAACTCCAACTACTATCATATCTGGCATACTATCCAATCTCTTTTTAGCTCTCTTAACAAAACCTTGAAATAGAATTTTTTCCATCATTAGAGAGATTAAATATGCTAAAAATAGAGGAATAATAACAGCAAAAGAGGCATGTTTAGCTCCAAAAGATACCATTAATATAAATAGATTAAAAAATATTAAAGCTCCAAAAAATCTTTTTACTCTACCTGTAAAAACTAAAGGTTTATCTAAACCCTTTTTCCAAATATATAACATAGCAATATATATAAGAGTAACAACTATACTTAAGTGAAATCTATTTAATATAAAATAGGCTAAAAGAGGAGCTATAAAATAGACTAAATGCCATATTGGTTTAGTGTGGTGAAAAACAACCCTCTCTAATCTATAACTATACCACTGCATATTTGTCATAAAATAGTAGCCAATAGCCAATAGAAAAGCTATATTGCTAAATATATCTATAATTACCAATCCATATCCTTTATCGTGAGAAATTTTAAGTTCATATTCTATCTAAAATTATCGTAAAGCTATAATTAAACTCTCAATATATTATAATAATTACCATCTTTAATTTCAAGTTGCAAACCGATTGAAACGCCTATATTATGGGCTTCTATATCCCTCTTAACTCTTCTAAAACTGTCCAGCCATTTTTTAGTTTTATTTATGATATTTTTTAGCTCTTTTTTAACCTTCTCTTCTATCTTTTTAACTCCATTAATTGCACAA
>WGAM01000106.1 GCA_015494795.1 Campylobacterota bacterium
AATATGATAAGAGCTGTTTCTATAGCAGAAAATTATATTAAAAAATCTAAAAAGAGAAAAACTCATAATTTAGAAGAGATTAAGAGATTAATCTCAGAAGCTAAAGGGTATGAGGTTGTTATGAGGATTAATAGAGATAGAGTTGCTAAACAGTTTGCTTCAAAAGAGAGTGAAGATTTATATAGCAGAGGAGTTTTAACTCCAGAACATATTATAAGAACAAAAAGAGTCCCTATTATATTTAAAGATAACTATCAAGAGGAGTTAAGAAGATATATAGATGATTATATAGACTATTTCAATAGATATAGTAGTGGTAGTGAGATAATGTTAAATCCTGCTCCAAATTGGGCAGTCTTAAAGGATTTTGGAACTGTTAGTTTTGGAAGAGATGAGAGAGAGGCTAAGATTATTGAAGATATTAATAACCACACTATGAGAGCTATGATAGATGCTAAAAGATTAGGTGGATATAAGAGTATAAGCCAAGAGGATAGCTTTTTTATGGAGTATTGGGAGCTAGAACAGAATAAGCTTAAAAAATAGCCAAAAATCATATTTCTTTTAAAAGTGTTAATTTTTATTTTTTAATGTAAAGTTAAACTTGATATTATTTCAAGAAAGGAAAAATATGAGCTTTGTTATGAGCATAGATGCAGGAACAGGTAGCGTAAGAGCAGTTATATTCGATGAAGCAGGAAATCAGTGTGGAGTTGGTCAAGAGGAGTGGGTACATATAGCTGAAGCTTTTGTTGAGGAGTCAATGAGTTTTGACTATACTGCTAATTGGGGATTAGTATGTAGATGTATTAAGAAAGCAATGTTAGATGCTAAGATTGAGGCTAATGAGATAAAAGCAGTAACAGCATCTAGTATGAGAGAGGGGATAATCCTATATGATAAGTTTGGTCATGAGATATGGGGAGTTGCCAATGTTGATGCTAGAGCATTTAAAGAGGTTAAATCTCTTAGAGAAAAATTTCCAAATTTAGAAGAGGAGTTTTATCATGAGTCGGGTCAAACCTTTGCTCTAGGTGCATTACCTAGACTCTTATGGCTAAAAAATAATCACCCAGAAATCTATGAGAGAGTAGATAAAATATCTATGATTAGCGATTGGATTTTAGCAAAACTCTCTGATGTTATAGCTACAGAGCCATCAAATAGTGGAACTACAGGTATATTCAGTCTTAAAAGTCGAGATTGGAGTCCTACTCAGGCTAAAAAGGTAGGCTTAAAAGATAATATATTTCCAAAAATATATGAGCCATCAACTGTTATAGGTAAAGTTACAAAAAAGGCTAGTATGCAGACAGGATTAACTGAAGATACTGTTGTTGTAATGGGTGGTGGTGATGTTCAACTTGGTGCAGTTGGACTTGGAGCTATCAATGAGGGAGATGTAGCTATTTTAGGTGGTAGTTTTTGGCAACAGGTAGTAAATATTAAATCAGATATAAATCCTCCTAATGATATGAGTATTAGAGTCAATCCACATATTATAAAAAATCTGTCACAAGCAGAGGGAATTACATTTTTTAGTGGATTAACTCTTAGATGGTTTAGAGATGCCTTTTGTGATATGGAGAAGATTGAAGCTAAGAAAAGGGGAGTAGATGTTTACTCTATATTAGAAGAGAATGCCAAAAAGGTTCCAGTTGGCTCTTATGGAATAGTTCCAATTTTTAGTGATATTATGAGATACAATAAGTGGTATCATGCTTCTCCATCTTTTATTAATTTAAATTTAGACCCAAATATCTGTAATCGTGCCTCTATGTTTAGAAGTTTAGAAGAGAATGCTTGTATAGTAAGCTCTATAAACTTAGAGAATATATTTAGATTTTCAAATGTTAGTAACAATACTATTATCTTTGCAGGTGGTGCAAGTAGAGGTAAACTTTGGTCTCAAATATTAGCTGATGTTACAGGCAAGAGTATAAAAATCCCAATGGTAAAAGAGGCAACAGCACTTGGTGGTGCAATAGTATCAAATCTAGCTATAGGAGTATATGACTCTATAGAAGAGGCTGTAAAAAATATGGTAAAATGGGATAGAGAGGTTAAACCAAATATGGTAAATCATAAAGAGTATAATCAGATAAAAGATAGATGGCAAAAGATATATAAAACTCAATTAGAGTTAGTGGATAGGGGATTGACTAAATCTATGTGGAAAGCTCCTGCTATTTAAACTAAAATAGTAAAAAATTAGATATAATTTGTTTATAGGTACAACAGGTAGTTGCTGGTAACTTTGTGTTACGAGAGGAAAGTCCGTGCTACAAGTGAGATAGGACTCCACCTAACGGGTGGCTAGAGCAATCTAAGGGCAAGTGCAACAGAGAGAAGACGACCATCTACTATATTCCCTAAAAGAGTCCCCTCTCTTTTTCTCCCCTATTTCTAATAGTGGGTGGTCAAAGGTGAAAGGGTGGTGTAAGAGACCACCAGTACTTATGGTAACATAGGTAGCTAGGTAAACCCTGTCCGTAGCAAGAGGCACATGGTAAAAATCTCACAAAGCCATTTAGTTGGCATTGGTGTCTCGCTGGAGCATATTGGTGACAATATGCCTAGATAAATAACTACCCAACGACAGAACACGGCTTATCGTTGTACCTATTTTTTTAAAATAATCTCAAATATATTTTGACCATCTTTATAGCAATAGTTTAATCTATAATCCAATCTATTTAAAATATTATTTACAATATATAGACCTAATCCAAATCCTTTTTGTCTCTTCTCCTCTTGTGTAAATGGTTCAAGATAATACTCTAAAGGGTGTTCTAAACTTCTACCTTTAGACAAGACTTTAATTGATTTACTATCTGCGATAATAGATGCTTTTCTATCTTCAGAATATTTTATAGCATTATCTATTAAATTTTTTAGTGCAAGAGAGAGTAGTTTTATATCTGTAAATATTTTACTATTTTGAGTTGAGATAAAGATTTTATCTCTATTGGACATAAGAAGTGTTAGACTCTTCTCTATAATTTCATCTAAAGAGACCTCTTGTAGCTCTGGATTAAAATTTTGAGTTGTAAGTCTCTCAATATATGCTAACTCTCCAATTAACTGGTTCATTCTCTCAAATGCTCTAATAAGAGTCTTTTTACTATTGCTATCTTCTATCATCTCTACAGCAATTCTACCTTTTGTAATTGGAGTTTTAAGCTCATGCATCATATTTCTCATAAATAGATTTTTAGACTCAATAAGAGACTTTATATGGTATATTGCATTATCAAAACTCTGTGCAATCTGTCCTATCTCATCATCACTCTTATATTTTATCTTTACATTCATATCACCTCTAGCAAATTTTAAAATCTTCTGATTTATATTTTTTAATGGGGATAGTTTTTTTCTAATTGCAATATATAAAAATATAAATAGAACTCCAATAAGTATTGCAACTAATATAGTAACTCTAATACGAATATATTTAGATTTTATATCTTTTAACATAAGATTAAAACCATATCTCTGAAGATATATATATCTATTATCACCTATCTCAAAAATCTGCATTCTACCATATACAGACTCCCCCTCAAATATCACTTTTCCTTTACTTAAAATCAGGAGACGATTTGCATTAATTGCAACAGGTTTTACCTTTGAATTTTTATAGAACCTCTCTACTTCCTCTTTTGAAGGATTTAATTGTGCAGTTGATAGAAGAGCATTTGATATTAACTGATACCTAGATATATCATCTCTCTTCTGTCTCTCTCTATCCCATGAGATAAAGAAAAATAGAGCTGTAATTAAAAGAGATAGAACAAGTGTAAAGAGTACATTTAAAAATGTATTAATGGATATATTTCTAATCATAATAAATCTATTTTTGCTTAATTAACTCGGCAGGATTAATCTTAAAACTCTCTCTTAATAATATCTCTTTTTCTGTCATCTTTTGCTTTCCTATAGCTTTCATTAAATTTCTAGCAATCTCCTCTATTACACTTATAGTCATTGCATTACCTGCTTGTTGTAAAAGTAGAACTTCATAGCTTGATAATTTTCGAAATTTTCCATTTTTATTCCATGTCGTCCCCTACGCAATATTGTTAAAAGTCAGGATCCAAAAAAATATCAAATATTAGTTTATCCCCATCAATAGAATAATTTTTATGAAACGAGATTAACCCTTGTTTAATCATATCCTTATCCTCAGAATTAAAATATTTCCATCCATCTTCTAGAATATTTTTTTGAAGTACAAAAAGACCAGAATCTTTTTCCTCCCACTGACTTAACATATTAATAACTTTTAATTAAAGTACTCTACTTAAGTTATTCCAATTAGGAAGAAAAATCATTAATTTAAAGAATAATTCAGTATCTTTTGTTAATTTCATTAAATCATTTGAAATTTTTTCAAAAATACTCTCATTCTTATTTTTAAGCTTATTTAACAAAATAGGAATAATTAATTTCAATGAATCCATACCATTTTGGTTAATTTCAGGTTCATTATTATAATATCCATAAGACTTCTTATCTTTATTATACAGATTATTAGAAATAGATTGATATAAAGTATAAAATGTATTCTCTAACTGCCTATTTGGTATATCTTTAATGAGTAATTGAGGATATTCTTCTTTTTCATGATAAAAATATTTATCATATACTTGATTAATAAAATTATCTATAGAGAAAAAACTCTTGGAACTATCAATTGTTTTTAATAAATAATTAATAAACAATATAATTGCTAAAGCATCTTCTTTTGTATCTTTATATGTATCATGACTTCTAGGATTTCTTATATGTGTATATATTCCTATAAGAAGCTCTCTTAATCCTTTTTGAATATTTTTTTCATTTTTAGTTTGTAGTTTATTAACTTTTATTTTAGGATTTTTTTCACTAAAGGCTTGATTAATTAAATCTATTCCATCAAGTTCTAAATTAGATTTTTCTCGTATGACATCTCTAACATAAGATATAGCATTTAAAATAGCTATTGTATAATCCTCACTTTCATAGCTACTCTTTATAGCATTCCACAACTCATCTTTTAATATATTTTTTATCATCATAAATATACCACCTAAACAAACTCCAATCCATCAATAAATCGAAAATCCTTAAGATTATAAGTAAAAAGAGGAGCATTTAAAACCAAAGCAGTCGAAGCAATAAGCCCATCAGGAATATCTAAGTTATGACTTTTAGCATAAGTTTTAATAAGTGTAGTAGATTGTTTAGAGATGGCTTCATTTATATCAATAACTTCAAAAAGAGTAGTAAACTTTTCAAGCTTTTTAACCTCTGCTTTGTTCAATACTCCATAAAAAAGTTCCATAACCGTAATAGCAGAGATAGCCAATGGAGAATTAAAAGATTCTACTTTCTTAATGGTTGATTGATTATCTTTTAAAATCTCAATCAATACATTTGCATCTAAAACTATCATTTCCAAGCTTGTTCCCTTAAAGACTCTTGTGTTATATCTCTATCTTTCCAAATCCCTGCAAAATCAGAAAATTTATTTTTCTGTTCTATTGGAGTAGATATATTTTTTTGAATATCTGTAATAATTTCTAACCCATCATTTTTAAAACGACTCAAAAGCCATATTATCTTATCAAAAAGCTGTTCATTTTGAATATTTAGTGTAATGGTCATGTTTATCCTTTTTTATTTCTATAAAATTATAGATGATAATATTAGTATTTTAAGTGTATCAAAAATATCCTCAAAACAATTAATTATATTGACTTGAATTTTTATAATCACTATTTTTTAGTCAAAATATAGTAGCTTTTTTATCTTATTATACCTCTTCAGTAAGCAGATACCCCACACCTCTAACAGGTTTAATATATGTATGTTTATTATCTATGTTGGATAATTTATGTCTTATTCGTGAAATCATTACATCAATATTTTTAATTGAGCTATTATCATCTATATGTTCACTCTCATATAGTAACTGCTCTCTTGATACGGCATGATTTTTCTGTTTAATTAATATGGATAAAATATCAAATTCAGCAGCTGTTAACTCCAATAGTCTATTATTAAAAGTTATGCTTCTAGCACTGTAATTGAGTTCAAATATAGATTTTTTAGTAGGTTTTTCACTACTATTTTTTACTCTTCTAAGGATAGTCTTTATTCTAGTTACAAGCTCTCTTGGGTCATAAGGTTTTGGCATATAATCATCTGCCCCTCTCTCTAAGGCAATTACCTTATCTGTTATATCATCTCTAGCAGAAGAGACAATAATAGGGATAGATGAGTTTTTTCTAATTTTTGGAATAACCTCTAATCCATCAATACCCGGAAGTGTTAAATCTAAAATAATAAGGTCGAACTTATGTTGAGTTAAGAGAGATAGTCCAATATATGGCTCTTCTGCATCAATAACATCAATATCAAACTTATTTAAATACTCTGTTAAGATTTGAGAAAGTTCATAATCATCTTCTATCATTAATATTTTTATAATAATAAATCCTTATATATATAAAGTTATGGAATAATATCATTTAAGAAGTTAATCTATAATAAAAATTAAAAAGGTAAAAATTGGAATATTGGAACCATATTTATGAACACTTTAACCCTATAGCTTTTAATTTAGGTATCATATCTATACATTGGTATGGAATTATGTATATATCGGCACTACTTACTGCTCTATGGTTTGCTAAATGGATTATTAAAAAAGACTCTATTAATATAGAGATTGAAGTTTTAGATAACTATTTTATATGGATAGAGATAGGAATTATATTAGGTGCTAGAATTTGGTATATTCTATTTTATGATATAAATACAATATATTATATATATCACCCTTGGCAGATTTTTAACCCTTTTCATAATGGAGAGTTTGTTGGGATTAGAGGAATGAGCTATCATGGTGCTGTGGTTGGAGCTATTATTAGTTCATATCTTTTTTCAAGAAAAAATCCAAATATACTCCCTAAAATAGTAGATATAGTAGCACTTTCAATTCCTGTAGGATATATATTTGGTAGAATTGGAAACTTTTTAAATCAAGAGTTAATAGGAAGAGCTACAGATGTGCCATGGGGCATATATGTAAATGGTGTTTTAAGACACCCCTCTCAACTATATGAGGGGTTTTTAGAGGGATTTATTGTAGCTGTTATTCTATTTTTATATAGAAAACAAAAATCTTTTGATGGTGAACTTATGGTATTATATGCGATACTATATAGTATAATGAGATTTATATCTGAATTTTGGAGACAACCAGATATTCAACTAGGTTATATATATGATAATTGGGTTACAATGGGACAGATACAGAGTTTAGTTATGTTATCTATCGCAATAATTATCTATTTTATATTAAAAAAAAATTCAAAATCTTATTAAATTTTTAATTTAAAGAAAATTTAATTTTAGATATAATCAATATATTTAAAATTAAAGGTATAATAAGATGAAAAATATAAAACTATTAACTATTACTATAATATCAATAAGCTTTCTATGCTATGGAGGAGGAGATATAAAAAAAGTAACTCCCTATGAGACTAATGATGTAGAGTTAGCAACCGAAAATGCAGAGCCAGAAACATATATTAAACCAATAGAAGAACCTATAAAGGTAGAACCAACCCCTATTATTATAAAAGAGCATGTAAAGGTTGTTCCCCCTCCTTCTAAAAAAGAGATAAATCCAAGTGGTTTTTATGTAGGACTTGGAATTACAGGTAGTAGATATTATGATACATGTAAATGTACAAATAACTCAATTACTCAAAAGATTTCAAATAAAGAGAATAATATGGCTGTTTTAGGTAGAGTTGGATATGACTACAATCCATATATTGGTGTAGAGGCAAGAGGCATTATAAGTTTTGCAGAAGATGAAGATATGTCACTCTCTCATACAGGACTTTTTATAAAACCTATGATACCACTTGGGGATATAACTAATCTATATACTCTATTAGGTTTTGCAAAAACAAGGGTAAAAGGTGCAAATACTCCACATTTAAATGCAGAGAGTATGGCTTTTGGTGGTGGTTTAGAGTTTGATTTATCTAAAGATATTCCAAAAGATGGAATATACTCAAGAAAATTTGACGGAAAGGGTAATCAAGAGAAAGGAATAGGATTTTTCTTAGATTATGAAAGACTTGTTGCTAAAAAACATGCTCCACAACTAGATGCATTTAGTGCAGGTGTAACTTATGACTTTTAAAAAGCTACTCTATAAGAGTAGCTCTATCTATCTTACTAAGATAGTTATTAAAATTTAGAGATGTTACAGCAGTCCTGCCTAAAGGATAGTGTCTCCTCGAATCTCCCCATACAGTCTGAATAACATAAGGCTCTCCCTTATATTCACCTATATATAGCATAATATGCCCTTTTAGATGAATAATAGTAGAGCCAATATGTGCTGAATTTATCAAAAGATTTGATTTAGTATCTTTAGATAAATTAGTCAAATCTAAAAACTTATCACCTACCATACTTTGAGATGATGAGTTTCTAGGCATTTTAATTCCTACAGTAGCATATACCTCTTGAATAAATTTAGAACAGTCCTGCTCTCCAAATGAGCCACCCCAACCATAGGGTGCATTTAAAAATTTAAAAGCTTCTATTAATATATTATCTGCTGTATAGTCTAAATAACCTTTATGAATATTATTTAATCTAATTGTACCATTACTAAGAATAAGCTTTCCATTCTCATCTTTAGTTGGAACTAATACCATAATATTATTATCAATAGTTAAAATATATGGTAATCTAACTCCCATTCTTAAGTAGTCATAATATTTTCCTGCTATTTTAATAGAACTCTTCGGTTCAGTTGTAACAATAAATTTTTTTGTACTTAAAAACCCATCTATATCTGATTTTTCTCCAAAAGCTATATCTTTATCTCTAACCCACCCTGAACTTGTAGGTGCTATTCCATAGTGCCACTTTCCATCTTTTGTTGTATGTAAAATAGCAATAGGTGTTCCAATATCTAATGCAGAGTTCTGATTTCTATCAAAAAATATCTCCTCTTTACCCTTTAATAGAGATAAATCTGTTGGGACAATCTTTTGGTTTGCATATTTAACTGTTAGAGCATAACGAGTTTTTACACTATTTTCTATAGCTCCCATATCCATATAGTCTCTTAACTCACCAAAAAAACTATTAGGAATTCTAGTTCCATCTTCAAAATATTGTGCCTGTTGTGAAACCACCTTTAACATACCATCTATACTCTTTTTAACCCAACTACCACTATATTTTGAGCCTATATCCTTAAAATTTGTAATTTTCTTCTCTATATAGGCTACTCTACTGTTAAACTTTTCTATCTCCTCTCTACTCATAATAAT
>WGAM01000107.1 GCA_015494795.1 Campylobacterota bacterium
AGAAGATAGCTTTAAAATTATAAAGCACCAGAGTTTAAAATAGAGAAATTGATAGTAGCTCTTTTGAGTATGCATCATAATATCTTTAAATCTAAAACGGTTTTTTAACTCATTAAACATTGGTTCAATATCCCATCTCTTTGCATATCTTTTAATAATCTCTTCTCCTGACAACTTCTCATCTGTTGCAATTATTAGACGCATAGATTTACTATTCTCAAAAAATACCCATACTGCTTTAACTGTCTCATAGTTTAAAAATCTTGCTTTACCAATTACCTCTTTGTATTTAACCTCAACCTCTCTTCCATAAATATTAAGTGTTCTACTTTTTTTTAAATCCTCTGGTTTTGGTTTTATTCGTTTCCCTTTTATCTTTGGTCTTCCCTTTGTTCCTTTTCTTCTAAATGGGAGTAATTTATAAATAGCTAAATCTTTTCTTGCCATCGTAATAGTGGAGAACCCATACTGGTGCTTTGCCCGTAATATAAGCCTTGCTCTTGCAAACCAACTGTCTGTGAGTATCTCTACCTCTATTGATAATCCTCTTTTGTCAATTACCTGTTTTATCTTTTTTAAGATAGCTATAGTGGTTAATATGAGATTCTTTTGGGGCTTTACAAGATAGATAAATAGAGGTAGAGTGATTCTTCTATTACCTATCTCAATGGTAAGTCCAAAGGCTAACCACTTCTGTCCAAATACAAAACTTGAACGATTTGCTTTATTAGCATGGTCAAACTGTTTATGTCCATTTGGTACTTTTTTATTCCTACTTCGATAGACGATACTGTCATCTATTGATACTGATATTTTATCTATGTTAAAAAACATTAATATCATCAAGATTATCTCTATCTGTATAGTTACATAGTCAAATTTGACTCTACTGAATAGCTTTTGGATACTAGGGTATTTTTTTGGATTTACCATCATTGCTAATTCAGTTAGATAATCACTGTTACTTATTAATTCTGCTTTTATTAAATTTAGTAGCAATTCTTTATTTTTATATTAGATACTTTCTAGTATAATTTGTATGATTATTATAGTGATTTGCATATCTCACAATAATCACCTTTTTCTAATATTCTCCTTTATTTCCTCTTTTTTTGTCTAAAGTATAGTTATCTAATCTATTGACAAAAAAGTTAACTATCTGCTTATAATTGACTAATACTTTAAATGTATAATCTATTTAGAAAAACAATATTAAGGATAATAGATGAAAAAGTCAATAAGATTAAGCTCAATAGCAATAGCTTCTCTTTTTTTAGTAGGTTGTGGAGAAGGTACCTCTAATACCTCTTCTAATATAAGTACGGGTTACTATGTAGATTCGGCTATTGCTAGTGTAGATTATGTTTGTGGAACACAATCAGGTACAACAGATATAGATGGTAAATTTACTTTTGAAGAGAATAAAAATTGTACTTTTAAAGTAGGAAACATTATTTTAAGGGAAGTAAGTGCTTCAACATTAAAAGATAATATTACTATTTTAGAAGACAATCTTGATACAGCACGTTTCTTGCAAACATTAGATAGAGATGGAAACGCAACTAATGGGATTGAAGTTAGTAATGCTGTTAAAAAACTTGACCTTAATGAAGTACCAAAAGATGATTCTGTTCTTTTAGATATGAAAGATGAGATTAAAGCCAATGATGAAAAGTATAGAGGAAGAGTAGTAACAAGACAAGAGACACAGGAGCATTTAAGGCAAAGTCGTAATGAACTTCAAAATAGTAATAGAGTAACTCAATACTCAAATCACTCTTTATCAGAGCAGACAAAAGCCTACTTTGGAGATAAGGCAAACAACCTTATTGTTGTTGTTGATGTTGAAAATATGAAAGTTCTTGACAAGATTCCAACAGGCAATAGTGTAAGTTATGCAGCAGAGGTTATTAAAACAAGAGCATCTCATGGTTCTTCAACACCTAAAATGTATGTAGATAACAGAGGAAGTGATGCTATTGGTGTTTTGGACTCTGCTACAAATACCATTAGAAAAAATATTGGATTACCGTTTCACCCAAGAAGTATTGATGTTGAAAAAGAGACAGGATTAGTAGCTGTTTCAGGTGTTGACAAACCAATGGTAGCCATTATAGACAGTAAAACAGATACCGTTATAGCTATAGTTGGAAACAATGTTGTAACTAAGCCAACAACCAGTGGACATAGCTATTTAGCTAGTGGTACAATGGCTTCAGGACACCCTCATTGGTTAAATGAAAACCATTTTATTCTAATTGACCGTCAAAACAAATCAATCTCTACTTATAAAATTGAGAAAAATAGTGATGGAACTTGGAACACAACAAAAGTAAATGAGATTAAAACCCCATCACCTGTTCATAACCTTATTCCACCAGAGATACATGGACAACATGGACGTAAACATGGAATGCAAATATCAACCATTTTCTATGCAACAGCAGAGGGTTCAGAAGGTGTTTATCCATCGGTTTTAAAGTTAGAGTTTTTAGAGGGGAAAGGATTATCTATTGTTGAGAATTTAGAGATAAAAAAAGAGGGACTCTCTCCTGATATTATGGGTGTTCACCATCTCAACTTTTTAAAAGACCAAAAGACAATCTATGTTGGTTCAGATGAAGGAAATCTCTTTATAGTAGATTATAGTACTTCACCAATGCATATTATAAAAACTATTAAAGCAGGAATGGGTGCAGGACATACAGCTGAAATGAAACATGGTAATATTGCAGTTGTTATTAACCATAAAGATAGTTTTATTACACTTATGAATACACAGACTCATGAGAAGATAGCAGATATTGAAGTTAGTAAATTGGCTAAAGATGAATTAGGCTCTGTACAGACACAAGCTCACCCAAAATATCACTTCTCAAGAGATGGTCATTACTTCTATATGTTTTTAACAGAAGAGGGTGCTTTTGTAAAAGTTGATTTAACAACTAAAAAAGTTGTAGATTATCTTTCTATTGGTGGAAAATTGGCTATGGGTTCTTTTGTAGAAATTAAAGACAAAGAAAATCATAACTCTGATAGAGACAACAGAATGAACAATAATAACTCTAACAATCATGGTAATCAAAATTCTAATAGAGGTAATCATAGATAAGAACAATAAAGCAAAGTATTTAAAATTCATACTTTGCTATAGCCACTTTAACTCCCCCAAGAGTCCCCAATGCTTACAGAACAGACTAAAGGAACATCTAACTCCATAATATTCTCCATAATATATTTAAGCTTTAAAGCAACATCATCGACAATCTCCTCTTTTATCTCAAATATAAGCTTATCATGGATTTGTAAAAGCATAGCACCCTCTATCTGCTCCTCTTTTAGGTAGCTTTCAGCCTCTACTGATATTCCCCACCCCGAAATTAACAAATAATTAATTAAATAATCATACCCTAAAACCCTAAGTAAAGTATGGTGATAATCCTTCAAATTCATAACAATCTGTTGAGTATCACCAATAGAAAGAAGATGAATATCAATAAAAGTTTGAAAAACCCAACGAGTAGTAGGTTTTTGTGTAGGTTTGCCCTTTTGGTCAATAAAAAAATCATCT
>WGAM01000108.1 GCA_015494795.1 Campylobacterota bacterium
CATAAATTCCAATGTTTAATATAGTATAAATCATACATAAGTTTCTGCTTAGCATCTTTAGAATTTACTCCATAAGGGTAACAGACTTGTGCCCAACCTGTAATACCTGGAGCTACTATATGCCGTTCATTGTAGTATGGAATTTCTTGTTTATATTTTTGAACTAATTCATTCCATTCTGCTCTAGGTCCTATTATATGCATTTGCCCTTTTAGAACATTAAGGAGTTGTGGTAGTTCATCAATTCGTGTTTTTCTCATACTTTTCCCCCATTTAAATAGTCGTGGGTCATTTACTTGGGTATAGTGGTTAAAGTATGATGACTCTTTATGCATACTACGAAACTTAATACACTCAAACTCTTTGCCATTTTTACCAACTCTTAATTGTCTAAAAAATATACCTCCATTTGGAGACTCTTTTTTTATTCTATAGGCTGAATAGAGCATAATAGGAGATGTAAAGATGGCAAGGGGTATGGATATAGATAGGTCTATAATCCTTTTTAGGATATATTGATATATAGTATATGGTTTTATATTTTCTAAAAATGTTAAATCTTTTTGGTCTGTTGGAATATAACATTTTTTTAAAAACTCTTCCATAAAATTTTCTATAGTAATAATTCTAATTTTTTTATCTCTTATCTTAAATTGTAGATTTATTAAATATCTAATAACATCATCTCCTATAGATGCTTTAGTATTAAGAACTATTAAATTAAATTCATTATATTTTATATTCTCTTCTATCTCTTGTAAAACTTCATCTTGAACTCTATTTCTATATTTTATAATAACAATATTTTTGAATTTTTTATTTAAAGTATTAAGTTCAAGCTCTGTAAACTGATACTTTCTCCCTAAAATTAACATATTTAAATAATCCTATTATTTTATATTTATTTATCATAATATCATAATTCCACTTTAACCTCTTTTATCTTTATTATATTTAGGTAAAATACTATTTATAAAAAAATTTATAAAGAGGGATAATGAGGATAGTTTTTATAGCTTTCATAATACTATTTAATGGATGTAGTATTAAAGAATATACAATGTTTCAAACCCAAAAAGAGGAGTTAAATCAACTACCACAAGAGTTAAATGTCACAATAGAGAGTAGAATACTTCCTGATGATGTTTTAATAATAGATATATATAATATGAACCAGAAATCTAATATCTTAAGAGATACTAATATATTAAACTCTGGAGTTAACAATTATGACCCTAGAAATAAATATATTGTAGAGCCAGATGGAACAATATATTTACCACTTATTAAAGAGGTTTCTGTTGCAGGACTTACAACTC
The DNA here is from genome assembly GCA_015494795.1 of Campylobacterota bacterium. Taxonomy (GTDB): domain Bacteria; phylum Campylobacterota; class Campylobacteria; order Campylobacterales; family Sulfurovaceae; genus UBA1140. Next base: position 1,320 of record WGAM01000108.1, read on the forward strand.
AAGAGTTAAATAGAAAACTAACAGAAGCTTATGCAAGATATCTTAAAGAGCCTTATGTAAAGACTAAAATAGCTAACCATAGAGTATATGTTTTAGGAGAGGTAAGAAAACAGGGGTTAGTTCCTATCGTAGGAAGTAGTATATCTTTAATTGAGGCTATATCAAAGTCTGGTGGTGTAACTGATGATGGAGTTTTAAGTAGAATACGAGTTATTAGTAAAGTTAACGGAAGAAGTATATTAAGAACAGTAAATCTTACTAAATTTAATACTCTAAATATAGACAACTTAATGTTAGCAAATAATAGTATAGTATATGTAGAGCCAAGAAGTTCAAAAGCATTTAAACTTGGAATTGATAACTATCTACCTCTTATAAATGCAATTGGAACTGTCTCAGGAACACTATTAAATATAGATACATTAGGCACATCTAATTTAATAAACTCAATTAAACATCCAAATATGAAATAAGGAAAAGTATGAATGTTCATGAAAATATTATAGAAGAAGATGAGATAGATTTAAGTGAGTTATTTACTACAATAAAAGAGAATTTAAAAACTGTTCTATATATAACTTTTTTGTTTATATTCTTGGCTATAATCTATCTATATTGGTCTAGAAATATATATAGCTCCAATACAATAATAGCATTAGAAGAGAAAAGTCAGAGTGGACTTACTATGTTAAAGAATAGTATGTTAAGTAGTTTAGGATTAGGAGGAGTTAGTGGAAGTATAGATATAAAAACTGCAAAGATTAAGTTAAAATCAAGAAAATATATTGCTACTCTTCTTAATAAGTTAAATATTAGTATGGAGTATTATATAGAGAGAAATTTTAAAAAAATAGAGTTTGAGAAGTTTAATAATTTTAAAATTAATCTAAAAATTAAAGATATAGAGCTATATGGAGAGGAATTTAAACTGAAACCTATTAATAGTAAAAGATATATATTAGAGGTAAAAGCTATAAATTATAAAAAAGAGCATAGTTATGGAGAGTTAGTTAATAATAGTCACTTTAGAGTTAAAATATCAAAAAGAGAAGGTGTTGACCCTTATGATATGGAAAAAGAGAAAGATAATATTATTACTAACTACATATATAATACTTTTAAACATAAAATCTATATTTTTAAGAAATTAGATAAAGATGCTCAAATAGATAAAATTATTGATAATCTTAATATAGAAGATATAAAAAGTGCCTCTAATATGTTTAAATTGGAGTATAAAGGAACTTTAGCTAAAAAGACAAAAGAGATTGTTTCTCAAATTGCAAAAAGTTTTATAAGAGATACTCGTGAAGAGAGAGAAAATGAGTTAAATAGACAACTTAAAATTATAGACAAACAGATATATGATATTCGTAAAAATTTAAATACAAGAGTAAAAAGATTAGAAAAATATGAAGAGAAGAGTGGTATAGCTATTATGAGTGATCCAGCACTTCTTTTAGAAGATATAGATAAAAAAAAGCAGGGTATAGATACTATATCATTACAGATAAAAGAGATTAATAATTTTATTAACAATTTAAACAGAGGTGATATTATAACTAGTGTACCATTAATGGGAGTAGGGATAGATACAACCTCTATACAGCCTCTTATTGATAGTTTTATAAGTAGCAGTGAGAAGATTAGAGAGCTTGAGTTACAGAAAGAGAATATAAATAAATCTGTCACTTCAAATAAACAGATAGCATCTTTTATAGAAGATTTAAAAAATAAAAATAATATTTTAGAAAATCTCTTATCAGATTTTACTGAAGAGCACCCACAAGTAATTAAACAGAAAAAAGAGATAGAGAGATTAATAGATAAAATTTATAATAATATTGAAATAAATTTAGAAAAGTTTCAAAAAAATAGAGAGATTACAAAAGAGAATATATTAACAAATATCTCAATGGTTAAAAAGACTCTGTTAAGAAAATTAGAAGTGTTGGAAAAAGATATTAATAAGAGAGAGAAACTATTGAAATCAATGCCATCTAAAAAAATGGCTCATAATGAGTTAAAAAGAGACTGGGGATTTAATCAAAGTATATACTCTACACTTTTGCAAAATAGAATAGAAATAGAAGTATCTAAAGTATCAATGAGAGCTAATACTAAGATTTTAGAAGATGCCTATATTGCAAAAAAACCAGACAGTCCTAAAAAAAGACTTATTTTAATAGTAAGTGCAGTTACAGGATTTATATTTGGTATATTTTTTATATTCTTTAAAGAGTCTTTAAATAAAAAAATACGAAAACTAAATGATATTATACCTCTTACTAATAGTATAATATTAGGTGAGATAAGAGAGGGAAAAAATAATAGATTATCTAAAGAGGACTTCAGAATGGTTAGAACTAATCTTCAACTATCCTCTATTCATCAAAATAGTAGTTGTAATATAATATTAGTCACATCTACTATAGATGGAGAGGGGAAAACTATAATCTCTGCAAATTTAGCTAGAATTTTTTCAGAGATAAATAGAAAAGTATTAGTGATAGATTTAAATATGAGAAAACCTAAACTACATAATGAGTTTAAGAGAAAAAATAGTATAGGTATTAGTAATTATATACTACAAGATATAGAGATTTCTGATATTTTAATTAATATTACTGCAAATTTAGATTTTATACCAGGGGGAGCTATAGTTTCAAATGAGTCCACACTCTTAATGAATAATAAATTTGAAAAGTTAATAGAGGAGTTAAAAGAGATTTATGACTATATTATATTTGATACACCATCTTTAATCCCATATTCAGATACAAGGCTACTATTTCAATATAGCGATATTGTACTATTTATTCTAAGAGCAAATGTTAGCTTTAAAAACTATATTATAGATTTTGAAAACTTTAAAAAGACCCATAAGATGAAATCATCAGGAATTATATTAAATGGAGTATAGATTATTGATTATAGGAAGTAATTTCTATATCTCTTCAGATAATAAATTATGATTAATCCTCTAAAAAAAGATTTTTTTAGTCTGAGTCAGATAAAAGTAAAGAGTTACCCCCCCTTAATTTTAATTTAATAAAAAAGTTGTAAAATATTACTATTAATTATTGGAGATTTTAGATGATAAGTGAATTATTATTATCAAATGAGTTTAGAGCCTTTTTTTAATAAAGGTAAATAATGAAAGGAGTAGTTTTGATAAATATAGAAAAAATTAAAACAGAAATCATAAAACGACTTAAGCCACTTAAACCAAATCAAATTATCTTATTTGGCTCTTATGCTTATGGTACTCCAAATGAAGATAGCGATATTGACCTTTTTTATTGAAAGATGATTTATCTTTAGATAACACATTTTATTATGAATTAGAAGCACGAAAAAAACTAAGAGAGTTGATATATAAGTACAAAATTGGTTTTGATATACTTTCTGCACCTACACAATATATTAAAGAGAGAGATGACTATTTTTATAAAATAGATATATTACAAAAAGGGATAGTATGGATATAATCACAACTTATCATATAAGAGGCTCATATCCTCCAAGAGATAGAAAAATGCTATCAAGAGAAGAGATAAAAGAAGTTTTAGAGTTTAGAAGAGAGTTGTTTGATAGAGTTTGTAATATTTTAGAGATAGAGATAAATAAGAGAGAGGTTATGAGATGATGGATAAAAATATGAACATTGAAAATATAGCAAAAGAAGTATTTAAAATAGAATCAAAAGAGATAGCCAATTTATCAAGTCTATTAACAGATGATTTTAAAAATGCTATTAAATCAATTTATGAGTCTAATGGAAAATTTATAATCTCAGGAATGGGTAAATCTGGGATTATTGGTAAAAAGATTGCTGCTACTTTAGCTAGTACTGGAACTCCAAGTTTTTTTCTTCATCCTGCAGAAGCCTATCATGGTGATTTAGGTATGATTGAAAAAGAAGATATTTTACTTCTTATTTCAAATTCTGGTGAAACAGATGAAGTTTTAAAACTTATACCATTTTTAAAATCACAAGGAAATATAACTATTTCCATGAGTGGTAACCCTCAATCTACTTTAGGTACAAACACAGATTATCATTTAAATATAGCTATAGAGAGAGAAGCATGCCCTCTAAATTTAGCTCCTACAAGTTCAACGACAGCAGCTTTAGTTATGGGTGATGCTATAGCAGTAGCACTTATGAAACTAAGAGATTTTAAAGATGAAAATTTCGCCAAATTTCACCCTGGTGGAAGTTTAGGAAGAAAACTTTTAACTACTGTTAATTTTGTAATGAAAAAGGATAACCTTCCAATTTGTGATAGTGAGTCATCTATTAAAGATATTATCAATAAAATTACAGATGGCAAGTGTGGATTAGTGATAGTTGTAGATAATGAAAACATCAAAGGCGTTATAACAGATGGTGATATTCGTAGAGCTATGGAAACTAAACAAGATGAGTTTTTTAGTTTAGAAGCAAAAGATATAATGAGTATAAATCCGAAATTAATCAAAGCAAATGAAAAACTTATACAAGCAAGTGAGGCTATGAGTGAAGCAAAAATTAACTCTTTAATAGTTGTAGATGAAAGTGATAAACTCACTGGTATTGTACAAATGTATGATTTAGGAGTATAGCTTGAAAATTATAGTCGTAATACCTGCTAGATTAAATTCTTCGAGATTGCCAAATAAGGTCTTACTAGACTTAAGAGGCAAAACGATAGTTCAAAGAGTATATGAACAGTGTTTAAAAGTTAAAAATATTGATGAAGTTTATATCGCTACTGATAGTGAAAAAGTACAAAAATCTTGTGAGAGTTTTACAAAAAATATCATTATGACAAAAGATACACATGAGTCAGGAACAGACAGAATAGCTGAAGCTGTAAAGTCTATAGATTGTGATGTCATAATAAATGTGCAAGGTGATGAACCTTTTATAAAACCTGAACTTATAGAGCAACTTTCCGATAGTTTTAAAAATACTCCTGTAATGGTTAGTGTTATGCATAAAATAGACAAAGTGGAGGATTTAAAAAATCATAATGTTGTAAAAGTAACTGTAAACAATAATAGTGAAGCACTGTATTTTTCTAGATCTATCGTCCCTCATCATAGAGATGAATGGGATGACTTACTTAATCACCATAAAACTATTCCAGAACCATTAAAATTCTACAGACATTTGGGTATATATGGATATACAAAAGCTTTTTTATTAGAGTATTCAGACATGAAACAAGGCTATTTAGAGAGACTTGAAAAACTAGAACAGTTAAGAGTACTTGAAAATGGATATAAGATAAAAATGATAGAGACAGACTATAACTCAATAGGTATAGATACACAAGAAGATTATGAAAAAGCGTTGGAGCTACTAAATGATATTTAATACAAATAATACTTTAGAAAAAGCAAAAAAAATAAAAGCAATTTTATTTGATATAGATGGTGTTTTTACTGATGGTGGTATTATATATGATAATAATGGTATGGAATACAAAAAATATAATGTAAAAGATGGTCAAATTATAGCACATCTTAAAAGATTAGATTTTATTGTTGGTGCAATAACGGGTAGAAAATCAGATGTAGTAAAAAATAGATGTGACGAACTAAAACTTAATTTTCATAAGCATGGGGTAAAAGACAAACTTATAGAATATGAAATTTTTAAAACAAAATATAATTTAGCAGATGAACAAATAGCATACATAGGCGATGATATTATAGACTTGTCAATACTCGTTAGATGTGGGCTTAGTGCTACCCCTAATGATGCAAGAATTTATATAAAAGAAAATGTAGATATTGTAACAGATACTAAAGGTGGAGAAGGTGTTTTTAGAGATATATCTGATTATATATTAGGTTCTCAAAACTTACTAGAAAGCTTAATAATACAAAGTAAAAAGGTTGATATAAATGAATAGCAAAGAACTATACAAAAAACTACAAGAAAAAAAGTTTATTTTAAGTGGTCCATGTGTCATAGAAAATGAGTATATGATAATGCACCTAGCAGAAGAGATAAAAAAGATTACAGAAGATTTAGACTTTACATATATCTTCAAAGCGAGTTTTGACAAAGCTAACAGAACATCACTCTCTAGTTACAGAGGTCCTGGACTAGAAGAGGGACTTAGAATACTAGAGAAAGTAAAAAAAGAGTTTAATCTTCCTCTTACCACAGATATACACGAAAGTTCTCAAGCATCAGCACTAGCAGATGTGATAGACATCATCCAAGTACCTGCGTTTCTTTGTAGACAAACAGACTTGCTAATAGCGACTGCTAAAACAGATAGGATAGTGAACATAAAAAAAGCACAGTTTCTTGATGGTAAAGATATGATACACCCACTTACAAAAGTAAAAGAGAGTGGAAATAACAAAATCATGCTAACTGAAAGAGGTTCTATGTTTGGTCTTGGAAACCTAGTAGTTGACTTTAGACAAATCATAGACATGAAAGAGTTTGGCTACCCTGTCATCATGGATGTAACGCATTCAACACAAAAACCATCTGCGTTGGGTGGAACAAGTGGAGGAGATAGAAAATATGCTCCCTATATGGCAAAACTTGCAAATGCAGTAGGAGTAGATGGCTTTTTCTTTGAAGTTCATGAGAATCCTGAGGAAGCTTTGAGTGATGGATATAATATGGTTTATTTGAAAGATTTTAGAAAAATTTTGGAAAGTGTTAAATAATTTTAATGAATAAAATCGAGAAATACAATCATATTCTCACTGGTTTTGGAAGCAATATAATAGGTAATGGTCTAATGTTTGGTACGACTATCTATCTTACAAGAACTTATCAACCTGAAGTATATGGTGAGTTTAGATTTATATTTTCATTTATAGCTTTATTAGTAATGGTCTTATTACTAGGAAGAGATAGTGGTATTATATATTTTGTTCAACATGAAGAGAATAATAAAAATATTATTATTAAAGAGGAAACATATTTTGGTTTAATTTTTTTATTAGGTGGAACTATATTGATGTACTTATTTAGTGATTATATCATCAAACTTTTTTTCAATAAAAATACTTCACTAAAATATTTTCAATATTCTCTAGTCATGATACCTTTATGGGGCTTGTTTAATCTTGCTTTAGCAGGTTTAAAATCAAAGGGTTTGATAAATTATACTTTTGTTTTATCAAATCTAACTCAAAGGGCTATTCGATTGCCATTTTTTATTGTATTAACTATATTTAGCATGAGTTATTATTCTTTAGTATTAGCTATGATATTATCTCAAATAGTTTTAATTTTTTTAGCTATAAAGAAATTACCATTTTTATTAAATACAAAAGATGTGAACTTTAGAGATTTTTTTAAAAGATTTAAATATTCAATACAGTTAGGATTTAATACTATTATAGTTGTCTTACTTACAAAAATAGATGTTATAATGGTTGGTAAATATACCGATAATACACAAGTAGCTATATATGATACTTGTGTGATGTTAGCATTTGTTGTTATGTTACCATTTGTAGCTTTGGTGAAATCATCAGAACCTTTAATGAAAGCACTGACTACTATAAAAGAGGTTCAAGAAAAATATAAAAGAAATTTAAAATTATCTATCGAATTATCTTTAGGTGTATTGCTATTCTTTGTTATTGCTTCTAAAGACATACTCTATATATTTGGAGAAACATATATAAATGGTTCAGATGCATTAATTGTTTTATCTGTAAGCTATATGTTGTTAATTGTGTTAGGTACACCAATAGAGGTGTTAAACATGAATGGATTTGCTAAAGCATCAACTATAATACTGTTTATATCTATAATCATAAATATACTACTAAATATATACCTAATACCAATTTATGGCATAGTTGGGGCAAGTTTTGCTACAGGTATATCATTGCTTTTGAGTAAAATAATAGGGTTGTTTTTAATAAAAACTAAACTGAATATCGATTTTATTTATAAGCTAGTTAATGTAAAAGCTTATGCTATATTTGTTGTTTTACTTAGTTTTGGTTTTGCTTTAAATATTCACAATTGGATTTACAATTTACTATTTGGCATTGCTATTACTATATTTTATTTTTTAGTAGCTATTCTACTAAATAAAAAATTAAAAGTTATCAAATGAAAAATAAGATTAGTAAATATTTATTAGTTGATTTAGTATTTATTTTGCTGTTGTTTCAATTTGCCATATTAGGTGACTTAAAGAGTATTGTTTTTGGTAAAATTTTAATTATTATTGCAATACTTTCTAATATTCAGTTAATGTATAGGTATAAACAACATGATTTCATTGTTATCTTCCTAATTTTTTCCATTTTTTATTGGATTTACCTTCTACCATATTATTACTTTAGAATACCGTATCACTATTTGTTGGAGTATCAAAAAATAGATTATACAAACTTTATTGTTTTTATGCAATTATTATTTTTAAGAATAATGTTTTTAGGAATAAATCCTAAGAAAATAATAACCCCAAAGAATGGTATTATATACAGAAATAACAATATAGTGTTTTTTATCTTTTCATCAGTAATAATAATATTAATACCTATCATTTTGATTACAACTCCATTGACATTATCGCACAATTATAGTATAGAATCAAAAAGTTCAATTTTATTGGAATATGTTATTATATTCATTATTATTGCCAGTATATATGCTAATACTAGCATTAAACGCTACTATATTATCGTATTATCAATGATATATATGGTCTTACCCTTATTATATGGAAAAAGATTAGCTTTTTTAATGATAATATTATTAATATTTAACTTATTTTTTACTTCTAAATTCAAACTAAGATATATTCTCATGGGTGTAATTATAGGGTTTATATTTATAAGAGTTTATGCAGGTATTAGAATTGGTATGGAAAATATTAATCTATCTTCGTTTTTGTTAGGTGTATCAGATGATGGTGTTATGTCAAATAATCAAGGAGGGGTGATAGTATGTTCAGTAACATACTATGGTTTAATTGAAAATGGAATATTTGATTTTATGGTTAGATTGAAATCATTAATTGGTACATTAATTGGTACTGTTTTACCATCTTCTTTTAATTTTGAAGAAGCTTATATTAATCTATATACAATGAAATATGCTCAAATTCCTGGTAACGGTGGTTTAACTTCAATATATTTATATATTTGGGGGGGATATCTTGGTGTTTTAATAGGTGGTTTAATATTTAATTATTTAATTAGAAATTCTCAAAAATCAAGGTTATTGTATATATATATCATTTTTGTTTTTGCAACTTATCCTAGATGGTATGCATATAATATGTTTATTTTATTAAAAATGGGGTTTTGGTTAATGTTTTTTCTTGCTATTGCAGATACTATAAATAAATATACGAAAAGGAGATATGTTTAAATTGAAAATACTATCAATAGGATACTATGATGATTTTGCAAGATTTTTTTTAGAGATAAAAAAAGAACTTCTCAAGAAAGATACAAATATAAGTTTTAAGTATTTAAGCTTATATTTTAGTGGATATTTGTACTTTTTAATACGATTGCAAAATGTTTCTTTTTTCTCTTTTAATGTATGGCTAAACAAAATATTACATAAAAATAAATATATGAAAATTTTATCAAATAATAGTATATATAAAGGAATAGATTTAAATAATGTTATACAATATCATCTATTATTCAATAAAAAAGAAGAAATAAATCTAAAACTTCAAGCTATATCTTATATAAACATAATCGAAAAGTTGCTTTTAGATTTTAAACCTGATGTATTGATTTTAAGTGGTGACTCTAGAATGTCTATAGAGATTTTTAATATGAAAGCTAAAGAATTAGGTATAAAAACTTATTATTTTGAGCAAGGTCCCTTTGGTACAACAATATTAGATACAGAGGGAGTAAATGCGAATGCTTCTATCCGAAATATACAAATAAAAAATGAAACTTCTATAGAAGATATGCAAGAAAAGATATCTTTGTTTTATAATAGAGAGCGAAGTGAAAAGTTTAAAAGAAACCCTATATATAGGGGAAGTGATTATTTGCTTCAATTTATTTTTTCAAAGATAGGTTTATTGCCTATAGATATAAAAATGGAAAAAGAAATCAAATCCACTAATAAGGAGTACAAAAGTCTTGCAAGGAATATTTACAACAAGGATAAAAAAATATTTTTACTTATTTTACAAGTTCCTTATGATGTAAATATGGTCTATCATAGTCCTTTTTATAATAATCATTTTGAGATAGTTAAAGATGTTTATAAAAATTTACCAAGTGATACACAGTTATTAGTAAGAGAGCATCCATTATACAAAGGTAAGTATGAAAATGAGTTATATAAGTTTATGTATAAAAATGAAATACCACTAGATGAGAGTGAATTATATAGCTCTATAGATAAAGCAGATGTAGTGATTGTAAATAACTCAACAGTTGGCATAGAAGCGATAAGTAAACTTAAGCCTGTAGTTGTTTTAGGTAATTCATACTATGACAATAACCATATTTGTATTAAACTAAATGAAAAGAAAAACTTAAATAGTGTATTGAATAGTGCTATTAATTTTAAAACTAAAGAAGAAAATGTATTATTATTTTTAAATTATTTTTTTAATACTTATCTTATTGATGGTCACTTTAGGGATGATGAATTAATAGCTTCTAAAAAAATAGTTAAGGATATTCTAGATGATTTTTAAAATACTTTGGATTTTAAGAGGGTTACTGTACAAACCTTTTTTTGGAAAATATGAATTACCATCATATATAGGTAAACCCATATTTATAAGAAATTTTAAACAAATATTTATAGGTAAAAGGGTGAGGATATTCCCTAATGCTAGAATTGAAGTTGTGGACGAGAGTTCTTCTATCATATTTGAGGATAATATATCAATAGGTCAAAATTTACATATTACTTCTGCTGCAGAGTTAATTATTGGTAAAAATACTACAATTTTAGAAAGTGTTATGATTACAAATATTGATCATAATTATCAAGAGATTAATGAGCATATTCTGAAACAAAAATATATTATCAAAGAAACTCAAATAGGTGAAAACTGTTTTATAGGTTATGGTGCTGTTATTCAAGCTGGAACGATATTAGGGAAACAATGTATAGTGGGAGCTAATGCTGTTGTACGAGGAACTTTCCCTGATTATAGTGTGATAGTAGGCGTTCCTGCAAAAATAGTAAAACGATATGATAAACAAAGCTCTAGTTGGAGAAAAACAGATAAACAAGGAGAATTTATAAATGAATAACTATAAAAATATATTAATTACAGGTGGAGCTGGGTTTATTGGCTCAAATTTGGCATTAAAGCTTATAGAAAAAGGATACAATATTACAGTACTAGATAATCTTTCACCTCAAATACACGGAGAAAATTCGCCATTATACAATTCGATTAGAGGTAAAGTAAGATTTATTAAGGGGAGTGTCTTAAATTATGACGATTGGAAACTTGCATTACAAAATATTGAAGTTGTAGTTCATCTTGCAGCTGAAACTGGTACTGGTCAATCTATGTATAAGATAGAAAAATATACAGATGTAAACATAAAAGGTACAAGCATATTTTTAGATATATTAGCAAATGAAAAACATAGTATTAAGAAAATGATTATAGCTTCATCTCGGTCTATATACGGTGAAGGTAAATATAGGTGTAAAGAAGATGGTTTGGTGTATCCTACAGAACGACTAGATGTGGATATGGCAAATGGGGACTTTAATGTCAAATGTCCAAAATGTAATAGAGATGTAGAGCTATTAGCAACTGATGAAAGTAGTAAAATACACCCCTCTTCTATATATGGTATAACAAAACAAGTCCAAGAGCAGATGTTTATGGTAATGGGCAAGTCATTAAATATACCTGCTGTTGCATTTAGATATCAAAACGTTTATGGTGCAGGACAATCATTGAGTAATCCGTATACTGGTATTTTATCTATATTCTCAACTATTATTAAAAATGGAAATGATATTTCTATTTTTGAAGATGGTAAAGAGAGCCGTGATTTTGTATATATTGATGATATTGTAGATGCTACAATACTTGGTATAGAAAAAGATGAAGCAAATTATGAAGTTTTTAATGTTGGATTTGGTGAAGCTATAGATGTTATGACAGTAGCAAATAGATTAGTAGATGAATACGAGAGTGATACTAATATTACTATAACTGGGAACTATAGACTTGGTGATATACGTGCTAATTATGCAGACTTGACTAAGATTAAAAATAAATTAGGATTTGAACCAAAAGTTAATTTTAGAGAAGGTATTTCAAAATTTGTAAAATGGGTCAATTTACAAGATGTATCTGAAGATAAATTTTCTCAAAGTATCAACGAAATGAAAGAGAAAGGTTTATATAAATAATGCAGGAACTTAAAGGTAAAAAAGTTTTATTACTGGCTCCCTCATTTTTTGGTTATGAATTAGAAATTAAAAATGAGTTGGAGCATTTAGGTGCAGTTGTCTATCACTATGATGAGAGACCTAAAAATGATTTTTTTACAAAAGTTTTCATTCGATTGAATTTAAAAAGTTTTATACAAAAAAATATTGATACTTACTATCATGATATTATTGAAGAGACAAGGGATTTAGAAATAGATTTTTTATTATTAATCAATCCTGAGACAATTGATAACCAAAAAATAAAAAAAATAACAAAGTATCATCCCAATATTAAAGTATATATTTATATGTGGGATTCGATTAAAAACAAAAAGAAATCTTTGCAATTATTAGAAACTTCGGATAGATTTTTCACCTTTGATAAAGAAGATAATGCTATTGCCAAAGATATTAAATTTTTACCATTATTTTATATAGACGCTTATAAAAACATTACAGAAGAACAAGAGTATGAATATGACTTTGCTTTTATTGGTACTATTCATAGTGATAGGTATGCTATCATCAAGAATATTGAAGAATTTTCGAAAGAGAACAATCTTAAGATGTTTTTCTATTTTTATTCACCAAGTAGAATACTGTTTTTCTTTCAAAAGCTGTTTAAAAAAAAATTTAAACATATTGATAAAAAAGATATTTCATATCATTCAATGAACACTATGGATATTGTAAAAATCATTCAAAAATCAAAAATTATAATTGATATTCATCACCCCTTACAAAATGGATTAACAATGAGAACTTTAGAAATATTAGGGGCAAGAAGGAAACTTCTAACTACAAATACTAATATTTCTGAGTATGATTTCTATAATAAAAATAATATCTTAATATTTAAACGAGATAATATAAAAATAGAGAAAGAATTTATAGAATCAAAATTTCAAGCCATCAATGAAAAAGTATATAAAAAGTACTCTATCAAAGGATGGTTACAAAACATATTTAAAGGAGAAACAAAATGAAAGGCATAATACTAGCAGGAGGAAGTGGAACAAGACTCTACCCTCTAACAAAAGGTGTAAGTAAACAACTCATGCCAATCTACGATAAACCGATGATATACTACCCACTATCAGTTTTAATGTTAGCAGCTATAACAGAAGTTCTTATTATCTCAACACCCAAAGACCTACCAAGATTTGAAGAACTTTTAGGTGATGGTTCAGATATTGGCATGAAGTTTAGCTATATTGTTCAGCCTAGTCCTGATGGCTTAGCACAAGCATTTATTTTGGGTGAAGAGTTTATCGGCTCTGATGATGTCTGTTTAGTACTGGGAGATAATATATTTTATGGTCATGGACTTACTGAGCTTTTGGCTAAGAGTGTTAAAAATGCAGAACAAGAGAATAAAGCTACTGTTTTTGGTTACTATGTAAAAGACCCTAAGCGTTATGGAGTAACTGAATTTGATGAAGGTGGTAATGTAACTTCCATAGAAGAGAAACCAATTAAGCCTAAGAGTAACTATGCTGTAATAGGTCTCTATTTTTACCCTAACGATGTAATAGAAAAAGCTAAAAATGTTAAACCAAGTGATAGAGGAGAGCTAGA